>CAYQJN010000001.1:0-46543 GCA_964417845.1 uncultured Isosphaeraceae bacterium
GCAACGCCCCTGGCGGTGGCGGGGGCGTTCCACTCGCCGCACATGGCGCCGGCGGCAGAATCCATGCTCGATGTCCTCGCAGACACCGATCTGCAGCCTCCAATGGCAGAGGTGTGGACGAACGTCACCGCCTCGCGCTATCCTGCCGATTCCCCCGAGGCCATTCGGCGAATGCTGGCCGAGCAGATCACCAGCCCGGTGCGGTGGAGCGGCCAGATGGCCGCCATGATCGAGGCGGGATGTGGGAACTGGACCGAGTTGGCACCAGGCAAGGTGCTCAAAGGACTCATGCGGCGAATCGATCGATCAGCCAAGGTGGAAAATCATGATCAGCCCGAAACGACGACCCCTACTGCGTGAGTTGATCCTTCCGATCGCAGTCCTGTCCGGCATGGCGGCATGCCTGCCGGGGTGTGGAGAAGAGGAGAAGGAGAAGCCCAAGCCCAGGCCGACGGTGGTGGCTGCTGCTGAGCCAACGCTCACCCCGATCGACGAGCTCATGGAGACCAACGGGATCGATTCCCGTGTGTGGCTCAATGACGCGGCGGCCCCGCCGAACGACGCCGAGCGGCTGATGGTGCTCCGGTTCTTCGATGCATTTGCCAAGGGCGACGCCGATCTGCTTCGCCCGTTTCTCGATGATGTGGAGCGCGAGGAGTTGGCGATCCTTGAGCAGCGGGGCGACCTGCGGGCCTTGGCCGGGCAGATTGAGGGGATCGAGATCCAGACCGGGTCCGCCAGCTCGGGGCAGATTGCGGTCCTTGGCCTCTTCGAGTTTTCAGATCGAATCGAAGGACAGATGTGGGAGGCCGTGTCCGGTATCGAGGGGGGCGTGTTTCGCGCAGCGCCGCTTCCTCCCGGCCTGAGCACGCAGCTGGGCTCAGAACCATTCCTCGACTGGTATGCAGCCGTGGAGCGTGAGGCAGCATTGCTCTCCCAGGCCGACCTTGGCGTCGAGCAGGCTGCGGCGGTGGCATCGGTGGGCGAGGAAGAGTTTGATGAGGGTGGTTCATCGGGTGGTGGGGGCTCGTCCCCCAGTCGATAGGGCCGCGTGACTACGTCACCTGAAGGAGCAAGTGCATGATGAGTGAAGGCGACGCAGCATCGCGGCGCGTGGCGATCGTGACCGGGGCCAGTCGAGGCATTGGGAAGGCGATCGCAACCCGGCTGGGTGCAGATGGATTTCATGTGGTACTCGTGGCGAGGTCCGAGGACGCTATCGCTGCCAACGCAAAGGCCATCTCTGACGCAGGTGGCGCGGCCGAAGCGTTGCCGTGCGATCTGGCCGATGACGCGGCCGTCGATGCGATGATTGAGGGGGTGGTGGACCGGCACGGTCGTCTGGACGTGCTTGTCAACAACGCCGGGATTACGCGAGATGGCCTCATTCTGCGAATGAGTGACGAGGATTTTGATGCGGTGCTGGCGACCAATCTTCGCGCCGCCTTTCGACTGTGCCGCGCGGCCGCTCGGCCGATGATGCGGGGACGCTGGGGGCGGCTGATCAACATCGGCTCGGTGGTTGGCATCATGGGCAATCCAGGGCAGGTCAACTACGCGGCGGCCAAGGCGGGCCTTATTGGCATGACGCGGTCCATCGGTAAGGAATTGGGGGGTAAGGGCATCACCGCCAATGTGGTCGCGCCTGGATTCATCGAGACCGACATGACGGATGCACTTCCCGAATCGCTCGTCAAGGAAGCGGTTGGCCGCCTGCCGCTCAGGCGGCTGGGGCGGTCCGACGAGATCGCGGCCGCCGTGTCCTATCTGGCCTCTGAGGAGGCCGGGTATGTGACCGGGCACGTGCTGGCTGTGGACGGCGGCATGCTGAGTTGATGGAACCCCGCAGCGAGCGCGGTCAGGCTGTACAATTCCCGTGATCACGCAGGGGCTGGTCCCTGCGCTCAGGAGATTCTGCCGTGACGGAAGCAGAGGTTGAAGCCAAGGTCATCGAGATCGTGGCTGAGCAAATGGGTGTGGACAAGGGCGAGGTCAGCCGTGATACGAGTTTCGCCAACGACCTCAACGCAGACAGCCTCGACACCGTCGAGTTGGTGATGGAGTTTGAGGACGAGTTCGATACGTCGATTCCGGACGACCAGGCTGAGAAGATTCAGACGGTCGGCCAGGCAATCGACTACATCCTCGAAGCCGCCAAGGCCTGAGTCGCTCCCGGATTCGGCGGAGTAGCCGCATGTCAAGTGAGCGTCGAGTCGTCGTGACCGGAGTGGGCGCCGTCACCGATCTGGGTGTGGGCGCGCGTGCCCTGTGGGATGGTCTTGCTGCGGGTCGATCGGGAATCGGTCCCATCACGGCCTTTGAGCAGGACGACGAGTGGTCGACCACGATTGCCGGTGAGGCGAACGACTTTGATCCTCAGGCGTTCATGACGACGCCGGAGGCGAGGAAGATCGATCGCGCCGCGCAGATGGGACTCGCGGCCGCCATGGAGGCGGCGGACGATTGTGGGTTCGACTTTGCTGCGGGAGATCCATATCGCCGTGGCGTGGCGATCGGGTCTGGCATCGGCGGCATTCTGACGATCGAGACGCACTACCAGCGCCTTCTGGAGAAGGGCCCCAAGCGTCTGAGCCCGTTCGTCGTTCCCAAATTGATGGTCAACGCGACGGCGGGACAGATCTCCATCAAGTTTGATCTGAGAGGGTGCAACACAGCGGTTGCGACCGCGTGTGCGACGGGAGGCCATGCGTTGGCCGATGCGTACATGATGATCCAGCGCGGGCTGGTGGACGTCATGTTCGCCGGAGGCACCGAGGCGGCGGTGTCCAAGTTGTGTATAGCCGCCTTCAGTGCGATGAAGGCGCTCTCCACACGCAATGACGATCCGAGCGCGGCCTCGCGTCCTTTCGATCGGGATCGAGACGGATTCGTGCTCGCAGAGGGGGCGGCAGTGCTGGTGCTCGAGGAGTACGAACACGCCAAGGCTCGAGGCGCTGAGATATACGCCGAAGTCGTTGGGTTCGGCATCACGGGCGATGCGCACCACATCGCGGCCCCGGATCCGGAAGGAACCGGGGCAGGAAAGGCCATGGAGTTCGCGCTTGCGTCGGCGGGTCTCAACACAGCAGACGTCGGGTACATCAATGCGCACGGTACGTCGACCCCACTGGGCGATGCCGCTGAAGTCGCTGCGGTGAAGCGGCTCTTCGGTGACCACGCTCAGTCACTGGCCATGTCCTCGACCAAATCGATGACGGGCCACGCACTTGGCGCCGCTGGCGGCATCGAGTCCGTGGCGTGTGTCATGGCGCTCCACCACGGCGTGCTGCCCCCTACGATCAATCTGGATCATCCGGACGAAGGGATGGACCTTGACTTCGTGGCCAATGTCGCCGCCGACAGGCAGGTTGATGTGGCACTCAACAATACCTTCGGGTTCGGCGGCCACAACGTGTCGCTCGCGTTTCGGCGAGTCTGAGCAACTCGTCAGAACGGAAGGCTGAGTCCCGTGTAGAAGAGCACGCTGTCGCGTCCGGGGTTGTTCTGGTAGAGGGTGGCGTTGGAGATGTGATGCCAGCGGACACCGACCACCCACCGCCGCTCCTGCCCGACATCAAATGTGACACCGAGGCCGGCCTGCGGCGTGAAGTTGAACTGTGACCCGTCAAAGGGCACGTTGTGATTGGTTCCCAGCATGCCGCACCCGAAGTCGCCATAAAGCGACCAGGTGTCACCCTTCAGGAAGTGCCACTGAAAGAGCAGGTCCAGACTCCCCCCGAAGGCGTTCTCACCTTCCTGAGAGAAGCCCCACACGCGAAGTGCTGGCGCAAAGGCGAAATCGTCGACGAGGAACCATTGAACGCCCAGGCCGATTCCGTACTCGGTGTTGGCGGAGTCCTTGACTTCGACTCCGAAGTTGCCCAGCACCGTCCATCGAGTTGAGCCCTCGGCACCGAACATGGGTGTTGGCGTGGGCGATGCTTCCGGAAGCGCCTCATCGCCCTGCACCATGAGTGTTCGTCGTTGGCCGTCCAGTGGTGGAAGATCAGTCCATGGGGCCGGTTCGCAGGAGGGAGTAGCGGGTATCACCACAGCTTCGAGGGCTGCGCGGATGCCGGCATCGGCAGGCGGAGATGCGAACGCCGCCCCGGGTGACCCGATGCATACACACACGATCGCCGACATGGTCATACAACACACCTCCTGTTGGTGGTGGTCAGCCTACCGTCTTGGCGGTACGCCTGCGGTGAGGAATTCCTCTACGAGCGACGCCACCGATCGCATCGCCGATCGGGTTCGCGCGGCGAACCCAAGCAGGGGTGGGACATGGTGCGGAGCGGCGAGCAGATCCAGACATGCACGAGGAAGTCGGAATCCGCCGTCCTGCGCGAACCACCGATCACACCCGGGGGGGAGGGAGTGCTCGATGCCATCACTGACGCCTCGAAAGATGGCCCACGGACGACCCACCTGCTGCATGGCCTCGGCGAATGCGTGGGACTCCATGTCCACCAGATGGGCGCCGGTGCGTTCGTTGAGTGCCAGCTTGTCTTCGGGCGTCGCAATGATGACGTCGGCACCGGTCACCCTGATTCCGGTCGATTCCTGGGGGCTCTCGACGATGCCCTCTTCGGTATACACCTCGGTGACCTGCCAGGCTGAGCCTGCCGACATCGTGGGATGCAGGGCGCCGGCGACCCCCGCCAGGACGACGGTGCCGTTTCCCGGTGCCGCAGCACAGGCTTCGGTTATCGCCGTCGCGCCGATGCCCGACGTGCGCAGTACCCAGCCATGCCGGCGCGCGCCGCGCCGCATGGCGGATGCTTCCATTCGAAGTGGGCAAATCACCGTTGGAGTGTCAGCGGTCACGGGTGCGTTCCATGCATGAACTGGTATCATCCCCGCACGACGACCCCATCGTCTAGTCAGGTCTAGGACATCAGGTTTTCATCCTGGGAACAGGGGTTCGAATCCCCTTGGGGTCGCTTTGACGCGTCGGTCGTCAAGGAGGGCCTATGCCCGCATGGGTGCTGGTGTTGGCCCTCACGGGTGGTCCTGAGATTCCCCTGCCCCAAGTTGGCGATGTGTGGGAGATTCAGGGACGGATCACCCATCACGATCACGATCCCCGAGGCGACCTCGTCTGGATTGAGACGATGGATGGCCGCATGGTGTCCGCCCGCCGGATGCAGGATGGTGGATTACCTCCAGAAGGGGCGCTGGTGCAGGTGGCCGGGATTCGGGGCGAGGACGCGTCGCGGTCGGCCACGACCGGTGAGCCTCTTCTGATTCCGAGCATTCAAGGCGAGTTCACCGTAGTGCCGGCGGATGGCGGAGGGTTGACTCCGCTGCTTCTGGTCGGCCTGGGAGGCCTGCTGCTCATCATTGTGGCGATGGGATGGCGGCGGGGTCGAGCCTCCTCTCTGCGGCGATGCCATGCCGATGGCATTGACTGGTCCGACCTTGATGAAACCGACCTCCCGGATGATCCGGTCGAGGCGTTGGCGGAAATGGCCCGGCGAACCGATGGAATGAACGCATGACGACCCGGATCGGAGTCAAGGCGGCACAGGGACCCTATGAAGTGGTGATTGCCAAGGGCGGCTGCGTTGACGCGGCGGCATGGATCAACCCCGTCGTGTCCGGGCGGTCCGCTGTGGTAGTCGCCGATGAGGCCGTCCGGGAGACCCACGCGGCGGCGGTGGCGCAGTCGCTGGCGTCGGCTGGATGGACCGTCGAGCGGTTCGCCATGGTGGCCGAGGAGCCGCTCAAGCGAATGGCGGTCGTCGAGGACATCTGGGATCGGTGCCTGGCGTCGGGACAGTCGCGATCAGGGGTCATCGTGGCGGTAGGCGGGGGGCTTACCGGGGATGTGGCCGGATTTGCCGCGGCCACCTATATGCGGGGAATCGATCTGGTGCAGGTGCCCACGACGCTGCTGGCCATGGTTGATGCTTCGATCGGTGGCAAGACCGGAATCAATCTGCCGCTTCCGGGCGGCGGCCTCGGGAAAAACCTCGCAGGCGCCTTCTGGCCGCCTCGGCTGGTGCTGGCCGATCCCGAAACGCTATCCACGCTTCCAACGCGTGAGTTTCGCAGCGGGCTGGCGGAGTGCGTCAAGCATGGGTTGATTTCTGATCGCGGGATCCTCGAGGAACTGTGGGCCCAGTCCGAGGCACTGGCGGCTGGGGCTCCCTCGGACATTACGCCACTGCTGGCCAGGTGCATCAAGGTCAAGCAACAGATCGTCGCTCAGGACGAGCGTGAGCAGGGCCGGCGGATGGTGCTCAACCTCGGCCACACATTTGCCCATGCGATTGAGCCGATTCCTGCGCTCGACCTGACGCACGGGGAGGCGGTGGCCATCGGACTGGTCGCTGCCATCGAGTGTGCGGCGATGCGTGGCCTGATCCCGGAAGGGGCGGTTGGCGATGTGCGGGACCTGCTGGAGTCGCTCCACCTGCCAACCGCGCTGCCGACGCCTCAGCCCGTACGCGCACTGTGTGGGGCCATGCAATTCGACAAAAAGGTCGAGGACGGACAGGTGCAATTGGTGCTTCCGACAGCCACCGGCGTGGTGGTCCGAAAGGACGTTTCTCAGGACGACATCGAGCGGGCGTGGCGGGCTGTTGGCGCGGGCGACTGAGCATCGATGGAGTGTGTTTCAAGGGAGCTGCCCGGCGGGGCCGATAAGAGGGTCACGACGCGCTCGGAATGGTCATTCCGGGGCGATGGATTGAGACCCCGGATTCGAGAACGCCGTGCGCACCATTGCCATCGTGAATCAGAAGGGCGGATGTGGGAAGACCACGACCGCGATCAATCTTGCCGCATTGAGCGCCAAACGCGGCGCCTCGACGCTTCTGGTCGACATGGATCCCCAGTCGCACTGCGCGGCAGGACTCGGGATTCCTGAGGAGGCCATCGAAGGGGGGAGCACAAGCGTCATGCGAGGGGAGTCGGACGGGATCGACCCCGGTGAATTGTGCTGGGAGATTGGCCGGGGCTTTCACGTATTGCCCAGCACAGTGCTGCTCTCCGCGGTCGAGGTGCTGCGGTCGGACGATCAGGGCGATGTTCAGGCGCGACTGGGCAGTTTCCTGGCCAGATGCCAGGGCACGTTTGATACATGCTTCATCGACTGTCCGCCCGCGCTGGGTGTACTTACGTTCAGCGCCTTGCGTGCGGCGACCGAGGCTTTGATCCCTGTCGAGACGGGGTACTTCTCGTTGCAGGGTGCCCGCCGGCAGTGGGATACCATTGAGGCGCTGGTGCGTCGGCTCGGACGGTCGCTTCCCCGGTGGATTGTTCCAACGATCCATGATCCCGGATCTCGGCTGGCGGCGAAGATTCTGGAAACGCTGACGCAGGAGTTTGATCCGTGTCTGGCCCCGCTGGTGATTCGTGAGCATGAGTCGCTTCGCGAAGCGGCGAGCCTCGGCCAGCCGGTGTGCGAGTTTGACCCAGGAGGGGCTGCAGAGCAGGATTTTGCGGCGCTCCTGGATTGGCTGGCATCACTCCCGGTGCCAGAGTCGCCTCAGCCGGCGGCGGCCCCGCCGTCGTCAAGGGCTGGTGAGATTCTTCAGAGGCTCCAGCACGGATCCGCCGATGTGCCCCAGCCTTCTCCGCGGTTGGCACCGCTGCATCCGGCGCCCGATGCGGGTCAAGAGGGTGGCTATGGCGCGGTGATGACTGTGCACGGCGTCCGATTTCGCCAGCCCGGACGGCCTGAGCAGATTGTGACGGTCAGCGGCGACTTCAATGGGTGGTCCACGTCGGCCACGCCGCTTCGGTGGAGACCCTCTGAAGGCGTCTTCGAGGCGGTCGTGCCTCTCCCCCCTGGGACCTATCGGTACCAGCTGGTGGTCGATGGCCGTCCCGGACCCGACCCGTTCAACGGACAGGAAGATCAAGGGGTGGCTGAGGAGACTGTGTCCACCAGTATGGTCGAGGTGCAGTCGCCGCCAGGACCGGCATGAGTCGGTCACGTCGGGAGATTGAGGCGCTGGCCGACATCTTCGTGGGGACACCAGCGACGCCACCATCCGCAGCCGCGAAAGACCGTGTGGTTGCCATCGTCGAGGGCCACCTTCCGGTGCGGGCGGCGCTCTGGCGGCCGGCGGCTGCCGGGTTGCTGGCAGGCGATGACCCGGCCACGCTCCTGGAAGTGGACGACCGCGAAGTCTGGGTGACCCATCTGAACAGCCAGGGCGAGCTGCCCGCGGCGGCGCTCCTTGAGCAAGTGGTCGCGGCGCCAGCGGGTGGTCATTGCTGGATGGTGGCCGGTGGAGGTGAGGTGGCGGCGCCGCGTTGTATCGCCGCAGCTGATGAGATCGTGCTGATGACCGGGGCGGATCAGGCCGCTGTGGTGGGGGCGTATTCTGCGGCGAAGCAGATTGTGCATGAAGCAGGAACGCAGGTCCGCCTTCGTGTGCTGATCGCAGGATCGCCTGTCTCCGCGGCAGAGGATGTGTGGAGGCGGCTCTCCGAGACGATCCAGACTCATCTGGGAGTTGAGGCGTCACTGCTGGGCGTGCTTCCGCAACTGGAAGTGGCCGAGCAGGCAAGCCGCGCGGCGGTGCCATTGCCGGATGGTGATCCCGCAACGCTGATGAGCGCCCTGCAGGCCAGACCTGCCAATGCGCCGGCACCAGGAACGACGATCGCGGCACCGGTGGATGTCATCGACCCACCGGCATCCTCGCGCGTGGAGTCGCAGGTGCCGCCCGCACCTGAGCCGCCTGTGGCGAACCAATCGAACTGGAGTCGTCAGGTCCGGCTGGCGTCTGCAGATCGACCCGATGGCCTGCCGTGTGGGGTGGCACCGCTGGCGGTCGAGACGCCGCTTCCCGATGTCATTCGACTCGGCGTCGATGCCGACGGAGGTCTGCATGTGGCCGCTGACGCCCCTGACGCAGCGTTTCTTCCGGAGGCCGCCACTTGGGCCGTGCAGCATCGCGGCCTGCTGGCATTGGCCGACGCCCGTGTGCGGAAGGACTCCGGTGTGGTTGCTGACGTGCTGGTCAGGGATATCCACCGTGCCGTGGGGATGTCCGGCGGCCCCTGGCAGGTGCACTTGGTGACCGATAAGGGGACCATGCCGGTTCCGCCTCCCGCACAGCCCTGAACCGCGTTGGTGGACTGATTCGGATGACGCATGGCCCCACGGGCCGAACAGATTGCCGGGTGCTCCTCGCTCGGGTACCGTGACGGAATGCGACGTGAATCGGACACACGGCTGGGGCTGCGAGGGCGCATGGTGGCAGCCGCAGTAGGTCTGGTTGCAGGCACGCCATTGGTGATCGCCAGTGAACTCACGCCCGCGGCAGCGGGGGTCGGAACGCACCGTGAGCTCGGGTTGCCCGCCTGTGGCTGGCAAACCGCCATGGATCTTCCCTGCCCGACGTGCGGTATGACGACCGCCTTCACGCATGCCGTCCGAGGGGATCTGGCTGCAGCGGCCATCACGCAGCCCGCTGGTCTGATGCTGTGTCTGGCCGCTGCCTGCGCGGTGGTCGGGGCAGCCTACGTCGTCGCGACAGGCGCCACGGTCCATCGCCTCTTCGGTGGTCAGACAGGCGCCCGGCTCGGATGGGCCGCGCTGGCAGGGATCGTCATCGCGTGGGCGTTTAAACTGGCACAGGCTGGAGCGGCAACATGATCATTCGTCTGGCGTGTGTCATCGCAACGTGCGCGCTGGCAGCAGGATGCTCATCGATTCTCCCGGCCGTGAGTGCCGCGTTGGGTGCGAGCCAGGCTGGTGTCATCGGCGCCGCTGGTGCGGCTCAGAACTTCGAGTATCAGAAGCTCAAGGAAGTGCTTCCGCGATATGACGGCCTGTCCCATCATTCCGTGGCCGTTGTCGTCGACGCGCCACTCGACCTTCAGTACACCGAGCCAGAACTCGTGGATCATGTTGCGGGCGGACTCATGACGCGTCTGGGAGAACATGTCCCGGACATCAAGTTGATGCACCCAATCAAGGTGCGTGCCTGGCAATACAACACACCTCAGTGGAATGCGCTTGCCTTCAGTGAGATGGCGGATGAACTCGGCGTTGACCGCGTCGTGCTGATCGACATCCAGGAGTTTCGACTGCACCCACGTGGAAACCGTTGGCTTTGGGAGGGCGTCTGCCGGGCTGCTGTGGGGGTGATTGAGCGCGATGGATATGACGCCGATTCCTTTGCAGATGGCTGGGAAGTCACCGCGCGATTTCCGGACATTGATGGGCTCGACCGCGATGCAGCATCGGAATTCGAGGTGCAGACAGGTCTGCTCTCGGAGTTTGTCAAACAGACGAGCTGGTTGTTCTACACCCACCTCGAGCCCAAGCACCCGGACAAATACAACCGCGCGCTTGATCCGGAGCTTGAACTGTGATCAGACTTCTGGCTCTGGTGGCGCTGGCGGCACTTGTGTCGGTTCAGAGTGGATGCAACATCGCTGGCGCCGTGGCGGCGATCACACGACCTGACCCGGTGGACAAGGCGAAGTTTGTCCTGGGTGATGTGCCGACCGTCGTGCTCTTTGACGATTACTTCACGGTCGTGGGAATGACGCGCCTTCGCCGGGAGATTGCGGAGGAGGCGACGGTCGTTCTCATGGAACGCGATGCTGTGTCGCACATGATTTCGCCGCTTGATGCGCTTCGAGCTGCTCGACAGCTGGATCAGAAGTCGGACAAAGTCGGCGCCCGCGTTGCGATCAGCGATGTGGGACAGGCCGTCGGTGCGGACCAGGTGATCTACATTGAGCCCGTGAAGTTTCTGGTTCCCAGGCTCTCGGGCGTCGCTGACCCTGTCGCGACCTATCGCGTCAAGGTGATCGATGCGGCGTCTCGCACTCGCCTCTGGCCGAGCGACGAAGATGGCGGGAGTGCTGGTTGGCCTGTGCGGGTCTCCTTGTCCCGAGATGAGGCTGTGGGCCTGGCAGCGGACGGACCTCATGCGGTGGCTGAGCGGCTTGCCACCGACAGTGGAGATGCCATCGCCCGGCTCTTCATCGACACGCACTACAGTCAGCACGGCAATCGCCTGCTCGGCCAATGACCGGGTCGCTGCACCTCATATCGCGAGACACGGCACGCCGCCGACCGATTCATGACAGGCTGGCGCGGGCCTGGGCTGCGATCGCCAACGCCAAGATCATCGGTGTCGGCGGCATGGTCGATGGCGCCGCCTGCTCCCTGCCCCTGGTGCGTCATCGAATTGGGGGTGGCTGGACGGCAGCGCGGCGCTGGGGTGAAACACATCTGGATGGCGTCGAGTTGGTGGCGTGGGATGAACACGCGCTGGCTGCCGCCGTGGCGACTGGTCGGCCCGTGACGGCAGTGCTGGACGGTGTCGGTCTGACCCACGCATGGTCCACGAGGCGGACGCGAAGCCTGATTCGAGCAGGTGATGTGCGGGTGCTTCCTTCGTCCCATGCGGTGGCAGCGGCACTGGGGTCCGACGCGACGCCTCTTCCTCCCGTCGAACCCGCCTGGATAGAGGCGACGGCCGGGGACTCGCCGCCTGCCCTGGTCATCGGCGCAGAACCGAGCGGTGCCGGCAGCGGACTGGCGGCAGTGACCGTGCTGGGAAGATTGGCGCTGCTCGGTCATGAGATCGATGTCGTGCGTGTTGGCCGGTCGGCCGACGCCGACCATGTGCAACGGATGCTGGCTCGAATTGGCGTGAGCGTGATGGAGGTCGCGCCCAACGAAGATGTGGTTATTGGTTCACGCACTGCCGTTCTATGCGCCTCGGCGTCTCCGGGGATCGCTCCAGTCGCACCAGTCGTTCGCTGGTGGGCGTCCGGAGGCACCGTGCTTCTTCCATCGAATCATCCCGCTGCCGAGGTGCTGGCCGGGCAGTCAGGAGTTGTTCTGGATGTGAATGGTCGTCCTGACGACGCCGTACGGCAATTGCTTGAACCATTGGCGGATGCACCGGACCGAGGTCAGGTGCTCGCAGAATGGGCAGCCTCCTTCGAGCAGTCACTCTCCGGCATGCATGGCCGTGAATGATCGGGCACCGCCCTGATACAGATCCAGAAGCAGATCCTCCGGAAGCGCGTGTCCCCGCAACATGGGCGCGTCGTGGACCTGGTATCGATCCGGATGCAGCAGCGCGAGGTCCGGATCTGCGATTGGTGAGGGGCCCTCGTACGATGACTCGAACAACGTCCGAAGCGCCCAGTACCGGCTCGCGTACAGATCGAATGCCTCCTCTGGAGAGGATGCCTGTGCGGTACGGGGAGCGTCGTCCTGAACATCGATCAGATGCGCTGATTGCGTGACGATGTCAGAGCCGAAGAGAATTCGTCCGCGCCAGCGTCGTAGGAACAACAGAAAGTCATCCCGCGAATGCCTGGAGAGTGTGCGCACCATCCACTTCGTGGCGCTGGTGTCGAGATGCAACATGGGATGTCGGCTCAGGAGCCCGTCGAGGAACGCTAGGTCTTCGGGCCAGCCTCCCATGTGTGCTGCAAGCCATGGAACGGGAAACTGCTGCATGGCGCGTTCGAATGGCTCGTACTGGGCTTCCTTGGTTCCATACAAGGAAGCATCCGCGTAGTGCGTCGCGAACCAGGTGTCTGGATCCGCGATGTGCACCATGATCGACATGCTCAGGTCGACCGCTCTCTGCAGTTGACGCTGTCTCCATGGGCCATCGAGGCACATGAGATCCGGCACGCCACATGACCGACCGATGTCCCAGGCGCGGGGGGCCGTCCAGAACTTGACGATCCGTGCCCCTCGAGCATGGAATGTCGCGATGTCATCTAGAAACCGCTCGCCCATGGCCATGGCCGGATCAGCGTCTCCCCACGTCGGCTGCGCGATGAAACGCACCGATTCACCCAGAACGGCGGAGACATCTTCGAGTTGCTCAAGAGGCGTCATCGACCACGCTTCCGTGATACCGAATCGCTGCGCAGCGTCCCAGTAGATCTCGATCGCATCACGCCCACGGCGGTGCGTGTGCACGTCAATGAGCGGGCAGGCAGCCGCGCCGAGCCTGACTGCCTCGGCGCGATAACTCAGGCCGAGACGATTGGCCGCATGTGGCACATCCGGAGTCCGCGTCATGGGACGGGCATGCTACGGAGCAGCAGATTGACGTGGCGGCGTGGAGAGGTCAGTTGGTGGACGCAAGTTCCGCCGGGGTCCTGGCCGGGCACATGCCACTGGCGAGCACCTGCCCGATGTAGATTCGATGCGTGGCATCTGGGGCCAGGTGACCGACCAGTTCGCAGTCGAGCCAGAATCGGCCGCGCTTGAGGATGGGGCAGCCGGTGGCGGCCGTCATCAGCCGCATGCCGACGAAGGGATCCTCGCTGCGGGGCGGTGGCGGCGTGAATCGTCTTGGAATGAGCCGATCCTCGGGATTGAGCGCGGTCAGTGCGAATGTGCGGCCATCCCGGATGAGCGGCTCAATCTCGGTGCCACGGGGAATGGCCACGGTGATGAGAAACGGCACATCGCTGCATTGCTGCGCCCAGGAAGTGACCAGGCCCGTTCGGGCTTCGTCAACCTGAGCGGTCAGCAGAAAAGGCTGCTGCGGAAGCAGCGGCGCGATTGTCGGGTCGATGGTCTGCCCATCCATGGCGTCCACTCCAGCCTTGGCCAACTGCAGCCAAGCCAGTCAGTGTGCCTCCGAATGTGGACGCAGGCCACCACTTTCTCCCAGTGGACGCCAAAGTGCGTTCTCGCATCATGTTCGGTACTTGTACGGGGCCGACTGTGTGGGTGCGGGGGCCTGGGGGGTGAAAACGTGCGAAAAATGGCATGATGTGTTGTGAAGTGGGTCAGAGTGGGGTACTGTCCCAGCCGACAGGGATGAGGTGCCTGGTTCGCATGACAACCACAACGGCTGACATTCGAGCTCTGGAGCTGACACAAGGACACTGGCGTGCTGTTTACCGGCGAGTACGAGCACACGATCGACGCGAAGTCGCGGCTGGCGATTCCAGCCGAGATTCGCGCTGGGCTCGAGGCCGCCAAGCATGGCACCGCCTTCTATGTGGCTCCCGGGACCGCCGACACACTGTGGCTGTGGCCCGAGAGGCTGTTCGAGCAGATGGCTTCGGCCAGCGAGGCATCGCTGCTTCCGGACGAAGACCTGCTCGAGTTCGAGGAGTTGCTCTATTCACAGGCAAGCCGCGTCGAGCTGGACAAGTCGGGGCGGCTGCGAATCCCCGAGCGGCTGCTTCGGCAAGCCTCGCTCGGAGGCTCGGTCGTGCTCCTGGGGGTCAAGGATCACCTGGAGATTCGCGATCCGGAGCGGTGGGCCAGGCAACGGAACGACAAACTGGCCAAACAATCCGAAATCATGATGCGGGCCCGCCGCGCGCTTCAGCGCCGGAGCCCGTCACAGGAGGCATGAGACACGTGTTACTGCCGCTCGAGTCGGGCAACGCGAGCGGCGCACAGAGGTACATCCGGCGGTCGGCAGCACGGAGGCTTGCCGCCACAGGCACCTGCCAAGGACGGCACGCCTGACGGGTCTCGTCCGATCCGTCGACCGGAACCCGGCGGATCGGACGACTCCTGGTGTACCCCGCGAGCCAAGGATGGCTCGCTTCCGACGGTGGCACGCACCACGCGGCAAGGACAGCCGCGTGCCCCGTCCACCCGCAGGCCCCGCCTGCGGGAAGATCCTCATCGGTTCTCCCGTCCAGGGCGGACCGACCCCTTCCCGGTTCGTGACGCGTCCCACCACGCGTCACGAACTTTTTTTTGCGAGGAGTGGGCGTGCTGGTCTGGCGCCCCCCGGCCTCGACGGGGCATACCGTCCCGCCTGCTTCAGGCTCCTTGCCAGAGACCACCACCGGCCACCGCCCGGCACGTTGAACTCTGCGCGGGCCGTGGAATCGGTGGGGGGACACGCTGGCTGCCCGTGACGGGCGGCCTCGTACTCTGAGTTCGGCGTGGTGGCGCGGGCCGGGGCTTCCGGGTCAGCCTCCAGGCCGGATCTTTCCGACGACGGAAGGCTTCTCGGCCATGATCTGATCCGCGACTTCGCGGCGATGCACTTCGACCTCCCGCGGGAAGTCCATGGCAAGCCGCACCCGGTCTCCCTTGACGGAGGCGATCCGCACGACCCCAATCGGATTGGATGGATCGCCAATCACTACTTCTTCACCTTCCCGACGCGTGATGACCAACATGGTCCGGCCCTCCTGCCGACGTACTGCCGTCCTGACTACTGACCGAGGCGCACCAGCCTCGACCCACCATCCCGCAGCCTACTTGAAGCAAGGCTCCCGGCCAAGGGCCGACCGGCATGCTCGTTCGCAATTGCCGCTCCGGCTCTCCTAACGAGGGTTAAGCCCGTTTCGAGAGGTCAATTGACCGCGATGACCGACGAGACTTCCGGAACGCGGGCCTTGAGGTTCTGCTCAATTCCGACCTTGAGTGTCAGGTTGGCCGACGGGCATTCGACGCAGGCGCCGAGGAATCTGACCCGTACTTCGCCATCGCCGGAGATGTCCACCAGTTCAATGTCCCCGCCATCAGCCTGAATTGCTGGACGCACCGCATCAAGGACGGCCATGACGCGAGTTTCGAGCGAGACGTCGGTGTCTTCATCGACCATATGCTCGCAGGATACAGAACCGCCTAGCATGCGGCTATGAATTGGAGCCGCGCCTTTGGAATCACACTGATGCTCGCTGTGCTGAACGGGTGTACGACACCGATCACCGATCCAGCGGCGTCACTTGGCAATCAGTCCGCCTCGGACTCCACGCATCGGGCTGCGCTCGATCTGATCCGGACGGATCCGAAGCCGGGGCAGGACGAGATTGACGCGCTGCAGGGGCTGGTCTACCGCCCCGGCTACCAGCCAGAGCTGCGATTGGAGGGCATGGACTATCTCCTTCGAATTGATCCGGAGACGCTGACCACCACGCTGCGGCGCAGGCTTCCACGAATCACGGACCATGACTGGCTCAGGGGAGTCTGCCGCTTTGTGAGCGACCACCGCCTGAGGGGATTGGATGAGGCGCTCGTGAGCAGCTGGGGCCGGCCCTGGACTGGTGATCTGCCAGAGGATCAGCGTCCCGAGTACCGGGCGCTGGTGGCCATGTATGGACCAGACGCGCCCACACGGCTTGTGTGGGAGACGTTTCTCGGTGCGACGCGTCCGAGCCAGTCCGGGCTCCGCGCCCGGTGTTGGGACCTGCTTCACCGGCTCGGGGCTCGGGATGAGCTGATTGCACTGGTGCGGGCTGCGCCGGACTCAGACCACCCGCTGCTCCGAGACCTCAATCACGCGGCGCGCAGTTTCGGGACCATCCCATGGAATCGCGAGGAAATGCTCTGGCTCGCGCGACTCTCTGAGCCATCTCGCCAGTCATTCTGGGAAGAAGGCGCGATTGCGGTGCAGGCACTTCCCGAGGACCGCCGCGGAGATCTGGAGATTCGAGACCTTCCGATCATTGTGGCTGCGGCGCGCCACCGGCCCGGTCTTCTGGATACGGATGCGGCTTCGCTGATCGCTGAGGTCGACGTGTCGCTTCAGGGGCAGCGCCACTTTCGCGAACAGGATCCTGGGTTCATGCCGGGAAAGGACCTGGATCATCGGCTCCGTGCTCACCGCGACCGGCTCACCTGGGGTGACGCGGCCGCCATGCTGCTGGCGCAACAGGCACTGGCCATGGCTCCCGTAAGGGCCCACCTGTTCAACTTCGCTGATCGGGATCTACTCGACGAGACGACCGAGTATGGCGGTGTGATTGATCTGGATGAGTCGGGGCGATTCAATGTGCGGGAGTTTCCGCCGCGCATGCGGGTGCACGACAAGCGATTCGAAGCGTCGCAGGAGATGTTTGACCAGGGCTACACGAGCCTGTTTCACTTTCACTACCACGCGCAGAAGCATCGCAATGGCGCCCATGCCGGTCCGGGAGCCGGGGACATGGCCTATGCCGACAACACACGCGCCAACTGCCTCGTCCTGACCTTCATCGATGACAACACCATGAACGTTGACTTCTACCGCCATGACGGTGTGTTGGTGGATCTGGGCGTGATTCTGAGGCCGCGGCTGTGACGGATTTGCCGTTCGAGAAGTGGCATGGATGTCGGAATGACTACCTTCTGATCGAAGCTCACGTGCTCGGCGATCGATTGCCTGGACGGCTTGCGCGTGACCTGTGTTCTCGCCGCACCGGCGTTGGAGCCGATGGCATGCTGCTGTTGCACGCTGGTACGGACGGCGTGGTGGAGTTCCGAATCTTCAATGCCGATGGATCGGAGGCGGAGCTGTGCGGGAACGGCCTTCGGTGCGCCGCGGCCTGGGCTGCCGATCAGAGTGACCGTGAAGAGGTCTGTCTGAAGTCGATGGTGGCGACCCATGCAGCCGCGGCTCGAAAGTCGGGGTCGTGCGAGTGGGTGGTTGACATGACGCTGGCTGAAGTGCGTCTGGGATCGGTGGAAGGCTGTGTGATCGGGGGTCGTCCGCGGGAGGTGCATGTCGCCGAGGTCGGAAACCCGCATGCGGTGGTGTTCAGCGCGTCGATGCCAGACCAGCGTGCGATCTCCGACGTGGTGGAGGTGCTGGGATCGACCGACCGGAATGTCCACCTCGTATACGTGAGCGGTCCGGCCAGGCTGAGCATGCAGACGATCGAGCGTGGCGTGGGCGCGGTGGAAGCCTGCGCGACGGGGGCGGCCGCGGCTGCCGTTGTAGCCGTGCGGTCCGGGGCGTGCGACGGGTCTCGGATTCGCGTCAAAATGCCGGGAGGCGAGCTGGACCTGGACGTTCCCGGTTCGAACGGACCAGTCAGGATGACCGGACCGGCAGTTCGCATCTGTCGTGGAATCTGGAGTACGGAGGCGGCGCACCATGTCAGCACTTGAACTTCCCATCATCGAGGTATCGGGAACACCCCAGGCCATGGGCGAGGCGGCCGGAGAGGCGCTTCGAGATGACATCGCCGCGATGATCGATCGTCGATGCGAAGCGGCGGCGGCGTACTTCGCGCAGCGCGGCGTCGGAAGCATCGATGCCATGATCAGTGTGGGTGCCGCGTGTCTGGAGGAACTGGAGTCGTGGGATCTGCAGGGCTGGGAGGAACACGTCGCGACGGCGGCGGGCGCAGGCGTCGATCCGGCCCTGCTCCACGCGGCTGCCAATTACAGCGATGTGCGCGATCTGGTCGTGATGCCGACTGCCGGAGGAAGTGATGAAGGATGCACGTCCGTCGCGTATCCAGGCACGGCGACACGGGACGGTCACGTCCTGGTGGGGCAGACCTGGGATCTTCATCCGTTGGACGTGGACTCGGTGGTGGCCATGCACCGTGTGCCAACCCAGGGGCCGGAGACCTGGAGCGTGACGGTGGCCGGGGCGCCTTCGTTGATCGGGATGAATGAGGCCGGCGTCTGGGTGGGGACGACCAACATCAAGGTGCGCGGCGTGCGAATCGGCGTCTGCTACCTCAACCTGTTGCATCGGGCGCTGCGGTGTCGTGACCGCGAAGATGCCGCTTCCCAGGTGGCTCATGCACCTAGGGCGGCGGCGCACACCTTCCTGTTGGCCGATGCAGGTGGTGCCATTGAACTGGAGTGCACGGCAGTGTCCACCGTTCGAAGCGATCTCGGGACGACGCCGATCGTACGCACCAATCACTGCTTTGATGCTGAGCACATGGGCGACGAGGCGGAGCCACCCTCCAGCAGCAGCCTTGCCCGAGTTGAGCGAGCCACCGCATTGACTTCGGAGGGTCTGGCGGATGTGACCACGGTGCGGCGGCTGATGACCGATCGCCAGGACGGCGTCGATTCCATCTGCCGGTGGCCTGAGGATGGTGAGCTGACGGCAACCAACGCGTGCGTCGTGGGGGTTCCCTCGCTCCGGCGCCTCGAAGCCTGTCGGGGACCGGCGGATCGCGGTCGCTGGACCAGTTTGCCGTTCGCGGCTGGTGCCTGACCTACCATGCGGCCATGAGTGATACGCATTGCGGGCTTGAGGAGGCGCGTCGCATCCACGCGCAGTCGCTGAACGAGGCCAACGCCGACATCTCGGGCATCCGCCCAGCCGATCCGGATCGCGCCAGCGACCTCGCGGATTGGATGGAGCGGCTGGCGGATGTGCGAGGCCGAGGCGGCTTCTACGGGTCAATCGGAACCGGGCGCGGGGCTGGCCCGCTCGTGGAACTCCTCGACGGCTCCGTGAAGTGGGACATGATCACCGGAATCGGTGTCCATGGATTTGGGCATGGCGATCCGGGAATCAGAGCGGTGCTCCTGGAAGCTGCGGAGCAGAGTGACATCATGCAGGGGAATCTCCACTGCGGCCGGGAGGCCATTGCATTTGCTGACACGCTCCGGGCGGCTGCTCGCAGGAGTGGGGCCGACATGGCACACTGCTACCCGGCCGGATCGGGGGCCATGTCCAACGAAAATGCTCTCAAGGTGTGCATGCAGGCGAGAAACGGTGCGCCCCGTGTTATTGCCTTTCGCGACAATTTCATCGGGCGGACCGTCACGCTCTCTCACATCGGAGACAGTCCGGGACATCGGGAGGGTGTGCCAAAGGCCATCGAGGTTGACTACCTGCCATTCTGGTGCGAGCAGGATGCTTCCGGGTCTTCGTCGCGGGCGTTGGACGCATTGAATGCCGCGATCGATGCGCATCCTGACGAACATGCGTGCTTCGTGATGGAGCTCGTGCAAGGGGAGGGGGGCTTCACGCCCGCGCCTCGTGAGTTTTTCGTGCCTCTGTTGGAGCGATCGCAGGCGGCGGGAATCCCGATCTGGTTTGATGAGATTCAGACGTTCGGCAGAACAGATCGCATGTTCCGATACGAAGGGTTGAATCTGGGGAAGTTTGCCGACGTCGTGACGGTCGGCAAGATGTCGCAGGCATGCGCAGCCATGTGGCGAAGCTCATTCAATCCAAAGCCCGGTCTGTTGAGTGGGACATTTGTTGGCTCAACGTCGGCGTTGGCCGCCGGAGCTCACATCATTTCGCGGCTCAGCAATGGTGACTGGTACGGGCCGGAAGGACGCAACGCGATGCTGCACGGGGTGTTTGCCGATCGCGCCGACGCGATGGTGAGGGATTTGCCGGCGTGTTTCGATCATGGTGATGTGTCTCCATACGGAGGAACCGGCGGGATGCTGCGGTTGACGCCGTTTGCTGGGGACAAGGACCGCATCGTCTCCATCGTCAAGCGGCTCTTCGAGGCCGGAGTGCTGGCGTTCTTCTGCGGGCATGACCCATTTCACCTTCGCATGCTTCCGCCAGTCGGCGTGATGACGCCCGAAGGGATGCATGCTGTGATGGACATCGTTGCCAGCTGCGTCCGCGCAGAGGGCGAGGAGGTCTGACGTGTTCATTGTTCGAAATGCCATCGAAGAGGATGTTGAGACACTCTCAAGGTTGGCGCAGACCGTGCACTCGCCCAGTCTTCCTCGTGACCCTATCGCGCTCAGCGATCGCATTCATTGGTCGAGCGCGTGCTTCTCGGGCGCGACGGACGGGAAGAGTGCGGTCTACATGTTTGTGGTTGAAAACACGGACACGGGTGCGGTGGTCGGAACGTCCAGCCTGGTCACGGGCAAAGGGTCTCCCGATAGACCACGGCTCTTCCTGCGTGTTCGCAAGCGAGAGCACTACAGCAGAGATCTTCAGGCCGGACAGGTTCAGATGACCGTGCAACTGGGCAAGGACTGCAGCGGACCCACCGAACTGGGCGGTCTGGTGTTGGGTTCATCATGGCGAGGTGGTTCGCACCGGTTGGGATCACTGCTGAGCAAGGTCCGCTTTGCCTACATCGGACTCCACCCGGAACGGTTTGATCGACGACTGATCGGCGAGATCATGGGCGATCTGACCGAGGACGGCCGCACCATGCTCTGGGACCACCTTGGTCGGCGGTTCATCAACCTCTCCTACGTTGAGGCGGATGCATTCAGTCGGACGAGCAAGGAATTCATCACATCGCTTTTCCCTGAGGGCGAGATCTACGTCTCACTGCTGCCCGCAGAAGCTCGGCGGCTCATTGGCCGCGTGGCGCCTGCCGCCGTTCCTGCCCTGCGTATGTTGGAGCGGCAGGGGTTCCGTCGCTGTGACGAAGTCGATCCGTTTGACGGAGGCCCGAACGTGGAGGCCGAGCGTGATGAGATCCCGCTGGTGAAGCAGACGGCTCGAAGGACGCTTCGGGATGTGCCTGACCAGTTGGACGAGGGGTCGGAGGCATTCGTGTCGGTGAGCAGCGACGAGGGCTTCCGGTCGATGCGGTGTACGGTGCAGATGCTCGATGAGGGTGGTGTCCATGTGTCGCGAACCGATGCCACTGCGCTGGCGGTGACGCCCGGTGAGGTCGTGGGCGTGACCCCAACGTCCGAGGCCCGGAAGTGACGCTCGGCGGCGCCGCGCGCCGTGATCGGCAACTTGGCGCCATGTTCGCTCAAAACCCAGCCCATCAGGGCTATGCCTGTTGCGCTGAGTCCTTGATGGTAGGACCGGCCAACGATGCACCCCGGGAGATCCAATTGGAGGAGATGGGACGCACTCTTCAGAGGTCCGGCGGCGTGCATCGCGGCGATGCGAGGATGACGAGTGGCTAGTCGCATCCCAAGCGTGATCCGTGGATTGGTCCGACGGGCGCTCCAGTCCGAGTCGATCACTCGTTCACCGCTGGTCCTAGCTGTGAGTGGTGGGCGTGACTCGATGGCGTTGATGCACGCTGTCGCGGACACGCACGAGGACGTCGCGCGTCTGTGCGTGGCGCACGTGCACCACGGACAACGATCGGCATCGGACGACGAAGCTGATCTCGTTCGTCGCGCTGCGGAGCATCTCGGGCTGGCGTTCGAATTGCACAAACTTTCTGTGGGCCCGGGCGCTGCCGCGGCGGATCTTCGAGAGGCTCGCCTGGAAGCGCTGCGAAGTACCGCTGCCAACAGTGGTTCGTTCTGCGTGCTGGCGGCACACCACGCTCAGGATCAACTCGAGACGGTCCTGATGGCGCTCGCCCGCGGGGCGGGACCACGGGGTCTTGTCGGCATGCGGATGAAGCGGTCCATGGGCGGCGGGGTTGACCTGCTGCGTCCCTTGCTGCACGCACGACGGGAGGACATTACGAGTTACTGCTGTGAAGAAGGTATTGAGTGGGTGGACGATCCGACCAATGCCGATCCAAGTACGCATCGCGGACTGTTGCGGCGAGATGTCCTCCCGGCGCTCGAGACGATTCGGTCAGGAGTCGCCCTCCGAGTTGCGAGAGGGACGCAAGTGCGACTTGCGGCGGCTGAGGCGTTGGAGGAGGCCGTGGTACCTCCGGACGCTGGCCGTTGGGATCGGTCAGCGCTGGCATCGTTGGACGATGGGCTGCGGCTGGCGAGCCTCTTTGAGGCAGTCGAGTCGATCATCAGGCGGCGTGACGGCCTGGCAGGAGCCACGCTGGCAGCGGCATCTGAGGCCATTGTGGACGGCGGCACCCATGCGAGGCGATTCGAAGTTGGCGGCGGTGTCGAGGTGCTGATCGATGCCAACGTCGTGGCGATCCGGGTGATCAGCGGCGTGTGACTCAACCAAGTTGTGTTCGTCCGCCAAGATAGGGCCGAAGTGCCTCAGGAATGGCGATGGTTCCGTCCTGCTGCTGATGCATTTCAAGAATCGGGACGAGAATGCGCGGGCTGGCTATCACGGTGTTGTTCAGTGACCAGCAGAAGGTTGTCTTTCCAACGTCGTCCCGGTATCGGAGGTTCAGCCGGCGGCACTGGAAGTCATGAAGCCGCGATGCGCTGTGGGTTTCGCCCCAATCGCCCAGTGGCCGGCCGCTGGCGTCCAGTTCTCCGCGCCCGGGCATCCAGCATTCGATATCGATCATGTCAGCGTTCTTGGGCCCCAGATCACCTGTGCAGCATTGAAGGAGCCTGTATGGAAGCTCCAGTCGCTGAAGTATTGACTCGACAGTTTCGATCATCGCCGCATGGTGCGCCCGTTCCTCATCGAGATCAGCCTTGCAGATGACTACCTGCTCGACCTTGTCGAACTGGTGAATGCGATAGAGCCCAGCGGTGTCACGGCCTGCAGCGCCAGCCTCCCGGCGGAAGCATGTGGAGCGAGTTGCAATTCGTATGGGCAGCGCGTCTGCATCGATGATCTCGTCGGCATGAAGTCCCATCAGACCAACCTCGCCGGTGCCGGTGAGATACAGATCGTGGCCGGCGCCGCGTGAGCGTTCTTCAATGTGATACGCCTGCTCGCGGCCCTCGGGGAAGAACCCCGTGCCCAGCATGCACTCTTCGCGAACAATGACGGGTACTGACGTCAACGTGAAGCCGCGCTCCTGTGAGATGACATCCATCGCCAATTGGAGAATGGCCTCGTGCAGGAGCATGCCGTCGCCGACAAGGCTGTAGTGACGTGTGCCGGCCACTTTGACGGCCCGTTCGAAGTCGACCAGGTGAAGGTCATTCACCAACTCGAGGTGGGTCTTGGGCGCAAAGCCGCGTTGCGACTCGAATGAACTGGCCGGATCAAACCGGGGAGGGGTCCATTGACGAAGTTCAACGTTGTCGGCAGCGGAACGCCCCCGGGGAATCTCGGGATCGGCTGGCTGGGGAATGTGCAGGAGCGACTCCTGGAAGGGGCCGTCCAACTCGGCGATCTCGGCTTCCGCCTCCTGGACCGCTCGCTTCAGCGCCGCCGGCTGCTGCTCAAGGCCTTCGATCTCTGCCTCGATTCTCGCTCGGTCAGCAGGGTCCGCGGACTTCAACTGACCTCGTAGCTTGCCGATCTGCGGTCCGACCTCCTTGGAGATTCGTTTCTGTTCCGCCCGTGACGATTCCTGCCGCGCCAGCGCGGAACGCCGCTTGGCATCCAGCTCTAGAACCGCCGAAATGTCGACGTCGATCCCCTTGTCTCGGGCCCCCTCGATGAAGCGATCTGGAGTTTCACGCAGTGCCTTGAGGTCGATCATTCGCGGAGTGTACTCAGCGGAAGACTGGTGGCGCCGCCCAACGCATCCGCTCCATGAGGATTCGATAGAAGGGTTCGTCCGGTCGCGTCACCATGAGAATCGTCGATCCGAGCCGATGGACCAGGATCCGATCTCCTGCCTGCACGGGTGAGTGGACCTGGCCGTCGAGGACGAGCGTGGTCCCCTCGTTGGCATGTGAGACCTGCAGTTGAACCCCGCACTCCGCCTCGAGCACAATCGGGCGAAAGGCGAGCGACTGAGGGGCCAGGGGAGAGACCACCAACGCGTCGACCCCCGGGCCGACGATCGGTCCGCCTGCCGAAAGATTGTGCGCCGTGGACCCGGTTGGAGATGACACGATGATCCCGTCGCCACGGAGGTTGGGACCAGGAACGCCGCCAATCAGCATGCTGAGTTCGATCATGCTGTAGGGCGGCCCGGCCGTGATAACAGCATCATTGACAGCCGTCGCGGCGTGACGATCGCCGTTGCGCTCCTGCACGACTTCCATCACCATGTGCTGTCGAATCGGTGGATCGGCCCCGAAAACCACTTCGGCGAATCTTCGAAGGGACTCGGCGTCAAAGGCCGCGAGGAAGCCAAGTCGGCCACAATTGACGCCGATGAGGGGGGTGCCACGGCCGACCAGTCGACGGGCCTGGCTGATGACGGCGCCGTCACCGCCGACCACCACGGCAACATCCGCGTCCGGAAGCGGGCTCGCGACGCTCGTTGACTCGATCAGGACCGTATCTGCCCATCGCTCCAGATCCGGCAGAAGTTCACGCACCACAACGTCGACCGTGTCGCGGGATCGATCAGCCAGCACCAGCAGTCGGTCCGTCAGCGGAGTAGTCATGGTGACAGTATGCCTTGCCATGGTCGGTGGGGTCGGCGCGTCATCCGACAACACCCTTGGTGAGGTGCATGAAGGCCGCTTCAAGATCAACCTTGCCCTTCCGGAAGGCCCGGATCCGGTATCCCGCCGTCACGAGTCGCGCAGGAATCTCACTGGCATCAAACGCGTCCTCCGATGTCAGGGTGATCAGAAGGGTTTCCTGACCACCGGTGCGGTGCAATTGCACCCGCTGAATCCCCTGCACGTCGGCGAGCATCCGACCGGCCTCCTCAGCGCGATTCGAGAGTTCCACCTCCCAGGTAGCGCCAACTTCGGCGGCAGCGAGCGCTTCCTTCATGGTCCCGGAGAAACACAGTGTTCCTTGCTCGATGATGCCCACGGTGTCACACAGTTCACTCAGTTCGCTCAGGATGTGCGATGAAATCAGAATGGTCTTGCCCAACCGCCGCAGCTCCTTGAGCAGTTCGCGGATCTCGACCCGAGCGCGAGGATCCAGGCCCGCGGCCGGTTCATCCATCAACAGAATGCGGGGATCATGCAGAAGCACTCTGGCGATCGAGAGGCGTTGGCTCATGCCACGGCTGAGCGAGTCGACCTGGGCATTGGATCGACCGGTCAGGTCGGTGAGGTCCATGGCGTCTGCGACGACCCGCTTGCGACTGGAACCGTGTATCCCGTAGCACGCTGCGAAGAACTCGAGGTACTCCGACACGAGCATGTCGTCATAGGTGCCGATGAAGTCAGGGACGTACCCGATGATGGGGCGGATGAGTGGATTCTGATATCCGACCGTCAACCCATCAATGCGTGCTTCACCCCAGGTCGGCTTCAGGAGCGTGGCCAGAATCCGAATGGTTGTCGTCTTGCCAGCTCCGTTGGGACCGATGAACCCGAAGCACGACCCTTCTTCGACCGACAACGAGAGGTTGTTCAGCGCCGTGACATCGCCGTACGACTTCGTCAGATTGATGGTCTCGATGATCGGCATGGGTTCAATCGCAGGTCAGTTGCTCGAAGGCGGCGCCGGAATCGGAGGCTGGTCGGGAAGTGGGGCCACCCAGCGGATCAGCGTACCGCCTTGGATTGATGAGAGTGGCTTGCCATCGAACTCAATGGGAACAGCAGTGGTTGAATCGTTGATCGTGCCCATCACCAGCAGCATGGGAGAGCCGAGTGCGGCCCCCAAATCAAGTTCCGCGCCGAAGAGTCGATGCAACTCGACATGCTCCACATTGGTTGCAGAGTCTCTGGTGAACCAGATTGGTGGAGATGCGAATCGGAAAAGGCTGAGCGCCATGAGGTCTCGTACCCAGTTGCCTCGCCAGGACCACTGCGACTTCATGCTTGCGACCAGTTCCTCCATTTGGGATTCAAACGGGGCGTCCTCAAGGTCTTCGATGCGGAGAATGCCACCGGCAGGGATCTGGTTGGCAGTGGTCCACCACGCCTGAACCGGCATACGCCCGGAGCTTTCAGGTGTGTCCGGCGGCGAGGGCACTCCCTCTTGAGGCATTGTTCTGGCTTCGACCCACAGGAGCGAGATGTTCTCGAGAGGCGCGTCCAGCATGTTCTGGATGGCGCCGGTGAGCTGGGGTTGGCCCGACGCATCATGTGTGTACCTCAGCGGCTCGGCAATCTGGAAGATGGGCGCGGACTCCGCGACGCGATCGGCCTTGAGCAAATGGGCTGTTGATCTCGCCTGAATGGGGACGCGCGCCTGGTCCGTTTGGACAGCGGGCAGTCCGCGGGTGTCACTGTGACCGATGGGGATCTTCTCCTCGTCCGTCCACGGGCTGATTGATGCAAGCGTCGTGTCATCGGGCGTGACACTGATCGAGTGCGTCGAGTACCCCGGGACATCGAGCGTCATCCATGATCGTGCCCTTGTGGTCGTCGTTCCTGCGGCCCCATCAAGTACTGACACGTGGGTTCCTTCAACCGACTGCCAAGCGCGCGCCGCGCCGATGCCCCAGGCAATCACGGCAGCGACCACTGATATCAAGGCGAACATCGGCCACGCCAGTCGTCGTCGGCCGGTCTTGCCAAGAAACCGCCACAACCATGGGCCGCACATGAGCCAACAGGCAGCAATCCAGAGCACGACAAGGAGCCCTCGTCCCCCCGATTGACTTGGAGGAGACGCCATCGCCTGGATGCCTCGCAGATCGATCTGGTGGAATGACGGCCTGGCCGACGGGAGTGGGTACTGCTCGGCAATCAGGCGCATCTGGCGGGGTGTGGGGGCGAGCCCGCGACGGGCCAGAATCGGGTTCCAGAAGACGGCAGGTGCGGGCAGGGGGCCGACGGCATCGTCCTCCAGCGTGAGTGAGGACAATGTCGGAGAGGCGATGTCAAAGCCAATCACCGTCAACCGCCCGAGACCCACGGCGCGGGCGATGGCCATCGGGGCACCATCCGGCGCATCGATCATGGTCTTCCAGGGACCATGTCCCGCCGCTTGCGCGAAAGTCGTGACGGGAAGTGAGACGTCCCACGGGGCCGCGAGGGGATCGGGCGAGATGATCCTGGAAAGATCGCCCAGTGGTGTGTCAACAGTGGTTGCCTGGACGGGGAGGAGGTCCGGCCACACGGCTCCCGCTGATCCGATCAGCCAGGGGTCCGCATCCATGGGCATGGAGATGATGAAGTGGCCTCCCGACTCCATCCATGTTCTGATCGCGGAGCGTGTGGCAGGGGCCGGTGGCGTTCGCCCTGTCCAGACGATGGTGCTGAAGGGTGCGAGGCCCGCCGGATGCTCAGGGAGGTCATCGCCGCTTGCGGCGAACACGGCGGTCTCGATCAGACTCCAGCTTGGAGGTCGCCCCGGGGTTGAGGACTCAAATCCTTCGAGTCCGACTGGTTGGTCGCTGACGACCAGGATGCAGTCGGACGACTCGCCGGTGAAGCGGGTCCCGACGGGGGCTACCTCAGTCTCAATGAGGATGGAGCCGCGGTTCGGATCGCGAAGGCGAAGTCGCATGTCGCCGGCCAGTGTCTGGTTGGGGATGGCCCCATACATCCATCCGGAGGCGGGGCCGCCGGCCAAGGGCACTGGTTGGCGGCTCAGAATCTCGTCGCCCTCAAGAGTCGGTGTCACCCATTCAAGCACATAGGTCGCTGGTTCAAGGGTCCCCGGATCGATGGAGAACTCAAGGCCAGCTGTTCGGTTGATCGGGAGTGCGCCGCCAGCACCGCGCTGAAGGATGACAAGACTGGGCGGGGCGGCAGAAGCGATCGACAGCGCGCACGCCAGCACACTGAACACAGCCGCCCTTGTCCTCACCGCTGGAGTCTGCCAGCCAGCGCCGCCATGACCGCGGCATGCGAGCGGGCACCGCCTCGGTAGCACGCGACATCGAACTTCTCATTGGGCGAATGCACACGATCGTCGTCGAGCCCGAACCCGATGAGCAGCGAGTCCGCGCCAAGAATCTCCTGAAAAGAGCCGACCACCGGAATGGAGCCACCGCAGCCAATGAGTACTGCGTCCCGATCCCAGATGCGATTCAGCCCGAGTTGAGCAGCCTCAAGCCACGGCGAGACGCTTGGGACGCTGATGGCGGGATTGCAGCCGTGGGAGGTGATTGTCCATCGGCATCCACAGGGCGTCCGCGATTCCAAATGGCCTATGAGCGCCTGTTCAATTCTGGTTGGATCCTGACGCGCTACAAGTCGACAGGAGAGCTTGGCGTGCGCCTCGGCGGCGATTACCGTCTTGGCGCCTGCGCCGCCGTAGCCTCCGGTGATGCCATTGAGATCGAGTGTCGGCCTGCTCCAGATGCGTTCAAGGACGCTGCGTCCGTGCTCACCGGTGGACGCAGACAGGCCCACTTCCCCGAGGAAGGCGGCTTCATCGAAGCCGAGCGACTTCCACTCGTCGAGTTGTGCAGCGGACGGTTGCTCGACATGGTCGTAGAACCCGTCGACCGTGACGCGGCCCTGGTCGTCATGCAGACCCCCGAGGATGGCCACCAACTCATTGATCGGATTGACGACGGCCCCGCCATACATCCCGGAGTGGAGATCATGAGAAGGGCCGTGCAGGGTGAGGTCCAGGTAGACCATGCCTCGGAGCATCGTGGTGATCGCCGGCGTCTTCGGATCCCACATGCCCGTGTCGGACACAATGCAGACGTCCGGGCGCAGTTCGTCGACATTGGCATTGAGGAATGGATCGAGACTGGGGCTCCCGCTCTCCTCTTCGCCTTCGAGCAGTACGGTCACCCGGACGGGAATGCCGCCACCAGCTTCATTCCACGCACGCATGGCTTCAATAAACATCATCAGTTGCCCTTTGTCGTCGGCAGCGCCTCGCGCGACGACTTTGGGGCCGTTTGGTCCCTCCTGGATCACAGGGTCAAACGGGGATGAGTCCCAGAGGTCGATCGGATCCGGTGGTTGGACGTCGTAATGCCCGTAATACAGCACGTGCGGCGCGTCCGCGGGGCCATCGCTGTGTGCGACCACCATCGGATGCCCTGGCGTCTCCCGGACGCTGGACGTCAGCCCCGCCTGCTCGAGAAGATCGCTGCAGAAAGCCGCTGCATTCGCAACGTCCTGCGCATGCGCTGGGTCTGTACTGATGCTGGGGATGCGAAGGAGATCGAAGAGCCGGTCCATCTGCGCCTCGTGCGTGTCGTCGAGGGCGGCGAGCACGGCGTCGAGTGATTGGGTCATGGGAACTTCCTGATGAGGGTTGGGGTATTGCTCAGAATCCGTGCCATGGAAGGCACTGTGGCATCACGGCGTCTTCTGCTTCCTGCGCGCACGTCACAACGCCGTCTTCGATGGCAATCACGACCGGCGGCGTGAGAAGCCAATCGACACCGACTGGCAGTTCTCGTTCCAGGCAGTCGAGGCACGGATTCTCGAGGGTGCCCTCCACCTGGAAACCATCGACGGACTCGGGGACTGCCACAAGTGTGGTCGGAGCGGGCGGGTCAAACGAGAAATGCTCCATGAGCAGTTCGAAGCAGTGCTCGCATGTGCGGCTGTAGAAGATGAGGTATTGCTGGCCCTGATCAATGGACTCCGGCAGGTCATTCACCCACTGCGCGAGTTCGATGTCACGAATCCGCTGGCCGGGCCACGAAGAGACGTCGAGGGAGTAATACGCCGGCAACTTCAACTCTGAGATCGCGGGTTCGGAAGGGCTGCCATCCGTTTCCTGGGACGTGCCCTCGGCCGGCTTGACGATGACCGTCACGCCGGTGGCACCGCCGAGTACACGCGTCAAGGTGAACACACCCAGAGCAAGGGCCACCACACTGGCGATCGCCCATGCGGCGCGATCCCCCGCGAGCTTGAGCGGACGCACGGGAAGCGCGACCACCAGCAGCAGGAGGAGTGCATCGATAGAAAGCATGAGCCATGGCGGTGGCGAGACGGCACCCAGGCATCCGCAGCTGGTGACGTTGCCACGGATGAGTTCGTGGAGCAGAACAAGGCAGAACACGGAGAGCATGAAGACGGCCGTGAGTCGGGCAAGTCGCGGAATGAGGACCATGACCGCGACGGCGGCGAACTCGATCGCGATGAACAGCGCAAGGGCCAGGTGCAGGTCGATGCCCACGGACTCGATGAGTCCTCGGAGATGTTCGGGAAGCAGTTTGGGGGATCGCTCCACCAGCTTCATGCCGGCGCCTGCGCCGACCCAGAGCGGCACCAGGAATCGAACGAGCACCAGCCCGACCATGCCGGCTGGGCCACCGGGAGTAGCGCGTGCAGGCTCAGTACTCATAGGGTCACCTCAGCGGCGTTGGCGCACGCCCATTGTTCAATGTGCTCGCAGAGCAGGTGGATGATGACCTGATGGGCATCCTGAATGCAGGCGGAGTCGGTCTCTTCGATCACGATGCACTCGTCGCAGATCGTCTGGCATTGGCCACCGGTTCCGCCGAGCAGCCCGGCTGTCTGGATTGATCGGGTCCGAGCCACCTCCAGGGCGGAGACGATGTTCGGACTGTTGCCGGAGGTTGAGAGGACCAGGAGCATGTCGCCGGCCCGCCCAAGGGCCTCGAGCGGTCTGGCAAAGATGTGATCGAAGCCGAAGTCGTTGGCAATGCACGTGAGTTGCGAAGCGTCACCACCAAGCATGGCCGAGGCCAGCGGCTGGCGAGTCGCTCGGTAGCGTCCGACCAGCTCTTCGGAGAAGTGCATGGCCTGTGCGGCCGATCCTCCGTTACCGGCGGTCCAGATCGTGTGGCCGTCGGCCAGGCAGGAGGTTGCCGCGTCGGCGATTCGGTCGAAGGCTGGGGCGTGCGCTTCAATGCTGGCAATGGCTCGAATGGAACGGTGAAGCCGATCGGTCATCATGAGTGAAGTTTCCCTATGCGGTTGCGGCAACCATGATGCGTTGGGTGGCCGCCCGCCGAAGTGCTTCTCCAACAGCATCGATGTCCCGCTCGGAAGTGAACGGGCCGATGCTCAGGCGACACGTGCCTCCGGTGTTGAAGGTCCCGAGGGTTCGATGTGCCTCTGGAGCGCAGTGCAGACCCGCTCTGGAAAGGATCCCATCGCGCTGTTCCAGCCGGCGGGCCAGCGCCGCCGGTGACATGGCATTGAGAGAGACGGAGAAGACGCCGCATCGATGCGACGGTATGCGAGGGCCAATCAGAGTGAGACCATCTATTGAACACACGGTCTCAAGCATGGCTTCCGTGGCGGAAGCGTCAGAGGCATACAGGCGCTCAGGGCCCCGCGCATTGATCCAGGAGACAGCTGCCTGCAATCCCACGATGCCGGGCATGTTGTGTGATCCCGCTTCGTACCGATCGGGGAGTTCGTCGGGTTGTCGATCGAGCTCGCTTCGGGAGCCGGTACCCCCCAGCCTGACCGGGGCTACCCGATGCTCAACGCCCGGGCGGATCCACAGCCCTCCGGTTCCGAGTGGTCCCAGTAGACCCTTGTGTCCTGGAAAGGCGAGCAAGTCAATCTGCATGGCTTCCACGTTGACAGGTCGGTGCCCAAGGCTCTGTGCAGCGTCAACACAGAACAGTACGCCCGCCTCGCGGCAGATGGCCCCGATTGGGGCGACTGGCTGTAAGGCACCGCAGACATTCGATCCATGGTTGACCACGACGAGGACGGTGTCATCAGTGATGGCGCTGGCGATCTCGTCGGGATTGACCAAGCCGGTATCGGGATCTGCCGCCACGCGGGTGGCTGTGCCTCCATCGACACCAAGGTCGTGGAGCGGGCGCAACACCGAGTTATGGTCCATGACCGTCGTCACGACATGGGGCCGCCTTCCCGCCCGCCGTGCGGCGCGGCAGACGCCTTCAATGGCGAGTGTCAGCGCATCGGTGCAATTCAGGGTGAAAATGACCTGATCGGGCGAGCCGGAGCCACCAATCAGCGTGAGCAATTCCGACCGGCAGTCTGCCATGACCTGCGCGGCAGCCTGCACCTCCGCATACGCGCCACGCCCGGGACTGGCCGGTATCTCCTGCAGCCAGCCTGCCACGGCGGAGGCGACCGAAGGTGCCTTGGGGCAACTCGTTGCGGCATTGTCGAAATACAGCCGCTCGCCGGTCATGGCGGGAGTATAGCCGCGGTTCTGAAGGCTTCACGAAGTGGCGATCGAAAGGGGCCGCGTGCTACACTCAGCCTCCCGACGGAGTTGGCCCGCAGCGTGCAGTGGCCAGCGTTGATTCGGGGAGGAGCCGATTGATGGTTGCGATGCAATTGGGGATGGCCCTGTTGACCTCAGCGCTCGGGCAGGACGTGTCGGTCACTCCGACTGATCTGGCCGAGCGGCTCAATGCCCACGCGTCGGTGGTCACGTCCGGGGAAGACACCTGCTGGGCGCTTCTGTCGCCGCAACTGCGAGCGATGGATTCGGCTCCGGATGCGCTGGCCAATCTGAGCCCGACCGAGGTCTGGCCCGGCATGGAGGGGTGGGCGGACGTCAAGGCCTGGGCGGAGAAACATGCCAGCCTTGGTGCGGCCATTGAGCAGGCGGCGCAGCGTCCAGTCTTCGGATTGGCGTACGGTCGGGAGGCCGCCTCTGAAGATGATCTCGCAGCGGGTCTCTACGTCGATCTGGGTTCGGAAGATGACCGGATCGTTCTGCCCGAGTTTCACTATCTCGACGCCATCCGGCAGATGACCCTCTGGACGACCGCCGAGGCGTGGAGGCGTACGGATGCTGGCGAGGCCGAATCGGCGCTTGTTCTGCTGCTGGATGAATTCATGGTGCTCCGACGACTGGCCGACCGCGAGTTCATGCGTGAGAAGGAGACGGCGCTCGACCTGATCTCGGAAGGGCTGACGATCTACCGGGACATCATGTATGCGGCGATCGATGCGCTCCCTGGCACCTACCTCACGCGGATGTCACTGCACGAGATTCCCATGTTGCGGCCGGGATGCCGCAGTCTCTTCATGCCAGAGCACGATCGCCGGTTGCTTGGAGCGCTGCTGGAAAACGCCTTCGTGGCCGAGTTTGGAACTGCGGACGAGGACCAGTTTGCGGCCGTGTTCACAGAAGTGCAGGCAGGAAAGAACCCACTGCATCGGTTCGGCGCCCGTCGCCGGTGGGAGCAACTTCGGGACACGCACGACAGCCTGGAGTATTCCATTGACCGGGTCAGGCTGATCTTTGACGACTGGTGGCGTCGGTGGCAGTCGGATGACATGACTCAATTGGGGCAGCTCATCCTCAACCAGCAGTCGCAGTTCGAACTGATGAACGTGGCTCGCTTCGCGTCCATAGACGCGGTCATTCATGACATGCAGAGCCTCTTCGATGCACGCGACAGATTGATGATGGAGGTCAACGCCACCGCGACAGCAGCCGGCATCGCCGCGTATCGGATCGAACGCGGCCGCTATCCCGTGGAGTTGCGAATGGCTTTCGGGATCACGATCAACAAGGACTGGGCCGTTGATCAGTATGCGGTCCTGTCCGAAGGATATCGCCCGTTTCTGCGGTATCGGTATCTGGAGGAAGATCGCTCCCTTGATGTGGGCACGATCCGTGTCACGATTCCAAAGGGCACCGGCTTGCTCTACAGCGCCGGGCTCAACGGGCTCGATGACCTTGCCTGGACCCATGTGAGTGAGCGGGGGCGGGGCGACCTCGTGATCTGGCCGCCTCCTCGTGAACTGGTACGTGAGACGGAAAACCACTGACGCGTCTGATCCGGGAATGCACACAGGACCATGCACATGACCGATGCGCGAAGTCGAGAACGACTGGTGATCATTGGAAGCGGCCCAGCAGGGTGGACTGCCGCCATCTACGCGGCCCGAGCTGATCTGGAGCCCCTGTGCCTGATCGGTGTTCCGCGATCGAATCCTGCGCCGGTACTTCCCGGCGGTCAGTTGATGCTGACCACCGAAGTCGAGAACTACCCTGGGTTTCCGGAGGGCATCTCCGGGCCTGAGATGATGCAGGGATTCCAGAAGCAGGCGGAGCGATTCGGAACGCGGATTCGGGGCGTCGACGTGGTGAAGTGCGAGTTTTCATCTCGACCGTTCCAGCTGACCACGAGCGAAGGCGATGTGGTCGAGGCTGATGCCGTGATCATCGCAACCGGTGCAACGGCCAACTGGCTCGGGCTCGACAATGAACTTCGCCTGGCGACGTCCGGTGGAGGCGTGAGTGCGTGCGCTGTGTGTGATGGTGCCTTGCCGCACTTCCGCGACCAGCCTCTTGCAGTCGTTGGTGGAGGTGACAGCGCCATGGAAGAGGCGTCCTACCTCGCAAAGTTCGGCTCAACCGTCTATGTCATACATCGTCGTGAGTCACTCCGGGCCTCGCGAGCGATGCAGGATCGCGTACTGTCCAACGACAAGATCGAGATGGTCTGGAACAGCCAGGTGGTCGATGTCAAAGGCGACGCTTCGATCGAAGCCGTGGAGTTGGAGGACACGAAGACCGGCGAGCGGCGCCTTCTTCCAGTTCGGGGTCTGTTCATCGCCATCGGGCATACGCCTGCGACCAGGTTTCTGGAGGGCAGTGGGGTGGCGCTTGACGACGAGGGGTACGTCGTGCTCTCACAGCGCGGAAGCGCGACAAATGTCGACGGCGTCTTCGCTGCGGGAGATGTCGCGGACTCGGTGTATCGGCAGGCCATCACGGCTGCGGGCATGGGGTGCCAGGCGGCGCTCGATGCGGAGCGATGGCTGGGTGAGAACGAGTAGGAGTTGAGCGACGGGGCTGTCTCGAGCGCGGATTCACCTGATCGAGCGCATGATCATCAATCCGTACGGACGGAGTCGGGCGACCGATCCGGCGCGATCCGGGTCATGATTCGAGCGCCGACGGCGTCGCCCCAGACATTGACGGTCGTTCGGCACATGTCCAGCAGTCGATCGACACCGAGAATCACCCCGATGGCCGCAACCGGAAGTGTGGCGGCCCCGTCAAGGCTGCTGTTCACGGCGGCGATCACGATCACCATGGTGACCAGTCCTGCCGATGGAATGCCGGCGGCACCTACGGCCGCCAGCGTGGCCGTCAGTACAACCAGGACCAGTTGGCCGAACTCCAGTTCGATGCCGTACAACTGAAAGAGGAAGACGACGGCGACTGCTTCGTAGAGGGCTGTGCCGTCCATATTGATCGTCGATCCGAGCGGGAGCACGAAATTGCTAGCCTGCTCGGAGCATTCACCTTCATCAATGGCCGTCTCAATAGTGACCGGAAGCGTGGCGCTGCTTGAGTCAGTACCAAATGCCGTGAGCAGGGCTGGTTTCATCTTTGCCATGAAGCGGTAGGGGGAGACTCCCCCAAACACGCGAAGGACAAGGGGCAGGATGATCGCGCCATGGATGAGCAGGCCGAGGAACACCGTGCCCATGTAGCTGCCGAGCGGTCCGGTGAGGTTCGCCAACCCGATCCTCCCGACCGTCCAGGCCACGAGAAAGAAGACTCCGATCGGTGTCAGCCAGATCACCCACTGGACCAGAGTCATCAGGCCTTCGAAGCCGGCATCGAAGAAGTCTCGTGCAACTCGAGTTCGTTCTCCGCCCGCAGCAAGTGCCAGTCCAAGCCCCATCGCAAAGATGATGATGCCCAGCGGGCGACCGTGGGCCATCTCACTAACGATGTTGGTCGGGATCAACTGGTAGAGAATGTTGGTCCAACTGCCACTCATCGTCTTGTCGCCGACCTTGGCCTGCAGGGACGCATCGGCCGCGAAGGCCTGCTCGCCAGTGGCTCGCACTGTCTCCTGAACCTCCGGCGGGAGGGCGCCCGGATGGATGGCCTGCACCAGAACCGTTCCAAGCGTCACTGCGATGAGCATCGTGGCGAAGTAGTACACCAGTGTGGCACCACCGAGCCGACCCAGCTTTCGGGGATCTCCGATTCGTGTGATGCCTGCGACCACACTGAAAAGAACAAGCGGAATCACCAGAAGCTTGAGTGGTCTGATGAGCACCAGGTCGCCCACGACCTTCGTCCAATGGTCGCCTCCAACGTCGCTGCCGAAGAGCAGAAACTGGCCAGTCAGGGCGCCCAGCACCATGGAAATGACGATGGCCACGGTGAGGATGGTTGCCGGCTTCATGGCGAGCACCCTACACGGATCCTCGGGGCACGTGTCAGGCCGGGGCGGGGGCTGCGACTTCGATCTGCAGCTCCTGCAACTGCTCGTTGTCGACCTCGCCAGGGGCGTCGGTCATCAGGTCCGCGCCGTTCTGGGTCTTGGGGAAGGCGATGACGTCGCGGATGTTGTCGGTGCAGGTAAGCAGCATGACGAGCCGATCGAATCCGAAGGCGATGCCGCCATGTGGGGGTGCACCCTGCTGCAGCGCATCAAGGAGGAATCCGAACTTCTCCCTGCACTCGTCGGGCTTCAGCCCGAGGATGTCGAACACGGTCTGCTGGACTTCAGGATCGTGAATCCTGATCGATCCGCCACCGACCTCTGAGCCGTTGAGCACCATGTCATACCCGGCTGAGACCACCGACCCTGGATCGGCCTTGAGTGCCTCGATGTCGCAGGGGACCGGCGCCGTGAAGGGGTGATGTTCGCTGAGCCAACGCTGTTTGTCCTCGCTCCATCGGAACATCGGGAAGTCGACGACCCACAACGCCCGCCAGACGCCCGTGTCTACCAGATCAAGCAGCCGGGCTGCATGGAGGCGAACCTGACCGAGAGACTCGCAGGCGGTGAGCCAACTGTCGCATCCCATCAGAATGGTGTCGCCGGGTTCGACGGAGAGGGCGTCGGCCAACTCGTCCGAGACGCCGTCGATGAACTTGGCGATCCCACCTTCGAACCCGTTCTCGGTGACCTTGGTCCAGGGAAGTCCCCCGGCTCCGTGCAGTTTCGCTGTCTCCTGCAACTGATCGAGGAGTTTTCGGGTGAGTCTGTCCGCCGACTCGGGAATGCGGATGGCCTTGACGACGCCCTGGTCCTTTTTCAGTGCAGTCTGGAATACCTTGAAGTCGGTCTTGGCAGCAACCGCCGAAATGTCCTGAAGCGGTAGCTCGAATCGCAGATCCGGACGATCTGATCCGTACTCGTCGATGGCGGTCCGCCAGGGCATCTTCGGAATGGCACCGAGGTCCAGGCCAAGCATGTGCTTGAAGACGCGGCGAATGAAGCCCGTCATGATGCGAAGTACTTCGTCCCGGTCAACGAACGACATCTCCAGGTCGATCTGGGTGAACTCCGCCTGGCGGTCGGCTCGCGGATCCTCATCCCGAAGGCACTTGCAGATCTGCATGTAGCGATCACACCCTGCCACCATCAGGATCTGCTTGAAAATCTGAGGGCTCTGAGGGAGTGCGTACCACTTCCCGGGGTAGATCCTTGATGGAACGATGAAGTCCCGAGCGCCTTCAGGCGTGCTCTTGATGAGTAACGGGGTTTCAACTTCCAGGAAGCCCAATGCATGGAAGTACGATCGCGTCAACGAGGCGAGATTGTGCCGGACCTGAAGCATGTGCTGCATGCTTGGCCGACGAAGGTCGATGTATCGATGGCGGAGCCGCACTTCTTCTGAGACCTTTGAGGCCTCGTGATCATCAGGCAGAATGGGTGGGTTGCTGGCCCGTGAGAAGACATTGACGTGGGTGCCGCGGACCTCAATCTCACCGGTCGGCAGCTTCTTGTTGATGCCACCTTCGCGTTGGCGCACGACGCCTGTGATTTGGACGACGTCCTCCCGACGGAGTGATCTGGCGAGTTCCATGACGTCTTCATCACAGTCCTCCTGGTCAAACACGGCTTGCGTCAATCCGTTACGGTCGCGCAGGTCGATGAAGACGAGTCCCTTGCCCTGATCTCTGAACGTATTAACCCACCCTGAGAGGGTGGCCGTACTGTTGACGTTTTCGGGGCGGAGTTCGCCGCAGGTGTGGGTGCGCATTGCCATGGTCATCATGCTCCTCGGGTCGCGGCTGTCCCCGGTCGCGAGCGGAGCATGATATCGGCAACCCCGATCGGTGGTTGTCTTTGACCGGCAGGTATCCTCCCGTCATGTCGACTGAGTCGCAGGCATCCGGTCCGGTCGTGCTCTTCACCGCCTTCGAACCGAGTGGCGATGCGCTCGCCGCGCCGGTGATCGAGCGACTGCGGGCCGCCCGCCCGGACTGGTCCATTTACGCGTGGGGCGGCCCTCGCATGGAGGAGGCTGGTGCGCAGCTGGCTGGGCGAACAGCTGAGGACGGGGCGATGGGGTTGGGCGCCATCAGTCACATCAGATCGGTGCGCCGCGACATCCGGGCAATCAAGCGGTGGATTCGAAGCTGTCGCTTGATGATCCACGTTCCGGTCGATTCGCCGGCGGCCAACTTTCCAATATGCAAGGCAAGCAAGGCCGTGGGTGCCCGGGTGGTGCATCTTGCAGCGCCTCAACTCTGGGCATGGGGGCCGTGGCGGATCAAGAAGCTTCGGAAGCTGACCGACCAGGTCCTGTGCCTGCTTCCCTTCGAGCCGCGATGGTTTGGTGAGCGTGGGGTCAAGGGGACCTTTGTCGGCCACCCAGCCATCAATCGCCCACTGGACGCTGAAAAGTTGCATGCGCGGCTGCACGGTTTTCCACAGGGCGCACCTCGGGTCGCATTACTGCCCGGCTCGCGGACCCATGAGGTGGATCGCAATCTGAAGTTGCTTGTCCGGGTGTTTCTGGAACTGAAGAACCGCCACTCAGCACTCTCCGGCATGATCGTGGCGTCTTCCGACCGCGTGGCCGACCTCGTACGCAAGCAACTCGGCGAGTTTCCGATGGGTCTCACGATGGTGACCGGCATGCGCGATGAGGCGATCGGGTGGTCCGATCTGGCGATCGCCGTGTCCGGTACGGTGACGCTCGACATCATGCGACAGTGTCACCCGATGATCGGTGTGTACAAGGTCAATCCTGTCTCTTGCCTGGCGTCGAAACTGCTCCTCCGGACGAAGTACAAGCTGCTTCCGAACATCATCGCCGATGATGAGATCGTTCCCGAGTACGTTCCGTGGTGGCGAGGCGCCGGCCCGATCGTCAGCAAGGCCCAGTGGCTGCTGGACGACTCACGGCATACGGCCCAGCAGCAGCAGGCACTCAAGCGAGCACTTGGAACCTATCGCGGGCACGACTTCGCAGAAGAGTGCTCCAATGCCATCATCTCCGTGGCCATGAGCTGAGCGATCATCGCGGAGGGGCGCACTCCTGCGTGACGCGTCCCTCACAGGTGATGGACCGGATAGAGGCGTATCACTCCTGTGGAGTGCCCGATGCGGTCCTGCAGATCCACGATGCGTTCCGCCGGGGCGCCGATGGGAAGCCCTCGCTCAAGACACCGGTCCTGCCAGATGCCAAAGTCGTGCTCTGCCACCTCGGGGCGATCGACCCAGAGGATGATGAGCAGGCCGGCGTGAAGGATGTGCTGGTCTGCCGCCAGTTTGGCGATGTCCTTCTGCACTGTTCCGAGGAGTTCGCCTGACCAGTTCCTGGTGGGTCCTGCTTCTCTGAACTGCGCGACGACCTTGACCTCCAGCCAGAGTGCCTCGCTCAGTGGCACGGCCGACGGATCATCGAACAGGGTCGCAGCGGCCTCCGGCTCCTGCAGCGAGCGGCCCTCCGGCGTCAACACCAGGTCGCAGCGGCGGCCTTCAGATCGGGCTCGTGTGCGGCGGGCCGCCGGGTAGCGGACCTCTCGGTGCGTGCCGAAGCCTGCCCTTGACAACGCCCCGGCCAGCACGGGGTGCAGGTCCACTTCGTCCAGCACGTCGATGCCATGCACCGACTGTGCGATACGGTCAAGGTCAACCTGTGCTGCGAGACCTGTCTCGATCGCATCAGCGATGTCGGCGGTGTGCCACGTCGAAAAAGTCAGTTCACTTGCGGTCATCGTCGTGTGACTTGATGTCGCCGCTTCTCAGACGCGCGAAGTAGTTGTGCCACGCCGCCATCGCCGTACCGGCAAAGATCAGCATGATTGGAATGTTGACCCACAGCATCAAGCCGGTCCCCAGATCGGAGAGATTCCCGATCTCTTTGGTGGTCGTCACAATCCCAGCTGTAGCGACCACGATGAGGGCGCAGTAGATCATCTTGTACGCACCGACGGCCCACTCGCCCAGAAGGAACACGATGCCCTGCTCGCCGTAGTAGGACCATGAGATCATGGTGCTGACGGCGAACAGCCACGACGCGATGAGAATCAACCAGGTTCCAACGCCGGGGAACTGCCGATTGATGGCATACGCGGTCAGCGTGGCCCCCATGTAGTCCTCATACAGCGCTGGCTCGACCAGTGCTGGCTGATCGCCGGAGGCCACCAGCTGGTTCCAGTGGCCTACTTCACCGGACGTTGTGATGATGAGGTCCCATCGCACGCTGGGGGCCTCATCGGTTCGCTCTGGGATGACCACGGTTCCGGACATGGTGACTCGGTTGCTGGCCGTGTCTTCATTGACACCGCCGCCACCAGCGATCGTGAACACGCTGTCGCCATTCATCCATGGGCCACCAAGTTCCACCCCGCGATCGCTCCTCGAGGGGAGTGGCGTGACGCCAAAGATGACTTCTTCCCCTTTGATGTTGAATGGCGTCGGAGTGCCGACCGTCCAGGCGCGGTGGGTTGTGCCGTCTTCCGTCCACTCGTGCAGCGACACTGGCGGGGTGCTTGCAAACATGGCGTCGGCGCCTGTTGCACCCTCGCCGCGTGTGAGCGCCCCCGTCGAGAGGATGACCAGTGCGGTGAGCGTGCAGACGACGATGGTGTCGATGAATGGCTCAAGCCCTGCGACGACGCCCTCACTCACCGGCTCCTTGGTCTGCGCCGCGGAGTGAGCAATCGGTGACGATCCCTGGCCAGCTTCGCTTGAGAAGAGTGCTCGCTTCATGCCCCAGAGAAACGCCATGCCGGTGCCACCGCCGATAAAGGCACCAGCAGCCTCTGAAGGATTGAAGGCCGATCGAAAGATTGAAGCGAATACGTCAGGGATGGCGCCGAGATTGAAGAGCAGCACCACGACGGCAATGACCACATACAGCACACACATAAACGGGACGAGGACTCCTGCCACGGACCCGATGCGCTTGATGCCGCCAATGATGACAAGCGCGACGATCACCGCGAGCGTGAGCCCCGTGACCCACTCGGGAATGTTGGTTGCCTCTCTGGTGATGTCGCCCACATTCCACGCCTGGAACATGTTGCCGCCCGTGACGGCGCTGACCAGCAGAGTCAGGCAGAAGAGGACCCCGATGAACTGTCCCACGGCGCCGAGGCCCCACTTTTTCATGCCTTCGGCTACGACGAACATGGGGCCGCCGTGCGGATTGTCGTTGTCGTCCGTGTTCCTGAACAACATGGATTGTGTCACTTCAGTGGACTTGAGTGCCATGCCGATCAGGCCGATGACCCACATCCAGAACACGGCGCCAGGACCACCCATTGCGATGGCGATCGCGACGCCGCCGATGTTGCCCAGCCCGACGGTCGCTGACAACGCCGCAGAGAGGGCTTGAAAGTGACTGATGGCGCCGGGATCATCGGGGTCGTCATACTTGCCGGACGTGACTGCGACACCGTGGGTGAGCGCGCGATACTGGCAAAAGCCGCTCCACAAGGTGAACAGCAACCCGGTTCCCAGCAGGATGTAGAGCATCCAATTGGTCCAGATGAAGCCGTTGATCGTCTCGAGTGCCGAGTTGAGTGAGTCCATGCGTATCTCCGCGAGGGAACCGGGTCAGTGCATCAGTTGGAAGAACATCTCGTTGACGTCGATGACGCCAATCTTGTCGAGCAGGACCAGAACAACGAGCAGGGGCGCAACAAACCGAACGAGGAACAGCCAGCCAGCCGCGACGGGACCGGACACATCCGACAACTCCGCGTTGCGAAGGCGGGCTGGCATGATCCAGCCGGCATAGATCGCGATGAGCAGGCCCCCCAGAGGGAGCATCCAGTTGCTGGTGAGTTGGTCCATCGTGTCGAAGAAGGACTGCCCGTATCCCGGCAACCAACTGGTCATCTTGAATCCCGCTGAGTTGGCGAATGCCGTCACAATGCCGAATCCGAAGATGGCGGCGCCCATGGTCCATGCGGACTTCATGCGGCTCCAGCCTCTGGCATCGATCAGGTAGGAGGCCACCACCTCAAGCAGCGAGATCGCGCTGGTCAGGGCTGCGAACACGAGCAGCCCGAAGAACACGATGCCGAGCAGCGGTCCCACTTGCCCCATCTCGGCGAATGCAAGTGGCATGCTCATGAACACGAGTCCCGGTCCGCCGCTGGGATCCTGCCCGTAGGAGAAGATGATCGGGAACATCATCAGACATGCCAGCAGTGCAATCCCCGTGTCGAACGTGGCAATCGCAACAGACTCCCCGAGAAGCCCGCCTGATCCGGACCGTTGGTATGAGCCGTAGGTGAGCATGGCACCCATGCCGAGTGAGAGTGGGAAGAACGCGTGCCCGAGGGCCTCAAGAACGCCTCGTGGCTCCAGGGCATTCGGATCAGGGCTGAACACGAACGACACGGCCCTGCCGAATCCTGGTTGGAACATTCCATAGATCACCAGGAAGACGATGAAGATCATTAACAGGGGCATCATCACCCGGCATGTTCGTTCAATGCCGCTGCCGATTCCGGTGGCCACCACCAGAATGGTCAGGAACATGAAGATGCTCGCCCAGAAGGTGCTGGTCCATCCATCGCCAAGCAGCCCCATGAAGACCGACGTTACTTCATCGCTGATCGTGGATCGCCGCTTGATGGTGGTCGCGGCGTCCTGAATCTCCTGATCTGACATGGCTGCAGTCGCCGCTGCGGCGTGAGCCTGCACCTCGGCAATCTTGGCGTCGCGGGCCGCGAGCTGCGGCTCGACGATCTTCACCGCTTCGGCCAGCCGTGGCACGGAGCGCAGTCGTTCGCGGGCCTGGTCGTCGTCTGAAGCAGCGGCTGAGTACGTCTCCCAGGCATCGAGTGTGGACGGTGCGAACTGTCGTTTCCACGCCTGAGTGGCGGTGGCGATGTCGTCAGCTGCAAGGTCTGCGCTCACTGCAGCTCGCATGTCGTCCATGCCTGCCGTGGCTCGGTACACGGTGGCGTCATGCTCGGCCCGTTCTGCGATCGGGTTGGTGAATCCAACCACCGACTTCAGGGTGTAGTCCATCGCCCATCCGGCGACCACGATGTAGAACGAGAGAATGAGGAACCCGGCGACGACTCCGAGCCAACCGACGGCAGACCAGCCTGTTCGGCCCCCCTGGAGCCGCTTGAATGCCTCGACGGGCTGCGCCTGCGCTGCTCGGCCGATCATGATTTCCGCCACCAGAATCGGTAGTCCGACCAGCGCGATGCACGCCAGGTAGATCAGCACAAAGAGCCCGCCCCCGTTTTCCCCGGTGATGTAGGGGAACTTCCAGATGTTTCCCAGGCCCACCGCCGAGCCGGCGGCCGCCAGAATGAAGCCGATGCGGCTACCCCAGTGTGATCGTGGTGTCGCGGCTGCCTGCCCGCCTTGTGGGTCTTCGCTCATGCGAGCCTCCATCCTCTGGCCTCAATTCGCACGGGGTCATCATAAAAGCACCTTCGCAGCCGTGCGGAGGGTTCCTACCATGCGTCCATGCAGGCGCCTTTTCGAATCCGATCCAACGTCGCGCGGGTGGTCGCGCCCAACGGATTCCAGTATCCGTTGGGGATCGAGGCTGGAGGCTGGCGGCCCCGGGCGATCGGGTGGTCGCGGGAATTGGTGCCCGCGGATGAGCGGGGGCCCGAAACCCACTTTCACATCGTGGCCGTGTCCCATGAGCGGGTAAGACCCTTGATACGTGAGTTGATGACGCTCATGCCACCGCGGGTCTCAGCGGCATTGGAGCTCGGGAGCCGGGATGCCTACCGAGAGGTGGACGTCTACATCGGCGACTGGATCGAGCGTGATCGCTTTCTAGGTGCGTGGCAATGTGTCGAACCGATTCTTCTGGAGGACGCTTCGATCGGCGTGGGTGTGAGCGGAGGGCGCCGAGGATTCGAGGTATTCCTGGATCCAGACAAGCGGATCCTGATCTATGCCAGCCCGGAGATGGCACCGAAGGTGGAGCAGTTGCTGCGGCGATTTCGACTCAAGCGTTGCTCGGAGGATGCGGTCCGCGGGGGCCCGGCGCGATCCGAACTTCGGGTGCGGCCAGTGCTTGAGGAACGTCCCGGCATGTTGAGCACCGTTGATCATCTCCTTCTTGAGTTGCGAGCTGACTGGGCGCTCGAGCTCGATGATGATCCCGACCACAATCTGGATTCACGTGGCCGCGATATTGGTTTCACGCTCTGGCATGGGCTGGTCTTCGTTGATCAGGAGGACCCTGCCGGTCGTCGGTTCGGTCACGCGCATGTCTGGGGTGTGGCGACCAGCAGGCGGGAGATGCAAGGCATCATCGAAGCGAGGATCGCCAGGGACTACGAGTGGGAGTTTCGTGAGACGCTCAACCTGGACCGCGTGGCGTTTGACGATCGTCCGTCGGAGCTGGATCAGATGCAGACACCGCTGTTTGAGTCGGCGTGCCTGTGCTACGACGTTGAGGCGATCGGAACAGGGCCTGCGCAATGGGGTGAGGATGGCTGAGTCGTCTGCGCTCTGGTATCACGATGGCCTCCGCTTCGAGTGTTCCCGGTGTGGCAACTGCTGCACGGGTCCCCCGGGAGCGGTGTGGTTCACGGCGTCGGAGGGGCGTGCCATGGCCGAAGCGCTCGGCATCACCGAGGCGACCTTTCATCGGAAGTATGCGCGTCGGGTCAACGGGCATTGGTCGCTGAATGAGCACGAATCTCCGTATGGCATGGACTGTGTGTTTCTTACTCGGGATGCTGAGGGTCGCTCCGGCTGCAGGTTGTATGCGGCCCGGCCGGTCCAGTGTCGAACCTGGCCATTCTGGCCAGAGAACCTTGAGTCGCGGGAGTCCTGGGAGTCGGTCAAACAGCACACACCGTGCCCGGGGATGGGTGCGGGGTCGTTGGTGACGGTCGAGTCGATTCTGGAGCGTCTGAACGCCACGCCGGAGGATGGCCAGGGTGGGAGCTCAGAGCCTCCGCAGGGCCATTGACCCCGGTACTGTCACATCGAACACACCGGGAAGAGACCGCGTAGGATGCCCTGCTCGCTGCTGTGTGGAGCGGCGTGAAGGAACTCAACCGATGAGGATGATCATGACTCAACCGATCCTGTGGATGACCACGGCCTGCCTTGCTGTCGCAGCACCAGCCCTTGCTGATGAAGGCGAGACTGCGGAACAGAAGGACGCGTCCCCGAGGCTCCAATACGTGGCGATGGAGACCAACAAGGGCGACATGGTGCTCATGCTTGACCGCGTGGCGGCGCCAGTCACGGTCGACAACTTCGTGGCCTACGCGAAGGAAGGGGCCTATGACGGCACCATCTTCCATCGCGTCATGCCTGGGTTTATGGTGCAGGGTGGAGGGTTTGAGCCAGGAATGGTGGAACGGCCACGCAAGGCGCCGATCACCAACGAGTGGAAGAACGGGCTTCGCAATCGACGCGGGACCATTGCGATGGCCCGTCTGGGTCGCCAGCCTGATTCGGCCACCAACCAGTTCTTCATCAACGTCACCGACAACCCATTCCTCGATCAACCTCGCGACGGTGCGGGCTATGCCGTGTTCGGCTGTGTGGTCGGTGGAAAAGACGTGCTGGATGCGATCAAGGGCGTGCCGACCGGACATCAGGACAGCCCGGATGGTCGTCACTTTGACGATGTGCCGGTCGAAGACGTTGTGATCGAACGCGTGGCACTGCTCACCCCCGACGCCGCCGAAGCGATCGCCAAAGGCTGCACCAGCGGGCACGAGGGTTGGGTACAAGAGCAGACTGCGGCGATGGAGCAGCTCAAACGACAAGATGCGGCGGAGGCCGCGCGAACGGAGAAACTGGCCATGAGTGTTGAGAAGTGTCTGGAGAAGACGGATGAACTGCCGGGGGCCCCGACCGGTGAATCCAAGCCGACCGTGAGCGATTCGGGACTGGCCTGGTTCGATCTGACTGAGGGCACGGGAGAGGCCCCTGCGTCCGACTCAACGACCGTCCGTGTGCACTACACCGGATGGCTGGTCGACGGCACGAAGTTTGACAGCAGCGTCGATCGTGGTGAGCCGATTGACTTCCCCCTGAACCGGGTGATCCCGGGGTGGACCGAAGGCGTCGGATCGATGAAGGTGGGTGGTACCCGCAAACTGGTCATTCCATCCGACCTCGGGTATGGGCCACGCGGGACTCCGGGCGGCCCGATTCCGCCGAATGCAACCTTGGTGTTTGACGTGGAGTTGCTTGAATTGCCCTGAACGGGATCTTTTTGACCATTGAACGACCGCCCCCCCACTTTTGGGGGGGC
>CAYQJN010000001.1:46553-57958 GCA_964417845.1 uncultured Isosphaeraceae bacterium
TCCCATTCACGGCGGGCCCGCCTTTTTGGGGCTGGCCGTCGGTGTTTTTGGTGTCATGCTGTCATGGCAACCCAACCTGGAGCGAGCCTGAACCAGGTTCGTGCGCGGAAGGGGTGTTGTCTGGACGTCGATCGTCCGATATACCTCATGAAGCACGGAGGAATCATCGGGGTCGTGTCCCTGAAGGAGGGGCCCCGGCAAGGCATGACGGCACTGACGACGTTTCTGGATGAACCGGTCCTCGTCCTCAATCGCGGCTACACCGCGACACGCATCGTGCCAGTCCGCCAGGCGTTCGTGCTTCTCTTCCGCAGTGTGGCTGAGGTCATCTCCGTGGTGGATGGTCGCTGGGAGCAATTCGATCTCTCAAGTTGGCTCGAAGTGGCTGCACTGCAGCGACAGTATGAAACTGAATCGCATGATTGGATTCGCACGGCATCGTCGATGGTGGCTGTGCCGCGCATCATTCGCGTGCATCAGTGCAACAGAATGCCGGATCATCATGTACGGCTGAATCGGCGCAACCTCTATGCCCGTGACGGGAATCGGTGCCAGTACTGCGGCAATCGGTTTCCCACGGCAGAGTTGTCAATTGATCATGTGATGCCACAATCACGTGGTGGCGGAAACTCCTGGGAAAACCTCGTGTGCGCCTGCGTTCGTTGCAACGCGCGCAAAGGAAACAGGACTCCGAAGGAAGCGGGCATGTCGCTGATCAAGCGTCCACAGGAGCCTCGAACGTGCCCGGATCGTTCGGTCAAGTTGCGTCGGCGCCACTATGAAGCATGGAAGGTCTTTCTGAATGAAGCGTACTGGACAGTCGAACTGCGCGATTGAGATCATCTTTCGATTGATGATGGTTGGGGCGTGGCCGCCCTCGCCCATGCCGGCCTATTGGCAAGCTGCTCCGCGTGACCTGTATCGACGTCCGATGAACACCCCGCCACGCATGGCCTTTCAACTCGGGCGGCGAGCATCGTCGCGGCGCTGATCGGGCCGATCAGGATGAAGTGTCCTTTGGCGATGGGCGCATCGGAGGCGTGGGAATTCGGCCCAGAGCCGTATCGATGTCGATGAGATCGGTTGGCGAGATGAGATCAGGAACCTCGACGAGCGGAACGGCCTCGTCGATGGTGAATGGCCCGACAGCGGTTCGCCGAATACTCCGGCAGCAGCCACCTGTGCCCAGCGCCGTGCCGAGGTCCCGCGCCAACGCCCTCACATAGAAGCCCTTGGCACAGGCGATGCGAAGCGTGAGTCGTGGCCACTCAAATGACACGAGATCGAGGGCGTGGACGACCACCGGTCTGGGGGCTGGTTGGACCGCCCGCCCTGTTCTGGCCAGAGCATAGGCCCGTCTGCCGCCGATCTTGACGGCACTGAAGTCGGGCGGGCGCTGCAGGAATTCACCTCGAAATGACCGTAGGGACTCCTCGATCCGATCCAGGCTGGGAGGTGTTGCCACAGGTACGTCCTCAACATCGCCCTCAAGATCGTCGGTCGGGGTCCGAATGGAGAGATCGATCTCGGTGTCGTACCCCTTGTCGGTCGCCACGATGGCCTCCAGCATCCTGGTCGCGGGTCGGCCGATGCCAAGTACCAGCACGCCACTGGCACGGGGATCAAGTGTTCCGCCGTGCCCCGTCTTGGCGCGTCCCGCTCGCCGCCGAACGGCCGCCACCGCCTGCATGGACGAGGGCCCAACAGGCTTGTCCAGGACGAGGAATCCGGTGAGCGATGACGGTGAAGGCGGCATTTCAGCGAGGGTAGTTTCCTCGGATGCTTGTCGCACGGCGGGCCGGGGCCCTACAATCCGCGATCCACTGGGCAGGTGACCGAGCGGCTGAAGGTGCGGCACTGGAAATGCCGTGTACGGTTTTTCCGTACCGTGGGTTCGAATCCCACCCTGTCCGTTGCACACGCAGCATCCCACTTCCGCTCCCCACTTGGTGGGGGAGCGGCCCGGACGAGGCCTGGGCGAGCTGGTTCGGTGCGGTGGTGGTCTGCTCCTACGCGTGCGGTCGAGCCGCTACCATGCGTGGTCCACGGGCTGTAGCGCAGCTTGGTTAGCGCGTCTGACTGGGGGTCAGAAGGTCGGAGGTTCGAATCCTCTCAGCCCGATTGTGCCCCGCCGCTGACGGCGGTAGGAGCACAGCACAGTGATCGCCAGAACACACTCTTGATCCGTGTCAGGTCGACGGCACGGGTTGATCGGTTCTGGCAGGGGGCGAGGGGATGGCGGCTGATGCGTCGGTTCAGTCAGGACCGTCGAACTCGCAGTCGGTGGCTGCTCGTCTTGCCCGCGTGTCTCGGACCCACATGTCAATGAGCACGATGGCCATTCCACCGAGCAGCATGACATCTGCCAGATTGAATATCCAGGGCCAGACCTCGGTGCTCCCGCCAGGCCAGGAAAGACCGAATGGGAGATAGCGATCAGGAAGCATGTGGAGGAAGTCTCGGACTCTCCCGATCATGAGCCGGTCCCAGAGGTTGCCCAGCGCGCCAGCAAGAATGAGCGCGATTCCAACGTGAAGCCATCGCTGTCTGGCGGTGGTTCTCCAGCCGAAGATCCAGACTGCAATGCCAGCCGCGATGACGCTGAAGGTCACGAAGAACCATCGCTGATGGGCCCCGATGCCGAACACGGCGCCGCTGTTGAGCACCAGGCGAAAGTCCAGCATGCGACCGGGGACCGCCGTGACGCTCTCATGGTGTGGAATCGGCGTGTATCCGGGCTCTGAACGAATACGCTCGGAGTCCAGCACCACCGGGGCCCCCGTGACGTGCTTGAAGGCAATCTTCTTGGAGATGAGATCTGCTGTGAATCCACCTACAACGATCGCCAGGAGCAGCGTCCATGCGGATGCACTTCGACAAGCAAGGGCGCTGTGGCGTGCCATTACCGGCGTCGCCCGGTCCGTTCCATTTCTCGCGCCGAATCGATGGTCATTCGAGCCCATGGCTTGGCTCGCAGGCGAGCCTTGCGAATCGCCTTGCCTGACTCTTCGCAAATGCCGTAAGTGCCGTCCTTGATCCGTTGCAGTGCTGCGTCAATCTCACGGATCCGCTCACGTTCAGAAGCGGAAATCCCCAGCTTGAGGTCCTGGTCATACGCATCTGAGCCCACGTCTGCCATGTGGATCGGCATGGTGGATGTCTCGCCGGACTCCAGTCGAAGGGCTTCAGTTTCCATCGCATCGAGTGCCTGGAGCACTTCCCGCCGTTTTGCCAGGAGCAACCTCCGAAACTCCTTGAGGTCCTCTGCCTTCAGTCTGGACTTGGCCTTCTTCTTCGGCCTGCTTGACGCTCGGGTCTTGGCTGCTGCAGAAGTCTTCTTCCGTTTGGTAGCCGGTTCCACGGAAACGCTGATCCGCCTCACGCGGCGTCCATTCACGATGACATAGCCACGCTGATCCGCGTCGGCGGCCATCGCGGCTTCCAGCACCGTTTTACGGCTCCGGCGGCGCGGGGATGACGGGGCCGAGGATGCGTCGCTCGCCTTGGGTGCGTCGGCGGCTTTCTTGGTGGCGGTCTTCTTCTTTGCCGTGGCCTTCCTGGCGGTGGTCTTCTTCCTGGCCGGGGACTTTCTGGCGGCAGTCTTCTTCTTGGCCGTGGCCTTCCTGGCGGTGGTCTTCTTCTTGGCCGGGGCCTTTCTGGCGGCGGTCTTCTTCTTGGCCGTGGCCTTCCTGGCGGTGGTCTTCTTCCTGGCCGAGGCCTTCTTCTTCACGGAGGCGGTCTTCTTGGAGGCAGCCTTCCGCGCGGCGGGGGCCTTGCGGGGGGAGGTCTTTCGGGTTGTCTTCTTGGCCACGACGTCGGATCCTCGATAGGGGGGATCTGGGGCCCTTGTAACCCCTTGTGATCGCGATGGTTATCTCGCGTGACAGCAGGTCATCGGTGGGCTGAATCGCGGGAGGATACGGCACACCGGCCAGCGGGTCAATCTGAAGGCACCGCCGGGACGGGGGCCGATTCCTGAATCTGCCCCATCCGCCTGAACTTCTCGTACCTGGCCTCGACGAGCGTGCGGGGGCTCAATCTGGACACCTCTGCCAGTCGGTCGATGAGATGTCGCTGCAGGCGGCTGGCAGCGTCCTCCGGATCGCGATGCGCGCCTCCTGCCGGTTCGGTGATGATGCCATCAACGATGCCGTTGCGGAGGTTGTCCTCTGCCGTCAGGGCCAGCGCGTTTGCCGCTGCGGCATTGGTCTGGTCATTCGCCTCCTTCCAGAGAATGGCGGCGCATCCTTCCGGACTGATGACGGAGTACCACGCAAACTGCATCATGTCTACGCGGTCCGCCACACCAATCCCAAGCGCCCCTCCCGAGCCTCCCTCACCGATGACGACCGAGACGATGGGTGTCTCGATGCGGCTCATCTCCCGCATGTTGATGGCGATGGCCTCTGCCTGCCCCCGTTCTTCCGGGCCGACGCCGGGATAGGCGCCCGGCGTGTCAATGAGCGTCACAATGGGGATCCCGTACTTCTCGGCCAACTTCATCTTGGCCAGTGCCTTGCGATAGCCCTCCGGGTGGGCGCACCCGAAATGACACTTGATGCGCTCTTCGGTGGTTCGTCCCTTCTGGTGTCCGATGACCATCACTTTGAATGGCCCGATCCTTCCGAGCCCCGAGATGATGGCGGGGTCGTCCCCGAAGCGGCGATCCCCGTGAAGTTCTCGAAAGTCCCTGCACATCAGGCTGGGGGTGCCTGGCGACCTTCACGATGTCGACTGGGGGCAGTTGTTCGTAGATCCGCTGCAGGATCGCGGCGCGATTGGCCTGCAGGGACTCAATCTCAGACGCCAGTGAATCGGCGTCAGGGCGAGCCTGAAGGGATCGAATCTGCTCGTCCAGATCGGTGATCGGCGACTCGAAGGGGAGCGGCGCTGGTTCGGGAGTGGATGCCATGGACGGCACCATGGTATCGGTCCGCTCGGCTGACGTATCCTCGAGGCATGACCACTTCAGAGCTCGGCATTCTCGGCGCCGGTCCCATGGGTGCGGCCATCATCAAGGGCGTGGTGTCGTCGCGCGGTCTGGAAGCGGCCCGCGTGTTGGTCGTCGATCGGGCGGCGGACCGGCGGTCGGAGGCCGCTGGGCTGGGATGTCGCGTGGCGGCCGACCCCGCCGCACTCCGCGAAGTCGAGACGATCGTGGTGTGCGTGCGACCGCAGGACTTTCACGACGCGTCGCAGGCTCTGCAGGGGTCTCAGGAGCGGTTGGTGATTTCGGTCATGGCCGGGCTCACCGGGGACGTCGTGGGTGAGGCCCTCGGGCCCGGGACCCGGGTTGTCCGCGCCATGCCCAATGCGCCAGCTGTGATCGGGCGAGGGATGACCGCCGTGGCAGCCTGCCACGGGGCTACGCCAGCCGATGTGTCCGTCGCTCGAGGCATCTTCGACCACGTGGGGCAGTCCATCGAGGTCGAGGAGCCCTCCATGTGGGCGGTGACCGCGGTGTCGGGGTCAGGTCCAGCCTGGTTCTACCTCGTGGCAGAGGCGATCGCCGAGGAGGGTGGCGCGCTGGGGCTCTCGGAGAGCGTCGTGCAGACGCTGGTCCGGGGGACCCTGGACGGGGCTGCTGCCATGATGTTGCACGATCGACGCGCACTGGGCGATCTGGTTGATTCTGTGACGACCCCCGGTGGGACCACCGAGGCCGGGTTGGCGGCCATGAACGCTGCAGGGCTCAAGGAGGCGGTCCGCGCCGGTGTCAGGGCTGCTCGCGATCGTGGCGAGACGCTCGCCCGCGAAGGTCAGTAATCCCGCCGGCCGAAGAGCCACAGGGCCAGGGCAAGGGCTGAGCACTCGAACAGCAGTGACTTCCCGATGATTCGCCAGCCGGGGACGGCGTTCTCGCGCTCGGCCATCTTCTTCTCAGCTCTGGCTTCATCACTCTGTAAGTGGCTGTCGGGCTCATGCTCGTCTTCAAATGCTCGCCCCGTCATCAGGTCATCCAAAGTGACGTCAGCATCGCGTTCGAGCACGCGCCGCAGCAACCCGATGGTCCGCGACGTTTCCGGCAGCGCGATCCGAGCGACATGGAGACCTGTTCGCCACGGGCGGAGCCGGTCGAGCACTTCCGTGGCGCGATCGTGTTCCTCACGGGGACCGGCCATCCAGTGCTGCGCGTCTTCGGCGGCGGCTTCGTCACCTGCCTTCACGGCTGCATCTGCTTCAGCGGTCAACGTGGCGAGCCGTTCATCCGTGCGCTCGGCCGAGAGTTCGCTGATCAGCCAGAACCGGGTGACCAGGTCGTCGGCCGTCCGCAATCCGAAGGTGCTGAACCAGAAGAGAATGGTGGCAAGGAGCGCGACGAGGGTGGAGCGTGTCAGGACACCGACGAGCACATTGATGCAGAACAGGTAACTGAAGAACAGTGTGACGAGCGGAATGGCAAGGAAGATCGATGGGTCCCAGACGCCGATTCTCCAGCCGACCGCGAAGAATGCGCCGATCGTGAAGACCGCGACCTGGAGCAAGACGAAGATCAGGCCACCGACGTACTTCACCAGAAAGATGGTTGATCGCCGTGTGGGGCGTGACATCGTCAATTCCACGGATCCTTCACGCAGGAAGGTCGGGAATATTGAGGATGTTGAGATCAACGCCAGAATGGTGGCGGCCCACGCAAGCCACAGTCCTACGATGAACGCCGAGTAGATGCCCAGATAGAGCGTCCGGGAGAACGGTGACCCGGCGTACATGTACTCGCTCTCTTCGGAAATCAACCCGTAGAAGAGTGTGAATCCCGTGTCATTGAACCCGATGGACGCATAGGCCACGATGACGAGCGCATTGAGCGCAAGGGTCAGTTTGAAGAGTTTTTCGGCGCGGAGTGTGAGCCACGACTCCCTCAGAATGGCCAGGACGGCTGTCATGAGTTCGCCCCTTGCTTGCCACCTGGAGTGGCGCCATCGCTGTCCTCGGCGAGTTCGAGGGCCCGCATGAAGAGGTCTTCCAGGCGCTCGCGTACTTCGCAGACGAGGGTCACCGTGCCACCGTTGGTGCGGATTCGATCAATCACGGGCTGAACATCAGCCGATGTGGCGCTGCCGAGTCGCAGGGTCGTTTGATCGCCTTCCGACTTCGTGGTCACATCGGGCCACTGCAGTGCACAACCAACATATGACACTTTCCAGTACCGGCGATCTCTGGTGAGTTCGTCGATCGTTCCTTCGAGCGATACCCGGCCCTTGACGACCACTGCCAATTGGTCGCAGATGGTCTCCAACTCGGCCAGAATATGGCTGTTGATCAGAATCGTCCGACCTTCGCTCTTGAGGTGCAGGAGGAGGTCTTTGATCTCACGTCTCCCAACGGGATCAACGCCGTCGGTCGGTTCGTCGAGCAGGAGCAACTGCGGATCATGGAGCATGGTCTGAGCGAGGCCAATACGTTGTTGCATGCCCTTGGAGAAAGTCCCGACCTTGTGATTCCGCCAGGAATCCATGCCGACGAGATCGAGCATCGCATCGATGCGGTGGCGGCGCTCGGAGCGACGCATACCTGAGAGTCCTCCATAAAAGTGCAGCGCTTGCGTGGCGGTCATGTACGGCGGAAACCGGTGATGTTCAGGGAGGTACCCGACCCGGCGGAGCGTTGGTTTGTGTCCGACCGGCATTCCGAGCATGGTGCCTTCAATGTGGCTGGCATGGATCACCGTCATCAGGATTTTGACCAGTGTCGATTTGCCCGCCCCGTTGGGGCCGAGCAGGCAGAAGATCTGCCCTTCATCAACCTGCATGGTCACGCCGCGGAGCGCGCGGACCTGGCGATTGAATGTCTTGGTCACATTCTTGATATCGATGACTGGTGGCACGGAGTCCGATGGTATCGGTCACCCGGGGAGTTCGTATCCTGCCCGGCATGCCCCGAAACGCCCGAACCATGGCCACCTTCGTTCGATCGCTGGAGGAGGCAGGTGATCTGATACGAGTCACCGATCAGGTCTCGCCGCTTCTGGAGCCCGCTTCACTTGCCGTTCGAGAATCTCTTGAGCCGTGTGGGGTTCCGGGAAGTGATGTGCGTGACCAAGAGGCCGGGCATCTGGGCGGGAAGGCACTGCTGTTTGAGCACGTTGAAGGATGCGACTTTCCATTGTTGATGAATGCATTCGGATCAGCGTCGCGCATCGAGCGAGCACTCCGATGCCGTGTTGGGGGACTTGAATCGCTGGCGGAGTCCGTCGCGTCACTGGTGAAGATCGCGCCGCCGAGCGGCATGCTCGATGCGATTGCCAAGGCCCGTGACATGCTGCCGCTCCTTCGCCTGGCGCCTCGGTTGGTCAAGCGGGGGGTTTGTCAGGAAGTCGTCCATCGCGCCGACCGGGGCGAAGTTGATCTCACCAAGTTGCCGCTGATCAAGTGTTGGCCACTCGACGGCGATCCTGCAGCCGTGGGATGGCCGCTGGATGCGCGGCAGGCGGGGACGGCACTCGGGCAGGGGCGGTTCATCACGCTGGGGGGGATGCACACGATTCACGCGGACGATGCCGGTCTGGCAAGGCCTGCCAGCCACAACATCGGGATGTACCGGGCGCAACTGATAGGGCCGACGCAGTTGGCGATGCACTGGCATGTGCATCACGATGGCGCGGCGCATTGGCGATCCTGGAAAGAGGCTGGGAAGCCGATGCCCATCGCGATCTGCTTCGGAGGGGAGCCTGTGCTGCCCTACGCGGCAACGGCGCCGTTGCCGCCGGGCATCAGTGAACTGCTTATGGCGGGTTTCCTCGAAGGTCGAGGAATCCCACTGGTTCCGGCGAAGACCGTGCCACTGCGCGTGCCTGCCAACTCTGAGATTGTGATCGAGGGCTTCGTTCGCACGGACGCAGGACCGTGCGGCTGGATGCCCGGCGATGGGCCGATTGGCGAGGGCGCCGTACTGGAGGGACCGTTCGGGGACCACACGGGGTACTACTCGCTCCCTGATCGCTACCCCATTGTTGATGTCACCGCTGTGACCCAGCGATGTGAGGCCATCTTTCCTGCGACGGTCGTCGGACCTCCACCTCAGGAAGACTTCTGGCTGGGGAAGGCGACCGAACGGCTCTTCAGGCCGCTTCTGCAGACACTGGTACCCGACATCATCGACTACACGCTTCCGATGGCTGGGTGCTTTCACAACTGGGCCGTGGTTGGCATCAAGAAGGCCTATGCGATGCAGGCTCGCCGCGTGATGCATGCCATCTGGGGAGCAGGGCAGATGGCCTGGACCAAATGTGTGCTCGTTGTAGATGCCAGCGAGGTGGACGTGCACGACCACGACGCAGTGCTGCGAGCCATGTTTACGCATGTGAACTTCGGGCGCGATGTGGAGCGGGTGCGCGGCCCGCTGGACATTCTGGATCATGCTGCTCAGACCAGAGGCGCCGGAGGAAAAATCGGCTTCGATGCGACTCCGAGGTGGCCAGGCGAAGAGGCAGGATCAGCCCATGCGGAGATGCCGCGTCGCGCTGACGCCGGAGCGATCATGTCGGCCCTCCCTGATGGTGCGGTTGTCCCGGAGTGGGGACGCGGCAGGTGCGTGCTGACTCATCGTCCGGCGGCACCTCCGACAGGTTGGGAAGGTCTCTGTATTCATCTGGACGACGACGTGGATCTGGACAACTGTCTGCATGTCTGGTTCCACACGCTGGCCAGCATGGATCCGATGCGTGACATCACGATTGAGAATGGCGTCATGACCATCGATGCGAGGTCGAAGCAACATGACCCTGTCCGACCCTGGCCGCCATTTCTGGGCTGGGCGTGAGTGGCGTCAGTGTGATGCCAGCGCACCCGGTCCGCGCCAGTCCCGATTGACATCGGCCACATAGTCCGGCTTCAGGAAGAAGTAATAGAGCTTGCCTTCGTTCTTCTGGCGGCCTGCAAGGAGTTCTGCCATAGGCCCGGCGCCGAGGTAGAGGTCGGCCCGCCCGGGTGCTCGAATGGCACCGCCAGTGTCCTGATCAAGCATGAACTGGGTGAATCGTTCCTTCTCGCCGGTGAATCGAACCGTCTCGGCATCGACCAGGACCACGCCGCCTCGTGGGAAGATGGACTTGTCCGTGGCGACCGACCGGCGAGCCGTGACAGGAAAGCCGAGCGAGCCGGCAGGCCAACTCCCGCCGTCGTACTCCTGAAAGAACACAAACGACTCATTGTCGTTCATCGCGTGTTCGACTTCACTCGGATGCTGCTTCCACACCCTTCGGATCTTTTGAAGGCTTGCCTCGCCTTCACGCATGAGGCCGCGCTCAATCAACGACTTCCCGAGGCTGGCGTAGGGGCGGTCCGTCTTTCCTGCGTATCCGACATACATGGTGGATCCGTCGTCCATCAGCAACTTGGCCGAACCGTTGACGTGGACGATGTAGGCGTCGAGCGGACTCTCAAGCCAGACAAGTTCGGTTCCATCAAGCATGCCGGTCCGTTCAATCTCAGCGCGGCTGGGCCATGGATCGATTCCGCCGTCGGGTCGTCGCTTGCCAAGCGGTTCCCCCGACTCGGGATGCGTCACCAATGAATCGGGTCTCGAGTACAGCGGTGCATTGAATCCGGTGCGTCGGGTTCGGCTGGCTCGAAACGTCGGCGAACAGTATGCAGTGAAGAGCACCGTGCCTTGGTCATCGCAACCGATGGACTCGTAGACGTCAAACCGATTGAGCAGGTTCGCGCGGAACGACTCCGCATCGGTGGATTGTTCGCAGAGATCAGCAAATGCGACAACGCTGGCACGCGCCCGGCTATGGCCAACTCCCGACGTCGGAAACCACTGTGTGGTTGAGGGTTTGTCAAACCAGGTGACGGACTCTGTGGCGGCGTCCTGAAGGAACAGGTCGCGGGAGGTCCACGCGTCATCGATGGCCGTGAGTTCCGCCGGGTGGGTCACGCGCCGGAGTGGCTCCGCGCCCGGCGGCAGGGGGCGGGCATAGTTCGGTTGCGTCGACGCCTCGTGCGCCACCGGCTGCTGCTGCTGGCAGCCCCAGCCTGACACCATCATCAGGGTGATCAGCGCCGCAGGTGTGGTGGACTTGATTCGGGTCCAGATCATGTCGAACTCCATGTAGTCGAAGATTCGAGGCGAACCGTGTGAACTCTATCCCACGGGTGACTCAGACCTTGCATCGGCTGAATCGCCTTCTCAGGGTCAATCAGGCCTCCCGTACAATCGGACCTGCGGGTACAATGGTGTGGGCCGCTGCTGCGGTGCCTCGGAGAGATTCCCATGATGATGCTGACATCCGATCCCACGTTGCAACTCGCCTTTGGCATGCCCGGCGGATGGGAATGGATCGTCATTCTGCTGATCGGTCTGCTGATCTTCGGCCGCCGCCTTCCCGAAGTGGGGCGCAGCATCGGCAAGAGCATTGTGGAGTTCAAACGGGGCGTGAAAGGCATCAATGAGGAGATCGAGGC
>CAYQJN010000002.1:0-38414 GCA_964417845.1 uncultured Isosphaeraceae bacterium
TAGCACGACTGACTCTGAATCAGTTAGTCCAAGTTCGAATCTTGGATCCCCAGTTGCCGGAGAGCCCAGAGCGGCCCCGGCCCACCCAACAGACGCGCTCCCCGACAGACCGCAACGGCGCCGCCCATGAACTCATGAGCAGGGCGCCGTTGCGAGAATCCTGATCGTGAGGGCCGTCAGGGTCAGGGGGCTGCGCCGCTGGATCCCTGCTGCATCGCCTTCATCTGGGCCTTCATCGCCTCTTCCTGCAACTGCTTGATCATGGTCATCCAGTCACTGAGGTCGGTTCGAACACGCACTTGATCCCAGCTCGTTCCGTCAGAGGACCCCACCATCGAGACTGGGACCGGATTGCCCGCAGGCACACTCGGTGGAAGCATGGCACCCATCGGCCCCATCATGGACCGGGCCATGACGAGTCCCTCGTTGGCCAGTTGCCTGATGTCCAGCCGCGCTGCCCAGGTCGCAGGTGCCAGCGTGTCCGCAAGCAGCCCCGACAATGCATTGTCAGCGCCGCCGCTCTTTACAAGCGACTTTGCCTCACCAAGTCGGCGGTTTCCGATGACATTGACGATGAAGTCGCCTTCGATGATGTACCGGACCTGCATGCCATCCTTGCCGATGAGACTGGTAACCATCTCCTGCATCATCGCCATCTGATCCGGTTGCCCCGGGGCTGTCGGCGGGAACATACTTGCCATACCGAACGCATCCATCATGCGCTTCATGTCGACCTTGACCGTGTATCCCACGCCCTCGCTGGCGAGCAAGGGAAGCTCCTTGGCCGACACGCCGATGTCCGCCCCCTGCAGCGCTGTCCAGAAGGACTTGATGTCAGCGATCGTCTTCGGGGGATTCGTCGTATCCATGATGCCGATGGTCTCAACACCCTTGTCACCGAATCCGAATCCGAAAGAGGCACCCGTCGCCACGGTGTCAATACAGGCCTTCCAAGGGACCATCACGGCTTCCAGTCGCTGACGGGCAGCCTCTGGGATCGCTGCAAGATCGGTCCCCGACATTTTCATCATCATCGCCATGGCACTGCGATCAAACACGCCTGTGATCGGCATGTCGGCAGGGATGTACCTGGCCAGGGCGTCGAGCCCTGGAACAGGCGTCACCAGCTGGGAGAGGTCCGTCGGATGCATGCGAAGGAGCATGTCCATCTTCGCGCCATCGAGGTCCACACCGATGTTCCATGCCTTGAACATCTTCAGGAACATTTTGATCTTCTCAGCGTTGGCGGCCTGCGCTCGCGCCACGGCGGCGGCCTGCTCCGGCGGCGCCATCCCAGGCGGCATCTGCATCTGCATCATCATGAGCAACGCATCGATCTGCGGCTTGAATTCCCGAACAGCCGTCTCTTGATCCAGGTTGATGGCAATGGTGGCGCCGAGCATGCCCTGACTGATGGACGACGCCGTGCCCGGTTGATAGGGCGCGTTGGAGAGCGCCACCCAGTTGCTATCTGGCAGTGTGACGACATGCATCGTCGGCTGGGTCGGTACCACCTTGCTCGAGTCGGCGACTTGGAAGATCGCTCCGCCGATCGGCTCACCCGTCGTCTTGTCCAGCGGCCCCATGAAGAAGGCCCCGGCCCCATCGAGCTTGACACCAGCACTTCCCGGGCCTTGCCCCGGTGCGCTGACCAGCATGTTGAGCGTCATCGCCGGACCACCCATGGCAGCGGCCATCGCATACTGCGGCTCAATGGTGGACACCGTTGACACCAGATCCTTCTGGAGTGCTTCGAGCGAATCGGTGTATCCCATCATGAAGGCGCCCTCGGGCACCAACGCCGCGACATCCGCGGGAACGGTGACCGTTTGGAACGGGGCGGCAACCAGTGGCAGACCAATGGAGGCCGACAGGGCGATCCCGAGAACGCGGGTAGACAGACGTGTTGCCATGGCCTTGGGCTCCTCTTCGCTGACAGTGTCACCCCCCACGCATCTCATTGGCGCAAGGGGCCGTCGAATCTAACCGCACTTCAGGAGATTCACAACCAACACCGAGTCCAGGCACTGCTAAGGCCGCCTGGGGGCCAGCCGGATCAGGATCCACCCAGATAGACGATCCGCTGCTCAGGGGCGCATTGGACGACAGGCGCCCCGCTCGCCGGTCGAAAGCGAGCGAGCACATTGGCGGCAGTGGGTTGAATACGATCGCCGCCGTTGGTCCGAAGGTCGAGCGAAAAGCCGTATCCGGGAAGATCGAAGATCATCGGACCCGCCGCCGCTGCAGCCGCCTGAACGCCGATGGTCCAGACCCGCCACGGCCTGGACTTCTCCTCGCCCAGTGGCTCCAGTTCAAACTCGAAGGTTCCAGGCACGAGCACCGGCTCCGACCGGGCACCCTCGATCAGCATGGCCGTCACGTCGATCGTGTCCGGAAATCCGTTCCCATCGGTGTCGCGAGGCTTGCTCCCCACCATCACCACCAATCCGTCAGCCCGCTCCGCATGCCGCAGCGGCACCGTCCGCGGCTCGGGCCGCGCGCTTGGCCGGGGCCGTGGGGTCGAGCGAGCAGGTTCGCTGGTCAGTCCATCGCACCCGCAGACTCCTGCACACACCAATGCGATGGCCAGCGCGGTCCTCATGGGGCGTCCACGGCTTCCGGCGCGATCTCATCCTCGAGTTCCCGCATCTGCAGTTTGTAGCCGTCCTTCTCAAACAAGCCCATGCCCTGAATCTCGCCCGACTTCACGCGATCAAGCAACTCCGACGGCAAGGTGACTCGATCAATCTGTCCATCGGTCAGCGATCTGATTCGATCAGCGTCTGCGGGGCTCTTGACGACATGAGGTGTCAACACAATCACCAGCTCGGTCCGCACCAGCTCCTCACGCTCACTCCTGAACAGTTGCCCGAGAATCGGGATGTCACCGAGCAGTGGAATCTGGTCTTCGTGATAGTCATAGGACTCATTGATCAGGCCGCCGATGACGATGGTCTGGCCGTCTCGCACGGTGACGGTCGTATCGGCTGTCCGCTGAATGATGCGAGGCGTTTCGACACCGACCGCGGGCTGGTCCTTCTCGGCGGACACCTTGGAGAGGGTTGGCTGCACCTCCATCCGCACATAGCCGTCAGGATTGATCGAAGGCGTGACGCTGAGAATGACGCCCACTTCCTTCTCTTCCAGTGGAACGCTTGTGAGCCCGGTCTCAAAGGTCTGGGCACCCACCGGTACATAGATCACTTCACCAACGTTGATGTTGGCCGCTTCGTTGTTGGCCGCCATAATCGATGGGTTACTGAGAATGTGAAGGCGGCCCTGATTCTCAAGGGCCCGAAGCACCACATTGAAGTCCGAGATTCCAAGCGTCATGGAAGGCAGCCCGCCAGCCACGCCAGCGGGGAATGCCGCCAGTGACATGTCGAACGAGAAGGATCCCCCGGTCTTGTTCATGTCAACGCCCCAGTCCACACCGCCATCCAGCGTGACCTCCGCCAGCAGCACCTGGATGAGCACTTGCGGTGGATCGACATCGAGTTCCTGAATAACGCCTTTGATTCGGTCCATGTAGCGAGGGCTCGCGCTGACCAGAACCGAATTCGACTTGTCATCCCCTCGGATCGTGATTTCACGCTCCAACAGCCGTGCTGCGGATCCGAGTTGTTGCACGCCGATGGTCTCGATCAGTTTGCGCTGCTCGGTCTCCACGAAGTCGCCTAGGACTTCTGCCACATCGCTCGCCGTCGAGTTCCGAAGTTGATAGAGGAACGTTTCACGCTCGTTGGCTTCGAGGGCATCAAGCTCCTCGATGACAGACTCGACGAGATCAAGGTAGGCGGGCGTTCCGGAAACGATCAGGCTGTTGGTCCGACTATCGACCGTGATGGCGAGCTGCTGTCTCGGATCGGGCACTGCCGTCAGCTCGGTTCCAGAGAAGTGCGCCTCCGACACGTCCGCCAGATCGGCCGCCTCACGGGGCTTGAGTACAAGCAGGTCATCGCCTTCATCAAGTTTGAACAGGTCTCGCAGCAGCGATGCCATCGCCTCAGCATCGGCATTCTCCAACTTGAAAATGCGAACGTTCTTGGAGCCGGTGGATGAGGCATCCAGGTCCCGAATCATGTCAACCAGCAGGTCCATCGAGTCCGATGGTGCCTTGATGATGATGGTGTTGGTTCGGATATCCGGCGTCAGATTGATCGATTCCCGAAGTGCGGTGCTGACCTGCATCTGACTGCCGCCCATCTCCGCCTCGGCGGCCCGCACATATCGCATCACCGTGGCTCGATCGGTGCCCCGCCTCCGGCCGAGGCCGCGCCCGCTCAGCACATCTTCGATCAACCGAACCGTCTCCAACGCGTTGGCGCTGGAGAGGGGAATCTGGCGAATCTCGACAACGGATGACGGCGTCGTTCCATCCAGGCGCCCGATCAACGAACCAATCTCGGTCACGTCGGATCCGCTCGCCGACACCAGAACGGCGTTGAGGCGATCGTCCGCCGTCACGCGCACAGCGCCCGATCCCCGCAGACGATTGGCCTCCCTCACATAAAGGTCATTCAACATGTCAACCATCGACGATGCCGTCGTGGCATGCAGGTGGAACACCTCGAGTGTGCGACCATTGCCACGCTCCGCTTCGGCACGCTCCAGAACATCCAGCAATCCCTGGATGACCTCGAGATTCTCCCGACTGGATGCCACAATGAGGCTGTTGGTGCCTCCGTCATACTGAACGCTCACGCGGTCCGTCGGCGTCGATGCCTCACCAAGGCTCTGCTGCCGCTCTCGCATCAGCCGCTGCAACTGTGGGGCCAGACGCTCGGCCTGCGCCGTGCCGCTCACTGGCAGCAGATGCAAGCCGATGGCAGGATCGCTTGGCGCATCGCCCAGCTTGACGATGAGGTCTCGAATGTCGGAGAGGTCATCGGGACCGGCAGACACCAGCAGGCTGTTGCTGCGTGAATCGACCAGAATGAGGGGCATCTGCGTACGGCGGACGTTGGATGGGAGATCGGCATACCGCCGCTCCATGACCGCCCGCACCGTGTCAGCGACCCGACCTGCGTTGCTTCGATCGGCGTCAATCACTTCAACAAGACCGCGGTGCACGAGATCCGATCCATCCAGATCCGAGACCAGACGTTGCACAACTTCAAACGTGTCCTGCCCGGCGGCCACGATCAACGCATTCGTCCGCTCATCGGTCATGACCGTGACCCGCTGCAGATCTGCAGTCTCGGGCTCGACGTGCCGCAGCCGATCCAGCCGAGCATCCATCATGCGCTGCACCACCGAGGCCATTCGGGCCGCCGTGGCATGCTCGAGAGGGAGCGTTCTGATCTCCTGAAAGTCCGGTGCCAGTTCGGAGTCGAGCGAGGGGAGCATCTGCTCGATCATGAGGAGGCTTCGATTACTCGTGGCCACGATCAGTGTGTTCGTTCGCTCGTCTGCCTGAACGCTCACGCGGTCCTCTCGCTCCAACAATCCCGATGACACCTGCCGATCGAAGAGTCTCTGAACGGTCACGGACACCTGCGCCGCAGAGGCGTGGTCGAGCGGATAGAACCGCACGTGGTTTCCGGGCGATGCCTCCTCAATGTCCAGCATCGCCACCAGTTCGAGAACCAGTTCCAGATTGTCCTGCTCCGCCACGACGATCAGGGCATTCAGGGTGTCGTGGGGAACCATGACCAGTTCATGCATGGGGCGGAAAACATCGGACTCCACGACCCGCGCCCCGCCGGACCCGATCATCCTGAGACGACCCGCCTGCTTCTGCATCGCGCGAGCGCCCGGAAAGTCCTGCGCGCCCTCAACCAGAACCCGGTGCAGCAACTGCGACACTTCCGCCGCTTCAGCCCACTCCAGCGACACGAGCCGCGTCTCAATCCATCCCCCCGCAACCTGCGAGTCGAGTCGCTCAACCAGCACCTCGACCGTCGCCACAGCGTCATCTGTGCCAGCGACCACGACCGTGTTCGTCCGCTCATCCGTAGTCATCGCGACATCGCCAAGCAGCGCTCGCCCGATGATGCCCGCCGGGATGCCGCTCAGTCCTGCTCCAGGGACGGACCCGAGCCGCTTACCCTGACTGAAGAGATCCTGGACGATTCGGGAGAAGTCCCCCGCCGCCATGTTGTTGAGCGGAAGAATGCGCACGGTGACGGCATCCGTCAGCGGAAGTTCATCCAGCAGCGACACAATCGACGTCAAGGCCATAACGTTGTCGACGGTCGACGTCATCACGATCGCATTGCGTGACTCGTGCGGCACCAGCCTGATCGGCTTGGTGAGGTCAAGAGACAGGTCACGTCCGCCAGCACCTTTGCCGAGCATCTGCAGACGCCGTACCTGCTCCTGGACGGCTGCCGCCAATGCAGACCCGCTCTGTTGATCCGCGGGATTGAGGATCTCACGAAGGACCGCCGTCACGGCTGATGCAGACGCATTCTTGAGATCGACGATCTTCACGCGGCCTTCGCCATGTACCGGGGCGGCATCGATTGACTTGAAAATGGACGTAATCGTGTCCCGATCACCCGGACTGGCAAGCACCATCACCGCATTGCGACCCTCAAGGGGGGTAATCGTCAGCGGCTCGCTCAGGACGCGTGCCGCCGCGGCGTCCTTGGGAGGCTCATCCAGACGCATGGCCTCAACCACACGGGCCGCCTCCTCCGGAGGAACATTTGCCAGTTCGATCACAAAGACCCCCTGCTCACCCGGAGGCGACAAGCTGTCGATCTCCTCGACGAGCGAAGCCACCACGGCCATTGAGGCCTCCGGGGCCGTCACGATGATCGCATTGGCTCGCGCATCCGCAGTGATGGACGCCGTCACTGAAACGGCGTCTCCTCCATCCGGCGCGGCCATCAGGTGCCCTTCCACCTGACCACGTGGATCAAGGCCCAATGCCGCGGTCAGTGTCTCGACCGCTTCGATGGCGCGGGCGTTGTCGAGCGCGAACGTGCGAATCTGCGATCCATGATCTCCGGTGTTCGCCAGTGTCACCAGTAGATCGGCCACTTCACCCTGTTCTTCCTCAGTGCCATAGACCACGACCAACCCGCGACGAGAATCGAACCGCACGCGCATGTCATGCTCGCTGACCGGCATCCAGAAGCTTCGCCGCGACGGGTACATGTCGTTGACGATCTGTTGTGCCAGGCTGTTGGACACGCCCCGGAGCCGGTGCACACGAAGTGTTCGCTTCATCGTCTGACTTGGCGGCTGGTCCAACACGGCCACAACCTGTTCAACTGCGTCGAATGTGTCCCCGTACCCCGTGACCACCAGCGCATTGAGACGATCGTCCGCGAAAATGGACGTCTTGCCTTGCGGGGCCTTGCGGGACCGGCGATCCATCATCCAGGCACCGCCGTAATTGAGTTCCCAGACCATGGAGTTGACGCGTTCAATGATGTCCGAAGCACTGGCATGAGCGAGCGGGAAGACCTGAATCGCGAATTTCGCGCCAGCATCGGGCGTGTCAATTCGGTCCACCAGCACCTTGAGGTCGGCGTAGTCTTCGTCGCTCGCAGCAACCAGAAGCATGCGCTGCGCGGCATCGCCCTCGATGGTCACCTTGCGTCCATGTCCTCCCGCCACCCTGGCACGGTCGTCGTAGAGTCGCTGCAGCGCCTTGGCGACAGAGGCCGCATCGGCTCGCTTCAGAGAGATCGTGCGGACTGCAAACTCATCCGCCGCGTCCCGATCGATCTCCGCCAACACACGGTCGATCTCCTTCGAAGTCTCGTCATCGGCTCGCACCAGCAGCAAGCCAGACGCATCATCAGGCAGAATCGTCGTCGTACTCGCTCGTGCGCCCAGTCCCTTGATGATCGCCTGCTGCAGCAGCCGAGCCGCCTGAGATGGGCGAGCCGACTTCATCGCAATCGTTCGGAGCGGAGGAAGCGCCTCCGTGATCGGCGCGTCAAGCTGCGCAATGAGGCCCGCGACCTCCTTGAGTTGGGGACCGTCCGCCGTCACGAGCAGCGCGTTGGTTCGCGCATCGTGCGTCACATCAGGAAGCAACTGCGTTACACCGGTTCGGGACAGCGCTGAGTATCGAGCTCTGAGTACATTGCGAAGCGTGCTGGAAAGTGATCGCGCCTCAGCATGATGCAGCGGGAAGATCTGAAGAGTTGTGGAGGTCGAGACTGGCGACTGATCCATCAATTCGACGTACCGATCGATGAATCCGATTGCCTCAGGGGGCGCCATCACAACGAGCGATCCGCTCCGAGGATCTGAACTGACGTGAATCCGATCGGGACGGAACGTCGCCTGCACCTCGTCCTCGCCACCCATCAGGGTGACGGCGAGTTTGCGAAGACGCCCGGCCTGCAGCGACCGTGACGTGCCAAGCAACAACTGCTGCAAGTGCCGCGCCGCCCGATCGGCACCGCCGCTGACCAGCGGATAGACCTTTACGATGGCCGGCCGATCATCCGCGGGTGCCGCTACGGCACGTATCAGACCTGCAACGGTCTCGAAGTCAGCGTCAGTAGCCGTCACCAGCAAGGCATTGGTGTCCGCGTCGGCTATGACCGACACACGCCGTACCAGATCCCCGCGTCGGCCAGCCGGGGGCGTGACCTGCGCCATCGACTGTGTCAGCAGCCGCGCCAGGCGTCCCGCATCCGCACGATCACCAAGTTCGATCCGCCGCAAGCGGCCTGGTGCCTGGGGAACCTGGGACAGCACTTCATCAAGGAGACGGCGCACGCGAGAGACCGCACGGTCGCTTCCGACGAGCACCAGACTGTTGGTCTGCGGGTCGACCGCCACGGACACACCGCTTGAGGAAGGAGCCCCCATGGCTGCCGCAACGAGCAACATGCGGGGCGACATCGGCCACACCGCCCGCGACACCTCCGGCACCTCACCAAGAAGATCCTGAAGGTCGATGATCTCAATCGTCGGCCCCTGCTGGCGCTGGAGCAGTCGCCGAAGCGTCTGGGCAATGTCTGCCGCGTCGCCGCTGGCAGGATCAATTGGGACCATCTGCATCCGACGCGATCCTGCGATCGCCGCGGCATCGATCGTACGCACCACCTCGTCGATAGCATCCATCTGGGACGCGCTTCCGCGAATCAGCAGGGTCCCGCTCGACTGGTCGACCCGGACGATAGGCGCCCGGCCACCATCGGTTCCGCCGAACACGGCCTCGATGCTCTGGGCCAATTCTGCCGGATCCGCATTGCGAACCGGAAGCACGCGAACGCTGCGAGACGCATCAGATGCCTTTGCATCGGCAACGGCATCAAGCTGCCGCGCCATGTCTGCCGCAGCAGCAAGATCGGCGCCGCGCCCAGACACAATGATGGCATTGAGTCGCTCGTCAGCAGCAACACGGACGCCCTCACGATCGTCTGGAAGTGGAAGCCGATAGCGAAGCCGATGTGCACGCTCCGACTCACTGAGCACGGTCTGACCGAGCAGCGACTCCATCATCGGTGCCACATGCTCTGCCCGAGCCTGCGTCAGAAACACGGTACGAACCTGCACATCATCCGGGGAGTCACCCGTATCCACGGACTCGATGATCGAGACGACTTCCACAATCTGATCATGTGTGCCGGTCACAATGACGGACCGTCCGGAAGGCGCCGCCTGCACGGTAGCCTGAGGGCGACCCGGATTGAATGCCCGGCGGGCGGACAGCGCGACCTGCGCTGCACTAGCCACCTCACGCGCATTCATTCCCTGCAACGGAATCACGTGCACGTCCGCCTCGCCCTGTCCGATTCGAGGCTGGTCGAGTTGAGCAACGAGTTCCGCGGCGATGGGCATCAGAGACTCCGGCGCGCTGATGATCAATCGATTGGCCACCCCGTCATGACTGACGGTCGGTTGCGGCACCGCGACTCCAGCCTCGGCCGCAGATCGAAGTTCCTCCGGCCATCGCGTGCGATCAAGGAGCATCGATCGCACGACGCCCTGCAATCCCCGCGCATCTCCGTGGTCGATCGGGATGATGCGCATGTCCGCCCGAGGCATCGTCGGGGTCGACGCATCGAACTCCTGAATCAACTCTTCAATACGAGTGAACGCTGCAGGAGGCCCGCTCACCACAAGCGTCCCGCTCAGCGGCTCAGTTGCCACCGTCAGTTCAGCCAGCCGCGTGTCCGGCTCGTCCACGAGCATTCCTTGCGCATCCAATTGGCGCAGCATGTTGGACAGCGTGGAGAGCCGCCGTCGATCTACCTGATACGTGCGAATCTGCCCCGGTTCCCGCTGGGCCACATCCAGACTGGCGACCAGTTCTTCCAGACTCGCCATGCGGTGCAGTGGCGATTCCACGATGATCGAATTCGTTCCTCGGTCAGCCCGGACGGTGACTTCGCGAGGTGGCCGAAGATGGTTCAACGGACGCCCCCGTCGGTCGACTGGCGCCAGCGGCTGGGGGAACATCTGCTCAAGCGTCGCCGCGAGCGACTCCGCCCGCGCCACCTGCAATCTGAAAATACGAATCTCGCGGCCGTCCACGTCGCGGCGCTCGACCGTGTTGAGCTCCTCGACGATTGCTTCAATCTCAGGAAAGAGATCGGCGTGCGCCGAAACGAGCAGTGTGCCTGTCGGATGGTCCGCGGTGATTCGGACTGGCCGGCGGGCGCGATCCTGCGCAGGCCGCGCGGCATACTGCGCCGTCAGGGTGCGAGCCAGCGCGGCGGCGTCCGCCACTTTGACTTCGAGAATGTGCAAGGGCGGCGCATCGCTCGGGTCCGCGACATCGAGCGAACGAATGATGCCCGCAACAGCCTGGTGTTGGCGATCGGTTCCGGTCACCAAGAGCCCACCGAGCGGCGTGGACACCTCAATCTGTGGAGGCTGGCTGCCGTCACGAAGGAGTGACCCGCCTTGCTCAGCAAGAGACGCGATGACCGCAGACACCTCACTTGGATCTGCAATGGAGAGTTGAACAATTCTGGTAGATCTCGGTGGGCCGGCAACGTCGAGAACGCGCCTGAGTGCCTGCTCATAGAGCGAGACACTGACCGGATGTCCAGAGACCACGACGCGGTCTCCTGATGCATCGAGTTCGACGCGAGGTCGCATCGGGCCGAATCCGCCCCCTCCCATTTCCACAAAGGCCGAATCCACATCATTCAGCGTGGACAGGTCTGCACCCCGCAGCGGCGTGACGCGAACTACAAGATCCCCCGGCGACGGTCGATCCACCGCGGCGACGATCGTCTCGATCGCAGGCATGTCATCGGGACGGCCGGTGATGAGCAGCACTTCAAGTGGATCAATTGGTTCGATCGCGGGGGGCGTCCACGCGATGCCATGTCCGGGCGAAAGCAGTCCTGTCGCGGCCGAACGGACCGCCGACGCCACTCGACTGGGCGTCACGTGCGAAAGCGTGAACCTTCGAGTTTCGACGTGCTCATCCACCGTGCCGGCAATCGACTCAATCAGCGCGGCCGTTTCAGCAACCGCCACATGGTCTCCCACAAGGGTGACATGCCCAGACGGGGCATCCACGGAAATCGAGACGTCGGATGGGAGCGATCGCTGCTCCTTGATGGCGGCGTACTGCTGCATCACTTCACCGAGCGTCCCGGGAGAAATGCTGAGGGCTCGGATCGAAGGTACGTCGGCACCCCCCGTGTCCAGCGCCTCAGCCATGGCGGCCACCGCTGCCACATCGGCCTGAGGTCCGGCGAGCAGCAATGAGCGGCCATCCGGTGCCACAGCCAGGCGCACCGCCGCACGGTGGCGGGCGGTCAGCACTGAAGTCAGGGCCTGCTTGACCGAATCCGGCTTGGCCGACGCGAGCGGCAGATGCCGCATGGCCATCGTGTCGCCCTGCGACCCAGCATGCGCGCCTCCCTCGACGGCCGCCAGCACCGCCAGGACCTCGTCAACTTCTCCCCCGGGCCCGGTGACGATGATGCTCGACTGCTCGGGCACGGGAACGACCTGAGGGCGGCGATCTTCCGGCAACGCATCCAAAACGGGGTTGAGTCTCCCCACCGCGTCAGCGGCCGACATCAGTGCCAGTGGAACCATGCGCACCGTCCGCGCCCCGCCGGTCCCGCCTGGAACATCCAACATGCGGATGATCTCGCCGAGTTTCGTCAGCATGGTCTGCGCACCCTTGGCGATGATGAGCCCGGCGTGGTCATCGGCGGCGAATGTCAATCCCTCGAGGGTTGTCTCTTCGACCTTCTGAAGTTTGCCCTTCTTGCCGGGCATGTACTTCTCGACTTTGATGGTCATGAGTTGCGTCAACGGATCGATGAGTGATGATGCCGCGACGTTTCGGACAGGGAACACCTCGATCAGTCCATCAGGATCCTGGCGATCAAGTGCGTCGAGCATGCCGAGCAGCCGCCTGACATTCGACGCGGTTTCCGTGATCACGATCGCATTCTGTCCGACGAGCGGAATGACCGCGCCATACTCAGCCACCATGCCCTTGAGCTGGTCGGCCAATGGTCCCGCCATCGCGCTTTCAAGTGGGCGCACAACCGTCACCAGCGTGTCACCGGTCAGTGTCCCTGGAAGTTCTCCGACATAAGTCGGAAGGTCTTCACGCTGCATATCGGCCAGCTTCTCAAAATGAAGCATGCCACCCGCCAGACGGATGGAGACACCACGAGCCTGGAGGACGATGTTCAGGTCCCGGAGCGCTGACTCGAGGTCATAATTCTCGGGCGACATGAAGTCGATCGTGCCAGCGGGCACCTCGGCCTCGCGAACGACCGGAAGCCCCGACATTCGGTTCATCGCATCGAGCACGTCGTCAATCGTCGCGCCGCTGAACGCGAGTCGAATGGTGGGCTCTGGAGCGTTGCTCTCAACTGGTGCCGCAGCGGCCCCGCCCAAGACCAGCGCGGCGCACGTCATCCATGCTCCGACGGCACATCCTCTCAGCCTCGCCATGCCTGTCCTCCTGACCGGCGTTCAATTGTGGTGGCAGATCGCCAACAACAGCCGGTCGCCAGTCTACTCCGAGATGCCACGGCGGTCGGACAGTCGGCCGCCCGGTTTGACGGCAAAAACAACGCCCTCGCGGTCAAAACGGGCTTCATCGAACCCATCCGCGTCCGGAACGTTGCCGAGGTAGGTGCTCCCTTCGAGTTCCTGGCCGACCAGAAGGCGACGTTTCTCGCCCGACCCATCCCGGACGTGTACCTCATCGACACCTCCGATCCGACCGGCAAACGTCACCAACCACCGCTCCCAACCTGGCGGGGAAGGTGCTGAGGGCGACTCACCACCGGCCGATTCCGTGACGACGTCGATCGTCGGAAGGAGGAATGGGCTCGGCGCTGTCAGCGCGACGGGCCACACGACGGGGCGTGGCTGCGGAGGTGCCTGCGGTGCCGAGTCCGGAACGAAAAGCGTGCGCAGCCTGACGGTCAGGTCCACCTGATCTTCATCCCCGCGACCAGCCAGACGAATGACATCCACCTGCTTCGCCCAGGTCTGCTGAGCGAGCGTCCTCAGGACACTCACGACATCCGACCATGTTCCTCGCGCTCGGACGCTGGCCGGAATCTCAACAAAGTCCGCTTCATCGCGGAGCGCCTTTGAGGCAGCGCCGCGAAAATCGCGTTTGCCGGGCGACTCAATGCGACGACCATCACCCAGATCAACCCAGACTTCAGAGAGTCCCCCTGCCTCCAGCATGCCAAATAGCGAGGAACGCAGCGCCGAGTCCACTTCCTCTCTGCTGCCACCGAGCGTATGGGCAATGTGCGCCTCCAACTGTCGCTGCAACTCGACATCTCGGTCCAGGTCGGCGCGCCGCCGCTCCACCGACGCCCGCATGGATTCGATCTTTGATGCCATACGGGAGCGTGGACCTGTGATCCACGACGACACCGCCCAGGCAATGACCAGGATGATCACCAGCGAGGTCGCAGCAACGATCAACTGACGCTTGCGGCGATCGGTCACGGCGATGACTCTCTGGAATCGGTCGATGGCGATACCGGTGCCTGCATGCGAATGGTGACTCCGAATGGAAGCCGCCGGCCGTCCTGCGTGTCAGCGCCACTGGTCTCCACATCCCACCCGTCATCATTCACCCACCGAGCACGAAATGCCTCAACCAGATCGTGAGATCCGGCCTCCGCTTCGATCACCAACTGCGCATCGGCGTCAATGGTCCACGTGCTGGCAGGCTCGCGGCGCGGCGCATCCACACCGCCGTACCGCACGGACGCGGCCACCTCGTCGAGAACGACTTCGCCCTCAGCACCAAGCCGGGTCATGACCGTAGACAGATGGCCAGGCCAGTCTGGCTGGACACCGAACCAGAGATCAAGGTGCCGTAATCGATAGCGGTCGCGGTGGTGCCGCAGCCAAGGCCGTTCCAACTGGTCCCTGTTTGACTGCAGCGTGTCCAGTTCCCGCTGCATGGAACGTGTGCCGAGGTTGCCGATCGTCCAGATGATCATGAGCAGCACGGCCAGCCCCCCTGCCAGCCCAAGGACCCATTGCCTGCGAAGGGCCCCGACGTCGCGGGGTTTTCGAGGGGCTGCAAAGTCGATGAGGGGTTGATGCTGCGATCCAGCCAGCAACAGTCCGGCCAAGGGCCAGCAGCCGACCGCCTCGTCTGGCCCCTGAATCTTCGGGTGCACCGTTGGCCGATCCACCGGTACGCGCGTCAACTCACGAAGCGCGGCCGCTACCGGTTCTCCGATCGCCTCACCACCGAGTACCACCACGCGATCGACCACCGTGGCATCAGCCTCAACGTGCAGGCTCATCCACGTACGACGGACCTCCAGCACCGCGGCGTCCGCGATCTCTGCCAGTTCACCGTCAGGCAAAGGTGCGGATCGCGCAACAAGCACGTCGCTGCCTCGAATGAGTGTGAACTCCATCCCGTCGCCACCAACATCAACACAGGCCGTGCACGTGCCGCGATCATCCCCAAACAACGCCGCAGTACCAAGGAAACGAAGGGACATCGCGGCGAGCGGTCGTCCCGCCGCCGTGGCACGCTCCCGCCCCCGCTTCAATGACTCCGCTGGAATCGCCGCTGCCAGCATGTTGGAATCCGCTGGCGGCTCGGCATCTCGCAGGAAGTCGATCAGCACATCGTCGTCGTCAAGGTGCAATTCGTCGCGCATGGCCAGATCGACCATCTCGGGAAGTTCGTCGTCGCAGGGCGTGGCCAGTTGCAATCGCTTGATCACGGCATCCTGCCGCGGCACGGCGACGTAGCACCGTCCCTTCGCAATGCCGGCGTCATCAAGGATCTGCTTGATCCACGCAGCCACTTCTTCAGGCGGCACATCCGGGCGACGCGTTTGCACGAACGAGCGAATCTTCGCCACGCCCCCATCGATGGTGATGGCCACCGCGCGCAAATGCGTGGAACCAAGTTCGATGGCGGTGCGACAGAGCTTCATGCGGTCTTGATCCTACTGCGGTCTGTGACGATGGGCCGCCAGGACGTCCATCGTCCGAGTCGGTCCTCGGACGGCGACGGGTCTGGCCCTGACTCCACGTCGGCTGGCTCCGCCTCTGAGGCTGGCGCTTCCTGCGGGGCGGAGTCTTCGAGTTCTTCGTCACCAACGGGGTTGCCGGGCCATGCCACTGCGGCCTTCCGTAGCGTGATATCTCGGAGCATGGCGATTCGAGGACGCTCGCCCGCCACATCGATGACGCACTCGACGGTGGAAGCGTCGGAGAGCGCACCTTCAACGTCATCCCCGGTCGTTTCACCACACGTCAAAGTCACGCGCCACGTCCACGAACCGACCGTGACCAACGGGATGACATCGGGCGCCACGTCGGGCGTGAGGATCGACTCCATCCAGGGCCAGGCCACCGTGCCCAGCGATTCCGGCTCGAGCGTGCCTCGGACCGACACAAGTCTGCTGGCCAGCTCGGGAGTCACACCCGGCAAGGTTGCAAGCACATCGACAGTAGCTGTGTTCAAATCGACCCGGCCGCGGCGAAACGGCGAGGCATTCGTTGTCAACACGGCGAGCGGCTTGATCCACTGTTCAGGTGGCACTGCAAAGAACACCAGCAGCCGCACGATGTCGCCATCTGACTCGATGGGATCGTCCGCGACGATCTCTTCCAGGCCTTCAGCCGATTGGCTGCCGAACTGCGCCTCAATCTGCGCTTTCAGTTCGTCGCTCCATGGCTGGCCGATGTTGATCCGCAGGTCCCCTGAAGGCTGCACATTGGGTTCGTGCCCGTGTACCGTTAGGCGATCGAGGGGGCCTCCTGGAGCCGTGAAGGACACAGGATCAACACCCGACCACTCCATGACCTCACGCGGCGCGTCGATGCGGCGATCGCGTGAGCGGGCGGTGGCCCACTCGGCTCCTGAGATCATGCCAAGACGTTCGGCCGTGACCACATTGAGATCGAGCCCTGCTGCCTCCGGATGCACAGCAGGTTCTCCGTCTTCAGAGACAACCCTGCAAACCATCACGTGCCGACCAGATTCCCAAAGCACATACTGATCATCCAATTCCGGTGTGAGCCCGGACCGCATTCGATCTCGTTGGCGAAACAGTTGATCTGCGATCACAAGCACACCGGACCGCATGGCTGCTCGGCGCTGCACCGCGAAAGCACCTGCGTCGATGGCAGCAGCTTGCATACCGGATCGCGCCACGGCGGCCACACTAACCCACAACGCCGCTGTCACAACGACCAGCACTGCCGCAATGACAACACCGCGCTGCGCCCTCACTCTGTCTGCCTCCAGGTTCCCGCGACCGACAGTACCCGCATACGATCCGGAGGCCATTGGGCATCCGATGGGTCAATGTTCGATCCCGTGCGGATCCATGCCTCGACCATCATGGCGACGGGCAGGGCGCCACGTTCACTCGAGTTCCACTCGTCCTGCCATGTGGACCCGTCGAAGTACCGAAACCTCAGGTCTCCGAGCGGCACAGACAACCCCCCGCCAATCTTGACGGTCCGTTCAATCTGATCATGCTCGATGGTCACAGGCCGCCACGCCGCCAAGGCCTTCCCGATCGACGCATCCGGTCGATCCTGCGCCACCATCATCGTGACCATGTGCGCTGATCCGATCAACCCTGGCTGGCCTCCGGCCGTCACGGCGGTCGTGTCCATCGCGAGCGCCGCGCGGTCAATGATCGCATCAATGCAGGCTTGACGATCACCATGTTCAAGTAACCGCTGCCGACTGTTCGCGAGGCGCGCAGAGAATCCCGCCATCAGGCTGAGCGCCGCAATAAGAACCGCCAGCGCCAGAAGGACTTCGATCAGCGTCATGCCGCGTCTCACTGAAGCCCCTCCAGATCAACATCTTCCTCCGCTACGTCAGCAGTGTGCGCTTTCAGGAGCACCAACTGTCGCAGTGTGGCTGAGACCGGACGGTCCACACCCTCAGTCTGTTCCTTGACCTCGAGTGTGAGCAGCACGATTCCCGGCCACTCCGTCCGATCCGATGACGCATCACACTCGAGCGGATGCCCGGTCCCGACATCCAGTGGGACTCCATCCACTCTTGGCAGGCTGTCACTTCTCAGGTCACCCACCCCGATCAGCCCCGCGTCCAGCATTGCTGCGACAGAGGAAGCCGCATCCATGCACCGCCGCCGTCGATCCGCCCTGTCCAGCCCCGCCTCGGCATCAGCCAGCGCATGCAGACTGAAACCCGACACACCCACCAGAATGGCGAGTGACACCAGGACCTCAAGCAGGATGGCCGCGCGTCTCACGGCGCTGCCTCGATTACCGAGCCGGTCAGGGCATCGAGGTGGAGGTGTCGCAGGTCGCCGCCGCCCAGATCGAGTTGAAACGGACCATTGGCCGCGAAGGTCCCATCGGAGAGCGCCACGGCAACCAACTGTGGATTGGAGTCCTCCGGGGCGGCATCGGAGTCCGAAGCGAACCTGACAATGAGGACGGGTGCCTCTTCCAGATCTCCGGCTGCGGGCCATGGACGCGCCTCAAGTGCGCCGGGCTTCAGTGTCAGAGCGATTGACCGACCGGATCGCTGCGCAATCACGCGACACTCGATAAGCGCGGTTCGCAGTTTCTGAATGTCCGCGTCCCGGGCAGATCTATCAAGAAGATCGGAGACAACAGGAAAGACCAGCCCGCCGATGGCGGCCAGGACCGCCAACACGATCATCATCTCGAGCAGGGTGAATGCCGTTCGACCCCGCTGCAGCGCGATCGCCCGAGAAGTCATCCTCCGACCGGATCGGACGCGCCGGTGAAGCCGTCCTCGCTCTCGAACTCGCCGTCTGCCGTCTTTCGGCGATCGTGATTGGTGATGTCGTCCTCAGTCCCTTCCTCACCGTCCGGACCAAGCGATACGAGGTCGTAGTAGGACTCACCGATCAGTTCACCCGGATAGGTGTATACGAGTTCCCGGCCCCAACGGTCCACCCTCACGGGCTGCTCCAGATAGCCCCGCCACTTCGCAGCTTCATCCTCATCTTCGATGGCATCCTTGCTCCAGAGCACCTCGATGCCCTCGTCTTCGCTCGGCCACCGCTTGAAGTCCATTCGGAAGTTCTTCATGGCCGTATCGATCTGATCGAACTGAGCCCGCTGGACATCGACGTCCGCCTGCTCTCCATATGAGATGTAATTGACCGCCACAATCGATCCAAGCGCCAGGAGAATGGCGATCACGATGAGCAGTTCGATGAGGGTGAATGCGCGTCGAGCGGCGTGCTGCATGGTCGATAGCCTCCTCGCACATCCTACCGCGGAACGTGGATGCGAGTATCAGCCCACAGCGGTGCCCATACGCATCATTGGAAGCACCAGCGCGGCAAAGATGAAGACCACCATCGCCGCAACGACGAGCAACAGCGCCGGCTCCATCAGACGTAGCAGCAAGTCAAGCCGCCGATCAACGCGGCGCTCGGAAGCATCGGAAATCTGAATGAGCACCTTGGGAAGCGCGTTGGCCGCTTCCGCAACTGAGATCATTTCCACATTCTCGCGCGTCAACACACCCGTGGATCCAAGTGGTTCGGCCATGGACTCGCCGGACCGAACTGCCGCTGCGGCCGCCGCCACAGCCTGCTCCAGTTGCGGCTGCCCCGCGGAGGCCTCGCCGATCTCCAACGCCGGAAGCACGCCCACACCACTGTCGATCATCGTGCCCAACAATCGCCCCAGTCGGGCGACCGCCACATCTCTGACGATCGCTGCAACGACGGGGGTCCGGAGGAGCGCCACGCCCATGGCACTTCGGACGGACGCGTTGCCGCGCAGCGTCCACGCCGCCACGATCACCGCGATGGCGACAACGATCAACCCCGGCCACCACGTCAGGAAGAACGCGGACGATGCAAGCAGCCATCGAGTGGCGGCCGGCACCTCAATCTTGTCGAAGTAGGGCTCGAACTTCGGCACAAACGCCACCATTGCGTAGATGATCGCCCCCAATCCGGACACCACCAGAATGGCCGGATAGATCATGTTGCCGATGACGCGCGACCGGAGCGCCGACTGTCGCTCCAGAAGATCGGCAAGGTCATCGAGCACCGCATCAAGAAACCCCCCCTGCTCACCCGCGCGAATCATCGCCGCATGCACATGACTGAAGACGTCCGGGTGCGCGGCCATGGCATCGGCCATCGTCGCGCCGTCCGCAATGTCGTCTGCGACATCCCCAAGCAATCTCGCCATTCTGGGATGCGCCTTGCCCCCGGCCAGCAGTCTGATCGCCCGCAGCAGCGGGACGCCGGCGGAAAGCAGATCGGAGAGGTTGCGGAACATGTCCGAAAGGACGTGCGCGCTGACGCGCCGCTTCAGAACTGGCCCGCTTGCCTCGGAAAGGCGAATCGGCGAGAGGCCACGCCCTCGAAGGTCCGCAAGCACGGCATCCCGGCTGGTTGCCTGACTCCGACCGGCAACAAGTTCACCGTCAGCACTCCGCGCTTCCCACCTGAAGATCGGCATGTAATCAGCCTATCAGGCCGCCAAATGTCGCTGATGGGCGATGCTCGACATTCCTGTATCGGCTCCGTATCCGAATCGCTTCAGACGGCGCCCACGAGCATAGGCGGCTGCGTCTGGCAGACTCAATCGTCGTCCGACTGCAACTTGGAGAGCACGCTTCGATCTTCCAACGTCGTCATATCTCCACCCGCGTCACGGCCAGCGGCAACATCCCGCAGCAGTCGCCTCATGATCTTGCCCGAACGCGTCTTCGGCAGCGCATCAGTGAAACGGATGAGATCCGGTTTGGCAATCGCGCCAATCTCCTCGGCAACATGTGCCCGAAGCGAGTCTCGCAGCGCATCATCAGCTCTCCAGTCGGGCCCCAGCGTGCAGAAGGCGGCGATGCCCGTTCCCTTGATGTCATGCGGCATTCCGACCACGGCGGCCTCCACGACGGCATCATGACTGACGAGGGCCGACTCAACCTCCATCGTGCCGAGCCTGTGGCCCGAGACGTTGATGACATCGTCCATGCGACCCATGATCCAGAAATACCCGCGGTCATCGCGGCGAGCGCTATCGCCCGCGAAGTACATCCCCTCTACCCGTGAGAAGTAGGTGTCAATGAACCGCGCACGATCCCCGTGAATGCCTCGAAGCATGGATGGCCAGGGCTTCCGGATCACCAACAGGCCCCCGGTTCCGTCGGGCTGCTCGGCACCATCCTCTCCGACGACCGCGGCGTCGATACCCAGAAACGGAAGCGTGCAGGAGCCTGGCACGGTCGGAGTCGCCGCGGGAAGTGGTGTGATCATGTGTCCGCCGGTTTCCGTCTGCCACCAGGTATCAACAATCGGACATCGCTCATGACCGATGACACGGTGGTACCACATCCACGCTTCCGGATTGATCGGCTCTCCAACGGTCCCCAGCACCAGCAGCTTGGAGAGGTCGTGCCGCCGGGGATACTCCTCACCCCACTTCATGAACGCTCTGATCGCTGTGGGTGCCGTGTAGAAGTGCGTCACGGCGTGGCGCTGACAGATGTCCCAGAATCGATCCGGCTCCGGATGATTCGGCGCGCCTTCATACATCAGCGTCGGGACATGATTCTGGAGGATTCCGTAGATGATGTAGGAGTGTCCTGTGATCCACCCCACATCCGCGGTGCACCAGTAGACGTGATCGTGACCCGGCCTCAGATTGAATGTGTAACGACTGGTCAGGAACGTATGGACCAGGTAGCCACCCGTGGTGTGAACGATGCCCTTCGGCTTTCCGGTGCTCCCTGAGGTGTAGAGCAGGAACAGCATGTCTTCGCTGTCCATTTCTTCGCAGGGGCAGTCATCGGATGCGTCTTCGACAAGGTCGTGCCACCAATGATCCCGTGGAGCGTGCAGATCAATCTCGTTCTCACATCGCTTGAAGACAACGACATTCTCAACACGATCGGTCATGTCGAGGGCCTGATCGACATTCTGTTTGAGCGGCACCACTTTGCCGCGTCGCCATGCGCCGTCACAGGTGATGATCGTCCTTGAATCCGCGTCATCCACCCGGTCCGCAATGGCCTGCGACGAAAAACCGCCGAAGATCACGCTGTGCGGCGCTCCGATCCGAGCGCAGGCCAGCACCGCGATGGTGAGCTCAGGAACCATGCCCATGTAGATCGTGACGACGTCACCGCGTTTGACACCGAGCGCCTTGAGCGCATTGGCAAACTTGCACACTTCAACCTTGAGGTCGCGATAGGTCAGGCGGCGGATCTCCGGTCCGCCCTCCAGCATCGGCTCGCCCTCCCAGATGATCGCCGTCTCGTCTCCGTGGCCGAGCGTGATGAGCCGATCAACACAGTTGTGACAGGCGTTGAGCTTCCCCCCAACGAACCACCTGGCATCGGGGCAGTCCCACTCCAGCACCTCGTCCCAGGGCTTGAACCAGTCGAGTTCGTTCGCAACGGCCGCCCAGAAGTCGTCCGCGTCTTCGATGCTCTGCCGGTGGAGTTCTCGATAGGACTCCATTGAGTCCACCCACGCACCACCGCACCGCTCGGCAAAGTCCTTTGGCGGATCAAAAACACGATGCTCGTCGAGTACCGATTCGATTCCGGTGTGATCGCTCATGACGGACCTCCTGATCTGGAATCCGCAGCGTAGCAACCACGTCTCTCGCCGTGTCAGCGGCGGCGACGTTTGCCGCCGCGGCGTTTGCCGCCCTGGCCGCGGCCGCCTCGATCTCGGGCACGATGCGGTTTCGGCAGGTCGGCTGCCTGCCGCTCGGGGCGGTCCTTCAACAGCAGGTCCAGGTGGCGGCTGGTCGGGTCCACTCGCACGATCTGCACGCTCACGGCATCGCCAACGGCGAGCACAGCGCCGCTTCCCTTGGCCACCAGGCGACCCTGTCCCTCGAGTTCGACCCACCGATCCCGTCTGCTCGTTCCGAAGTGCTCCCAGGCCACCTGGCCATCAACCAGAAACCGATCGAGTGAAACCCAGAGCCCCCCGGGGTTGAATCCGCTGATGACCGCAGGAACCTCCTCGCCGAGGAAGTGTTCCTCAAGGAACTGCAGCACCAGGAACTCCCGAAGACTGCGCTCTGCGCCTTCGCTGTTGCCTTCGGTCTCCGTGCAGTGGCGACCAGCCGCGATGAGTGCATCCTGTGCCAACGTCCGCTCATCGTCCTGCAGCAGCTGCTCCAGTTCGTGACGCCACTTACCGGTGAACCGACGTGTGCCATTTTCAGTGTGATCGAGATATGCCTCCAGCGCCCGGTGCACCACCAGATCGGGGTACCGCCGGATCGGGGAGGTGAAGTGCGCGTAGTGGTCGCTCGCCAGCGCAAAATGTCCCACGGCCGCCGGGCTGTACTCTGCTTTGGTCAGCGTTCGAAGGACCGCGAAGTGCACGGCCCGAGCGGAGGGATGGTCCCGTGTGGCGTCCAGGAGTGCCTGCAAGTCATGCCGGGTCGGTTCATCCGGAACTCTGAACCCCGAGGCACCGGCCTTCATCCGCAGTTCTCCGAGGTCCTCCAGAGCGGGTTCGGGGTGAATGCGGCGGAGGATGCCAATGCGAAGACCGTCGAATAGTCGAGACACCGCCTCGTTGGCCTCGACCATGAACATTTCGATGATCGTGTGCGTGAACGCATCGTCCTCTTCCTGCACATCCGCCACACGACCGTCCTCGCCGAAGGTCAACACGGACTCCGGAAGATTCAGAACGATCATGCCCCCTCGCCGCCGCCGCTTTCGGATCACTCGGGCGAGTCGATCCGACTCACGCAGTGCCCGCAGCACCTGCTCGGTCGGCTCAGTCTCTGTGCGGGACTCCTTGCGGGCCGCCTTGCCGTCTCCATCGATCCAGGCCTGCGCCTCCAGATAGGTGAATCGCTTGTCTGAGTTGATGACGCTGGATCGAAACCTGGTGTCCTGCACGCGACCCTTGCGATCCAGCCGCACGAAGACGCTCTTGGCGCAGCGATCAACACCCTCCTGCAATGAGCACACGCCATTGCTCAGCACTTCAGGGAGCATGGGCAAGACGCGCCGCGGCAGATAGGTGCTGTTCCCCCGAGCCCGTGCTTCGGTGTCGAGCGGTGTGTCCGGTCGAACAAAGTGAGCGACATCGGCGATGTGGATACCGAGCTCCCACTCCTCTGCGTCTTCGTCCCAGGTCACGGAAATGGCGTCGTCGAAGTCTCGGGCGTCGGGTGGGTCGATGGTGAATGTCACCAACGATCGCAGGTCTTCCCGGTCCTCGCCCACATTCTCGACGCGCCTGGACGCCTCGCGTGCCTCGTTCATGTGCTCTGGAGAGAACTCCGTCTTCAGTCCGAACGACGCAATGACCGCCTCGGTCTCGACGTCAGGCTCGCCCGACGTACCGAGCACGTCGGTCACGACGCCCTCGCCGAGATAGTCTCCGTCGGGCGGCACCAGGAGGTCAAACACCACCTTGTCACCAACACGGATCCCCTTCGCGCCTGGATCTCGAATGATCACCGGCTCTCTGAGCCTGCGGCCATCCGGCTCGACAAGCCATCCGCCCTTTCGCTGAACGACCGTGCCGGAAAACACCGTCTGCCCCTGCTCGATGACCTCGATGACGCGTCCCGCTGGAGATCCACCCTTCCAACCGTGTCGCCGCGCCACACCACACCGCACGCGATCGCCGGTGATCGCCCCCTCGCCAGCCCCCCGCGGGATGTACACATCCCCCTCCCGAACCGGGTTGTCTGGCGAGACGAAACCAAAGCCGCGGCGCGTCGACCGATAGATCCCGATGACCTCCTCACCGATGCCGGGCAGCTGCAGGCGTTCACCCCGCTGCTCGATGCGGCCCTCTTCCAGAAGCGATTGAATCGACGTCCGAAGAACATCCTTATCTGCCCCGTCCGCCCTGAGCGCCCGAGCCAGTTCATGCACCGTAGCGCTTCTTCCGTCTTCCCGGGCCAGGTGGTCAAGGATCCTCGCCGTGTATCGAATGGGCATGGGGCCGGATCGTATCAAGCGTCGAGATCACAACGAGAGCGCCCCGTGCCAATTGTTCAACCCTTGCGAAGTACCACGATCGCCCCGTTGGGCATCACGGTCAAACGACGCAGCGCAGCTTCCCCAGGCCTGCGTTTCCGCCAGCCCGAAGTGCCCGTGGGTCAGGATTGGTCCGACCGCTTCGACCTGGTCGGAGTCTTCCGCGTCGCCTCTCGCGATCGTCGCTTGGCCTTATCCACGAGATTGCCGACGCCGCGACCTTCCCGCGCAGCATGGGTCGGCGTAGATGTGGAGCCAGAGACCTTCCGCTCTGGTGGATCGGCCGGGGCTTTCTTCTCAGGCTTCTTCTCAGCTGCGTCGCCGCTCGAGGAAGAACCTCCCGCCGGGGACTCAGTGACGCTTGAATTCGCTTTCGACGCGGCGGCGGACCCACTGGACTTCTCGGCCGTGTTGCCCTTGTCGCCGCCATCTGCCGCCTTCTTGCGAGCCGCCTCGTCAGCCTTCTTCTCAGCAGCCTCCGCCTTCGCAGACGCAGCCCCCCCCTTGATGATGAACCCCGCCCCCACACCGATCAATCGCTCAAGTTGAAGCTTCCCACACGAGGGACACTTCCTCTTGACGGGCGCTTTCATGGATTGCGCAAGTTCAAACGCGTGATCGCACGCCTTGCAGCGATAGTCGTACGTTGGCATGCCGTCAGGGCGCCACCGCAACCTTCGCGGCTCGCAGCACATGCTGCGCCGTTTCGAATCCAGGCTGCATGATCATTGTGATGTGCCCGGACTGGACCCCGTCTTGCGGCTGTTGCAACATTGCTTCGTGCCGCTGCGGATCGAACTCCTCGCCGACCTCAGGCTCAATCCTGGAAACTCCCTGATCGCCCAGCACCTTCATGAACTCGTCACGTGCCAGCCGTACCCCTTCAGCGAGCTGCGCGGCCGTCATGGACTCCAGATCCTGATCGAGTGCAAGATCAAGCTGGTCGGAGACCGTCAACAATGCGCGAAGTGCCCCTGCCACTGCCGCGCGGCTCACACGGACCTCGTTCTCACTGGCGCGGCGCTGGTTGTTGGACAACTCTGCCAGCGCCCGGAGACGATCGGACCGCGCCTCTTCGAGTGTGTCGGCAAACCACTCGAGCACAGCCCGCTCATCACCCCCCGCAGCATCAATCACCTGGCCGATCAGGGCGTCATCCACATCAACCGGCCCTTCCTCAGCAGGAGTCCCTGAGGGCTCGTCAACAGGGTCCATCGGTAGTTCATCGATGTTCATCATGCACCTCATTTCCGAGCCTCAATGGCCTCGGACAGCCTCCTTGATTCGCGTCCAGAATCCCGGTGGGTCGGCGTCCACCACCACATCTTCCGTCGCCGCATACTCCTTGAGGAGCGCCCGCTGCTCATCATCAAGATGCCGCGGTACAACCAGGTGGAGCACGGCCACTAGGTCTCCGGCGCGGCCTCCGCGCAGGTCCGGCATTCCACGCCCGGGAATCCGGAACAACTCGCCGTTCTGCGTGCCAGCCGGCACATGAAGCAGGTGTGGATCGGGCGAATCAATGGTCGGAACTTCGACCTCCGCGCCAAGCGCCAACTGCGTGAAGTTGACCGGCACCAGCACCATGAGATCATCCCCCTCCCGCTCAAACCGATCATGCTGTTCAATCCGCACCAGCACGTGCAGGTCACCGCGTTGTCCCTGACCCGCCGGATCGACCTCGGGCGGCGGCGGCTCGCCTTCGCCGGAGAGCCGAATGGCTTGCCCGTGGTGAATACCCGCCGGCACTCGGGCGGTGAGTTTGCGTTCCACACTTCTGCGACCTCGGCCATCACAGCTGCGACAGGGATCGGACACAACCGATCCCTTCCCGCGGCAGCTGGGACAGGCCGTCACCATGCGGAACATGCCGCCCAGGCCTGCCTGTTGCACCTGACCCTGCCCGCCGCAGGCGGTGCATCGCTCCGGCTGGCTCCCCGGCGCTGCGCCGCTTCCATGGCAGTCGGCACAGACGTCCAGACGTGTGAACGTAATGTCCTTCTCCACGCCCGCGAATGCTTCTTCGAGCGTGATGTCCAACTGATACTCAAGGTCATATCCACGGGCCGAACGCCGGCGGCTCCGCCCCCCCATGCCCATGCCCTCAAAGATGTCACTGAACATCGAGAAGATGTCGTCCGGGTTCATCGACCGGAAGTCGTGCCCTGGGCGCTGGCGCAGGCCTTCATGCCCGTATCGGTCGTACATGCGGCGCCGCTCGTCGTCGCCCAGAATCTCGTACGCCTCTGCAGCTTCCTTGAACCTGGCTTCGGCGTCTGGATTGTCAGGATTGCGATCCGGGTGAAACTTCATTGCCAAACGACGATAGGCCCGCTTGATTTCGTCTCCGGACGCATCCTTGGAGACGCTCAGGACTTCGTAATAGCAACGGGTCGTCGACATGGGTTGGCGCCACACCCCCGCCCCGAAGGCCCTTCGCTCCATACTTGAACGAAGGGCCTGCGGAGGGAGAAAGGAGTTCAATCAGACCATGGCACCTTCAACCGGATCCGCGTCCGTTTCAAGTTCTGTCAGTGCCACATCGGTCGTGAGCATGAGACCGGCCACAGAAGCAGCGTTTCGAAGTGCTGTACGCACGACCAGTGCTGGATCGATGATGCCAGCTTTGACAAGATCGCCATACTCACCGGTGCCTGCGTTGTATCCGAAACCACCCTTGCCTTCCTTCACCTTCTCGACGACGACTTCGCCATCGATTCCGGTGTTGTCCGCAATGCAGCGGCAAGGCGCTTCAATCGCCTCAAGCACGATGTCGAATCCGAACTTCTCGTCACCTCGAGCCTTGCCCCGGGCAGCCGTGATCGCCTCGCCGCTTCTCAGGTAGGCCACACCACCGCCAGGCACGTAGCCTTCCTTGGCAGCCGATCGGGTGGCGTTGAGCGCGTCATCGACGCGATCCTTCCGCTCCTTCATCTCGACCTCAGTCGAGCCTCCGACGGAAATCACCGCGACGCCGCCGGTCAACTTGGCCAGACGTTCCTGGAGTTTTTCGCGGTCGTAATCGCTGGTCGAATTCTCGATCTGCGCCTTGATCTGCGCAGCACGCTGATCAACATCCGCCTTTTTCCCTGATCCCTTGATCATCGTCGTGTTGTCTTTCGTGACAACAATGCGCTTGACCTTTCCCAACTCGCCAGCCTGGACGTCCTCCAGATTGCGGCCGAGGTCCTCAGCGAAGAACGTGCCTCCGGTCAGTGTGGCGATGTCACCGAGCATCGCTTTCCGTCGCTCCCCGAATCCTGGAGCCTTGACGGCACAGACCTGCAGAACCCCGCGAAGCCGGTTGACGACGAGGGCTGCCAGCGCTTCGTTCTCAACATCCTCGGCAATGATCAGAAGCGGCTTGCCGCTGCCTGCCACGGTGTTCAGCAGCGGGAGAAGGTCGGGGAGATTGCTGATCTTCTTTTCGTAGATCAGTACGTAGGCGTCCTCAAGCACGCACTCGGCGGCCTTCGGATCAGTCATGAAGTACGGACTGAGATAGCCCTTGTCGAAGGCCATGCCTTCGACATAGTCGAGCGTTGTATCCGCAGTCTTTCCCTCTTCGACTTCCACCACGCCATCGTGACCGACCTTTTGAATCGCCTCGGCAATGAGCCCGCCGATCTCAGCATCGTGATTGGCCGAGACAGTCGCGATCTTGCGGAGGTCATCCTTGCCGCGGCATGTGGACGCCGCCTCCTCAATCGCGTCGCAGGCGACTGAGGCTGCCTTGTTGATTCCACGCTGGATCGCCACGGCATTGGCGCCTGCCGTCACCTGTCGCAGGCCGTTTCGGTAGATCGCCTCTGCGATGACCGTCGCGGTCGTCGTGCCGTCACCGGCCACGTCTGCCGTCTTCTTCGCCACCTGGTGCACCATCTGGGCACCCATGTTCTCGAAGGGGCCTTCCAGTTCGATTTCCTTGGAAACCGACACGCCGTCTTTGGTCACAGCAGGACCGCCGAACGACTTCTGAACCACGACATTCCGGCCACTCGGGCCCATCGTCGACGACACGGCGCGAGCGAGCTGGCTCACTCCGCCGAGAAACGCCTCACGGGCGTCAACGTCGAATTTCATCTGCTTGGCGGACATGGTCTGTCTCCCTTTGCGTTCTCAGCGAATCGCGGTCACTCAATGATGCCGAGCAGTTCGCTCTCACGCACAATGAGGTGCTTGACGTTCTTAATCTCGATTTCGGTTCCGGCGTACTTGCCGAATACCACGGTGTCGCCCTTGCTGACGGTCGGCTTGACGCGCTCACCGTTGTCCAGACGCTTGCCTGGTCCACACGCCACGACCTTGCCCTGCATCGGCTTCTCCTTGGCCGACTCAGGAAGGTAGATACCCGACTCGGTTCCAGACTCCGCCTCGAGTGGACGAATGACCACGCGGTCTTCAAGTGGTTTCACTGCCATCGCTTCGTTCCTCCGTGCTGGCCCGTTGGCCAGACTGAATGTGTTCTGACGCCGCATGCTGCGGCGGACAATGCGTTCTCAGAATCCCATGCCGGGCATGCCGCCCATGCCGCCCATGCCACCCATGCCACCCATGCCGCCCATGCCACCCATGCCACCCATGGCATCCATGTCCGGCGCGGCCGCCGCAGACTCCTTGACGGGAATCTCGGTCACGATGCAGTCACAGGTCAGAAGCAGACCAGCCACCGAGGCGGCGTTCTGCAGTGCTGTCCGGTCAACCTTGGCCGGCGTCATCACGCCATCCTCAAGGAGGCATCCGTAGGCACCGGTCAGCGCGTTGTATCCGAATGACCCTTCGCCTTCGGCCACCCGAGCAACCACCACACTGCCCTTTTCACCGGCGTTGTCGGCGATGGTCCGAAGCGGAATGCTCATCGCCTCTTCCACCATGTCGACACCAAACTTCTCTTCGCCACGAGAACGCTTGCGGGCCGATCCCAGGCTGGCTGCTGCACGGATGAAACTTACGCCACCGCCGGGCACAACGCCCTCTTCGACGGCAGCACGCGTGGAATGCAATGCATCCTCCACTCGCGCCTTCCGCTCCTTGAGTTCCGCTTCGCTGCTGGCGCCGACGTTGATCTGAGCAACGCCCCCACCGAGTTTGGCAAGTCGTTCCTGCAGCTTCTCACGGTCGTAGTCGCTGTCACTGGACTCGATCTCGCGGCGAATCTGTTCAACACGAGACTGGATGTCGCCCGTAGATCCGGCGCCTTCCACGATCGTCGTCGAGTTGCCGTCAATCACCACTTTCTTGGCGCGTCCGAGTTGTGAAAGTGTGACCTTGTCCAGATCAATCCCGAGGTCCTTCATGACGGCTTCGCCACCGGTCAGAACCGCGAGATCGCCCAGCATGGCCTTTCGACGATCGCCGTAGCCAGGAGCTTTGACGGCACAGACCTGCGCCACACCGCGAAGCTTGTTGATCACCAGCGTCGAAAGCGCCTCGCCGGTGATGTCTTCGGCGATGATCAGAAGCGGCTTCTTCGACTCGACTGCCTTCTCAAGCAGCGGCACGATCTTCTGAATACCGTCGATCTTGTCTTCGTGGATGAGGATGAGCGGCTTGGAGAGTTCCACCACCATCTTCTCGGCGTCCGTGACGAAATTCGGGCTGAGGTAGCCGCGATCGAACTGCATGCCTTCGACGACATCAACGTCCGTCTCCAGGCCCTTGCCCTCCTCGACTGTGATCACGCCATCCTTGCCAACCTTGGAGAATGCTTCGGCCATGATTCGGCCGATCTCAGGGTCATTGTTGGCGGAAATGGTCGCCACGGCCTTGATGTTGTTCTCGACCGGCCGGGCCATGCCACCGATCTCATCGATGACGGCGTCAACGGCAGTCTTCATGCCCCGAATGAGGGCGTTGGCGTCCACGCCGGCTGCGATGTGACGCAAACCGGATCGGAACAGCGCTTCACTCAGCACCGTGGCCGTCGTCGTGCCGTCACCAGCCACATCACTGGTCTTGCTGGCGGCCTCTCGAACGAGCCGGGCGCCCATGTTCTCGACCTTGTCCCGCAGTTCCACTTCCTCCGCCACGCTGACACCATCCTTGGTGACGGTGGGCCCGCCCCAGGACTTGTCGATGACGGCGTTTCGGCCTCGGGGGCCGAGCGTCGACTTGACGGCGGCGGCGAGCTTCTCAACGCCAGCCAGCAGCGCCTTACGGGCATCGGTATCAAAGGCCAGTTCCTTGGCGGCCATGGTCGTTCTCCTGATCGAAAGGGGTCCTTCTCTCACCCACGTCAGAGGGGGCCCCTCACGACGTGGCGATCCCCTCTTTCCCGCAACTGGCGTGCCAAAACAAGCCGAGTGGACGATTCACTGCTCAAGAATCCGCTGACATCAACCCGGATCGGGCCTATCAGCCCCTGCCAGGTTGGCAGCATCCTCCACCTCAAGAAGCGAGTCGAGCCGAGGGGGTGGAGATCTCAGGTCCCCACTGATCCACCAGGCATTGACCAGAAGGTACCAGGCACCGATCGCCACCAGCAGCGTCATGCTCAGAGCCACAACCGTCGCAGCGATCCCCACGAACTCCAGATCGACGGCAACCGCCGCCGACAGCGCGCACCAGCCCGCTGCGGCCACACCGATGCCAGCCAACATGGCCGGAATCCGCTGTCTCCGCATGTGAGCCCGACGAAAGGCCTGTGACCGCTGGCCTGCCCGCACCAGGACACCTCGGTAGGCGGCAAGCGAGACCCCCAACCCAACAAGCGGAATGACCAGTCCGATTGCCTGTGTCCATTTGAAGGCGCGGTCGATCTGGGCGAACCACGGACCGCTGGCGAGGCCACCGGCGCCCAGCAGGAGCCCCACGAGAATCCACCTTGGAAGCCACCGACGCTCCGGGCCTTCCTGTGTCACCCGAAGGCACCACCAACTCCACGCGGCCAGAATCACGACCAGCGCCGCGGCAGCCCCACACCAGAATCGGGTGGAGAACACCAGCGATGAGGGCTGCATCACCACCGGAACATCCTCGAAACCAACAGGCCGATCGGCCAGCACGAATACGAGATCCGTCGTGGACAGCACCGCAATGGCCGCCGCGGCACTCAACACTCCACGGCCAATGGTCTGAGGACGACGCAGTGGAGGGAGGCGATGGACAACCGGATCGATGGTCCCGGCCAGTGAGAACGGAATGGGCAACCCGCACTCTGGGCAGACGCCGTCGGCCGGACCGCCCTGAAGGTTGTAACTGCAACGCAGGCAATCAAGCGGTCTGGTCAGCCGCTTCCCAACAAGGGACACCGGACCATGGGCCCCCATCAGGATTGTCGGGACTTTGGTCATGGGGGTCATGAGACTCCTCGCATCCCTCCTGGCCTCTGGCCAAGGAGCGAAGCGACTCAGAGGGGCCCGGATATACTCGCTTGACCCACCATGAATCGCCCGGCACTTGACCAACTCCGGCAGAATATCACTTCCGTATTCCTTGGAAATGCGGCGGCCGTCGATCGCGTGCTCGCATGCCTGCTGGCCCGTGGCCATCTGTTGATTGAGGATGTGCCCGGCGTCGGGAAGACCGTGCTCGCCAGAGCGCTCGCCAGAAGCATCGATGGGACCATGGCCCGCATTCAGTGCACCCCGGACCTGCTTCCAAGCGACGTCACGGGGGTGACGATCTATGAACGTGACCGCCAGGAGTTTCGGTTTCAGCCAGGGCCCGTCTTCCACAACATCGTGATTGCCGACGAGATCAACCGGGCGACGCCACGGACGCAGTCAGCGCTCCTGGAGGCCATGGCCGAGAACACGGTGACCGTCGATGGAACCACACATGCGCTCCCCGATCCGTTCATGGTCGTGGCCACTCAGAATCCATACGAGTTTGAAGGGACCTACTTCCTCCCCGAGAACCAGCTGGATCGGTTTCTGATCCGGATCAGCCTCGGCTACCCCGCCCCACCCGATGAGGCACGGGTGATCGATCGGCAGCCGGCGCGCCGCGATCTTGCCACACTTCAGCCGGTGGTAAGTCCCTCCGACGTTGCTGAACTGCAGGCGGCCGCCGATGCGGTCCGGCTCGACCAGGCACTCATCAATTACATCATCGCCATTGCAACCGCCTCCCGACAGCACGACGACATTCAGATTGGCGTGAGTCCCAGAGGTTCATTGGCACTCGCACAGGCCGCTAAGGCCACGGCCCTGCTTGATGGCCGTGACTATTGCATTCCTGAGGACATCGTCTCGAACGCGCTTCCTGTCTGCGCCCATCGCATCATCAGTCGCGCAACCATGCACGAGGGTGACACACTCACCGCTCGGCGACTTCTCCAGCAGATTCTCGAGACGGTTCCGAGTCCCGCCTGACAAACCGCCTCAGGCGTCGAGCCTCAGAACCGCGATGTCGGGCAAGTTGCGGTGCAGCCCGTCGTAGTCGAGTCCGTATCCAACCACGAATGCCTCTGGAATGTCGAAACCGACGTAGTCGCAGGCCACGTCTGCGGCTCGCGGCACATCCTTCCGAAGAAGCACACAGACATGCACGGACGCTGCCCCCGACTCGGTGAGTCGATCGCGCAGATGCGCGAGCGTCCGCCCCGAATCCAGAATGTCATCCACAAGCAGTACCGTGCGGCCTTCCAGCCCTTCCGGAAGCGCCGACGTGGACACGATTCCCTGACTCTCCGTGGAGGCACCCGGGTACGACGACACCGTGACTGGCTGAATTCGGAAACTCAACGGAAGCCTGCGAAGCAGATCAGCCGTAAAGAACAGGCTCCCGGTCATGACCGGGAGGACGATCAACTCGCCGGCATCAGCCGCGCCGCCGAGATCCCGCACGAGCGCCTCCCCAAGCTGCTCGACACGATCCGCGATCGAGTCTCGATCGATGAGAATGCGGTCCACGACGCCTGACATGGCGGAGGATCCTATCAGGCCTCCAACGGCCCCTCCCAATCCCGACAGGTAGTCCCAGCGGCCCGGATTGGACATACCCTCCTTTATGACAAACACTTAGCATCGAACATTTGATCTCGCGGGCCCATCTTGATATCTTGGGTGGGCTATGGCAAGCACACGCAAAAAGACGTCCAAAGCAGCCACAGCGACCACGAAACAGCATCGGAAGACGACCCGCAAGCGTTCCAAGCGGGCCGCTACCACGGCCGGGTCCATCAAGACCTTTCCGTCAGCGGTCAAGGCGCTTCTGGAGCGGCCGAATGTCGAGCGGCTCCGACCCGCTCGAATCGATGCCGACACGTTCAAACTTGAACGCATGAAGCGTCTTCTCGAGGCCCTCGACAACCCTCAGGACAACCTGCACACGGCCCACATTGCCGGGTCCATCGGAAAGGGATCGACGGTCGCGATGATGCAGTCCATGCTGCAGAGCTGCGGGTGGGCCACCGGAACCTACACATCGCCCCATCTGATCGACATCCGGGAGCGGATTTCCGTCAACGGTGAGCCGATCACACAAGCTGCATTCACGGAGACTGCCAGGCAGGTCACCAAGGCGGCCGATGAAGTCGCCCCGGACGCCTCATTCTTCGAGATCATGACGGCCATGGCATTCCGTCACTTCTCGGAGGAAGCCACGGACATCGCCATCATCGAGACGGGCCTTGGAGGTCGCCTTGATGCCACGAATCTGCTCAAACCAGCCGTGACCATGATCACCCGGATTGAACTGGACCATCAGCACCTGCTGGGCAACACGGTCGCAGAGATCGCTCGCGAAAAGGCGGGCATTTTCAAGCCAGGCGTGCCCGCTCTCTCTGTCAAGCAGACACCAGAGGTCGAGGCGGTCCTGCGAGAAGTTGCAGAAGATGTCGGCGCTCCGCTGCGAGTCATCGGCAGGGACATCGAGTTCAGCAGCCGTTTCTGCGTCACCGACGATCTCGGGGCGCATATGCGGGTGTGCCTGCTCGGTGACCGCATCCACTACATGCATCTTCCCGTCCCGCTCGCGGGGGCCCACCAGGCGGACAACTGCGCTATCGCACTGGCGGCGCTGGACATGCTTGGAAACGGTGCCGAGGAGTTCGAGGAGTCGACCATCTTCCGAGGGCTCGCTGCCACCAGGAATCCGGGGCGCATGGACCTCGTCTGGCAGCGACCACGCATTCTCGTTGACGGAGCTCACAACCCTGCATCCATGCAGGCGCTGATGCGAGGGATCGGCTCCCATCTGGCCTTTGACTCCATGATCTGCATCTTCGGCTGCAACGAGGACAAGGATGTGGAAGCCAATCTGGAAATGCTGGCCCTCGGTGGCGACAAGATCATCTTCACCAAGGCATCTGATCAACCTCGCGCCGTCGAGCCACAGGATCTCGCCAAGCGATTCGAGGCGATGCGTGGCCGAGCCTGTCAGACAGCTCCGAGCATCAGGCAGGCGCTTGAGATCGCGACACAGGCCGCAGGCCGCGATGATCTCATCTGCGTCACCGGAAGCTTCTATCTGGTGGGCGAGACCATGTCCTTCCTGAAGGACCTTGCCGCCAAACGCCAGGAAGGTTGACCCCGTCGCTGCCCGCCTGCACGCCCCCCTATCATGCGGGCCGCATGACGCACACGAATCGAACGGTTGACGACACCGACGCTCAGAACCGCTCGGGTGGCCCTGCATTCCGCTATTCCGCCGCGCTGGCCGACGAGATTGAGCAACGATGGCAGGCCGCGTGGCGTGACGCCAACGCCTTCCGGGCGATCAACCCGGGAGACGAGGGCTTCGACCCGGACGCAAAACGCTTCTACTGCCTTGACATGTTCCCCTATCCATCCGGTGCAGGCCTGCACGTCGGGCACCCGGTCGGGTACATCGGATCTGACATCATCAGTCGGTTTCGCAGGATGCGCGGAGACAACGTGCTGCATCCCATGGGATGGGACGCATTCGGACTCCCGGCGGAGCAGTACGCCATCGCGACCGGAGTGCATCCGCGTGAAACCACGCAGTCAGCCATCGATACCTTCCGCCGCCAACTCACGCGATTCGGTTTCTCGTATGACTGGTCGCGTGAACTCGCCACCATTGACGAGGGGTACTACCACTGGACGCAGTGGATCTGGCTTCGGGCATGGCAGTCGTGGTACGACCCTCGAGTTGATCGAGCAAGGCCGATTCAGGAGTTGATCAAGGCGCTGGAGGCAGGAGACGTCGACATCACGAACGACGGTGAGTTGCACTCCGAGCCAGCGACGTCCGGTGGCTCACGCTGGCACGATCTCGACGACACCGCTCGGCGCCGATTCCTGGATACCCAAAGGCTGGCCTACCTCGACGAACAGGTAGTCAACTGGTGCCCGAAACTCGGCACCGTTCTGGCCAATGAAGAAGTCATCGATGGCCGGAGTGAACGAGGAAGCCATCCGGTCGTCCGCAGGCCGCTGAGACAATGGATGTTCCGGATCACGGCCTACGCAAGTCGACTCCTGGAAGATCTCGATGATCTCGACTGGCCCGAGTCGACACGAACGCAGCAGGCGATGTGGATCGGACGAAGCGAAGGCGCTGAACTTAAGTTTCAACTGAGTGAGTGCGATGGATCGCTTCAAGTCTTTACAACACGTCCGGACACCATCTTCGGCGTGACATTCATGGTCGTCGCGCCTGAACACCCACTTGTGCAGCGTGTGCTGGACGGTGGACTGAGCGGTGACGCCTCGGCCATCACCGCATATGTCGAACGAGCACGCAATCGGTCAGACGTTGATCGGATGGCGGACGGACGAGATAAGACCGGCGTATCGCTCGGAGTCCATGCGCTGAATCCCGCCACGGGAAGACCCGTGCCTGTTTGGACGGCGGACTATGTACTGATGGGGTACGGGCACGGTGCCATCATGGCCGTCCCCGGACATGATGAGCGGGATCGAGCCTTCGCGGCGAGGTACGGGCTGGACATCATTGAGGTCGTGGAGGCTCCCGGCAACCCGGAGGCGTGCTGGACCGGAGAAGGGAAGGCCATCAATTCCCACGGTGATCGGCTGAGCATCGATGGCATGGACACGCCCGAGGCAAAGGCCGCCGTGATCGCGTGGGTCGAAGGCGAAGACGTCGGCCACGGCCACACCACCTGGCGCCTCCGTGATTGGCTCTTCTCCCGCCAGCGGTATTGGGGGGAGCCGTTCCCGATCGTCCACGGCCCCGATGGCGCTCAGTATCCGATCTCCGCTGATCATCTCCCGGTCACGCTTCCTGACATCGAAGACTACGAGCCCGAAGAGAGCGAAGACCCGCAGCCCCTGCTCGGAAAGGTCTCCGGTTGGATTGAAACGACCGCCGGAGAGGCAGGTGTCGACCCTGCATTGCTTCCCCCCGACACACCCGTGAGGCGCGAGGCCAACACGATGCCGGGATGGGCCGGGTCATGCTGGTACTTCATTCGATACTGCGATCCCGGGAATGCCAGCGCACTCATTGATCCTGAGGTCGAGCGGTATTGGCTGGGGCCCAGTGGCGATTCCAAAGGGGGCGTTGACCTCTACATCGGTGGTGCCGAGCACGCCGTGCTCCACCTCCTGTACGCCAGATTCTGGCACAAGATGCTCTTCGATCTGGGGTATCTCAGCAGTGATGAGCCGTTTCGCAAGCTCTTCCATCAGGGCCTGCTCACCAGTTTCGCCTGGAAGCGATCCGACGGCACGCTGGTCCCGGTGGACGAAGTGGATGAAGATCGTCAGATCGAGCGTGCCACCGGCGAACCCGTCGAACGCATCATCGCGAAGATGAGCAAGTCGCTTCGCAATGTCGTCAATCCTGATGACATCATTGAATCGTATGGAGCAGACACATTCCGGCTCTATGAGATGTATATGGGGCCACTCGACTCATCCAAGCCGTGGAATACGCGCGACATCGTCGGCGTGTATCGCTTTCTCCAGCGGGCGTGGCGACTCATCATTGATGAGGACTCCGGAGATCCGACCCTGGTCCAGGAAGCCGACGAGCGCGTGGAGCGTGAGTTGCATCGAACCATCGCCAAGGTAACGCAGGACATCGAACGGCTTTCGTACAACACGGCCATCGCCACGATGATCGAGTTCGTCAACCTGGCCACACAGAGTGGCGGACTGACCGGAGGTCAGGCGGACAGTTTCGCCCGCATCCTCTGCCCATTCGCACCGCACATCGCTGAAGAACTGCACGCACGGATCGGTGGCGAGGGATTGTGCTCCACAAGCCACTGGCCGATCTGGGATGAGGCCATGCTCGTCGACGATACGATCGAGCTCCCTGTCCAGATCAAGGGCAAGGTGCGCGGCCGGATCAGCGTGAGCGCTGACGCATCTGAGTCCGACATCATCACACAGGCAATCGCCGATGAGCGCGTGGCACCACTTCTAAGTGGCAAGCCCACGAAAGTCATTATCGTCCCCGGAAAGATCGTGAACATCATTCCATGACCAACGAATCCAACGCGTTTTTCGATCCCGGCGAATGTCCGACCGGTCCATGCCGATTGGATGATCCGGATCCAGTCACGCTCGTCATCACGGGCGCGGCCGAGGCATTGACCGCAACGCCCGAGGCGCTTGGACAGGCCATCGCGTCTGCGGCAGGTCAGGACATCTCACTGAGCCTCCCAAGTGCGCCCGTCGAGGAAGTTCCCTGGGTGGCGGCCATCGAACTGGAGGGCCTTCCCGCACCGCTCCTCTGCTGGCCCGAGACGATCGATGCACAAGCGATCGATCTTCCCACCAGCGGCAACACTGTTCCAGGCCTCGTCGTGCAGTCGCTCCTCCACCCGGCAGACCCACTTACCTGCTTGTCCAATCTGTATCGACTGCTTGCTCTGGTGGATGACAAGGCCAGCGGCGTACTGGACGGCGACACCGGCCGATGGATTGACCGGGCCCAATTGGTCACCTCGCTGCACGAGTCAGACATCGAACCTCGCGAGGACCTTCTCTGGATCGTGTGCTGCGATCCCGAGGATGACGGACACATCATTCGTACGCAGGGACTCACCCGGTGTGGGCATCGCGAACTGATCATGGATCGTGTTGAGACTGATCTGGTCGAGGCCGCCGCAGATGCCATGTCGTCGATCGAGGCACTCGCTATGGAGACTTCCCTGCCGGACGTCGGTGCA
>CAYQJN010000002.1:38436-55986 GCA_964417845.1 uncultured Isosphaeraceae bacterium
GCGAGTTCGGCCCCGGCCTCCACTTTCGGATCGGAGGACGTTTCAAACATGAGACGGATCCGGTCGAAATCACGGCCGTTGGAGATGATGGACCACCGACGGACACGCTCGCCATGATCGCGAATGGTGAAGTGGCGGTGTACCGATCGGAGCGATCGACTGCCCGCATGCGGGCGCTGGCCATGGAGACCTGGCCACGGTTTCTGGCTGCGGTCGCGGTCGCATCTGAGCAAGGCGCCGCCTGTTTTGTCGAGGTTCCCTGGGAAGATGCCTCCGGCGAGGATGACCGCCGTGAACACCTGTGGATGGAGGTCGATCGAGTAGACGGTGACTGTGTCATCGCCTCTCCCGCCCACGCCGGGACGGTGGTCGAGGGCATTTCTTCCGATCCTTCAACGGTGGCGCGTGAGGAGGTCTGCTCCTGGCGCATCGTCCTTGCCGATGAGGCATGGGGGCCGGAGCAAATGGACACCATCGAATCGCTTCTCTGTTCAGATCAGGCATGAGCGAAACGGATCCAAATCAACTCGTCACCGTAACCTGCGCGACAAGTGAGTTCACCGCTCACATTCTGGTCGCCATTCTTGAGGAAGCAGGAGTCGATGCTCGGACGTTCGGCAGCACTGGCACCACGCTGGGAATCAGCGGGCTGTCCCAATCGCCGCGATGGGGCGTCCCTGTGCAGGTGCGGCGAGGTGATCTTGAACAAGCCAGAGCGGCGCTTCAGGCCAATCGCCGCGACTCCATCGACATCGACTGGGACATGGTCGATGTCGGCACGTCAGGCGCCACATCCGCCGGGCCGCACCATCCCCCCGTCCTTCCTCGCGTTGGCTGGGTGATCGCTGCAGCGCTGGTCCTCGTCGGATTGCTCGCAGCCCTCGCCATCCTGATCCAGTCATTCTGAACTCAGCCCTTGATGGCCTCGATGATGTCGGTGCGGCTGGACTCCAGCCAGGAAAGCCGGCCAACGATCCACGGAAGCACATCCTCGGCCGCCACCTTCCTGATGCGGCCCTTGCGGTGAATTGTGATCACGCTCTCCACGGCCAGCGCCTCAATCATCAGGTACGGAATCGCCGCGAGTTCCTCGTCGGACAACGGTCGCCGCGCCACCAATTGATACCCCGCTGCAAAGGCTGCAATCAACCTGAGATCCGCTGCCTGGGGCCAGACTTCGACGCCAGTCCCGGGGCGGCGTTCCAGCGAAAACTGGAGGAGCCCATTGGCGACATCCGCGGCGCGCGGCTCGGCACGCACAGACTCAAAGTCGATGATGCCTCGAACCCGATCGGGTCCCATCAAGACGTTGCCCGGGTGCCAGTCTCCGTGCGCGACCGCCTTCTCGAGCGACGCCCAGTGTGGACGGACCACCCTTCTGGCGGCACGAAGCGTCGAGGCAACTTCCCCGTATCGCTCGGCCACGACCCCATCGGCGGCTCGTTGAAGACCGACGAGGGCCGATGCAACATCGGCCCGATCATGGAATCCACGCCGCACCGGAGCCTGACTGACCATGGTCCGCGCCAGATCGTGAAGACCGGCCATGGCAGCGCCACACGCCTTGGCCTCTCGATCCGTATAGGCGTATCGCGTCCCATCAATCCACCGAACCAGTTCGAAGTGATGTCCCCCGCTGGCCACGATGGATCGATTCTCCCGGCTCCGAATCACCTCCGCGACGGGAAGCCCAGACATAGATAGTTGGTCAATGAGATCGTGTTGAAACTGAAGGCTTGCCAGGTCAGTCCGACTGGGGGCCAGCCGCTTGAGCAGCATCACGCCCTCGCCACAGGTGATACGTGCCTTGGGAGCTCGGGCGGAGCCGGCAAGGAAGGTCCGAATCGACTCAACGTTCCCGAGTTCATAGTGGGCCAGGACTGTTGAAATCTCGGCGGGCTTCAACTCGCCCTCGACAGTGACGTCAGTCTGGTGCGCCGCCTCGCTACTCAAGGTTCTGCACCTGTTCCTTCACACGATCCACTGCGCCCTTGACCTCGACGATGGCCCGCCCGACCTCGCTGTCAAGACACTTGCTCCCGATCGTATTGGCCTCTCGCAACATCTCCTGCGCCAGGAAGTCGAGGGTTCGACCAACCAACGCATCCTGAGACGCGAGCAGATCTCGAAACTGGTTCAGATGGGCGCCGAGTCTGGCCACTTCCTCGGTGATGTCCGACCGCTCGGCGAAGACTGCAACCTCTCGAAGCATGTCCTCTTCGCGAACCTCCGCGCCGACATCTGCCAGCAGTGCGGCCATTCGTTGACGAAGTCGGGTCTGATAGGCGTCCACGACTGCCGGTGCTCGCGTCCCGATGGCCTCCAGTCGCTCCTGAATGTGCCCGAGATGGGACTCCAGTTCTCTCGCCAGCGCACCGCCCTCGTGCTTCCGCATCGCGTCAACGTCTCCACAGGCACGTCGGACGAGATCCAGGACGATCCCCCGCACCTGATCCAGACGATCGGTGTCCGGCGATTCAGGAGATAGCACACCCGGAAGCGTCATGAGGCTGGCAACGTCGATTGGTTGACCGAGCTGTGATGCAACCGGCGTCAGTTGCTCCACGTACTGCGTCAGTGCGGCGACATTGACAGGACGGGCAGCCTGCGCGGATTCGTCCACCATGCGAACAGTGACCGTGACGCTCCCCCGACGCAGTATCTTCCCAACCGCGCCTTCGATGTCCGGTTCGATGCCATGCAATTCGTCCGGGGTCCTGCACACGCACTTCAGGAACCGGCCGTTGACGGACCGCACTTCAACACCGAACCGACACCCGCTCTCGACAGCGTGCGCGGCTCCGAACCCGGTCATCGAACGAGGCATATCAGGAACCGTCGCCGGCGGACTCGGGCGCCGATGGTGGTGCCGCAGGTGGCTCGCTGTTCGGCGCGGACGGCTGGTTGACCTCGGCATCAGTCGGATTCGACTCCGGCGTCGCCGCAGGCGGATCCTTAAACCCGGGCTCTCCAGCCGACATTGGCAGGACGACGTCCGTCGCCGTAGGCGCCGCAGCCGGTGCCCGCTCACCGGTCCAGATGTTGGCGTTCAGAATGAGCGCCAGAACGAGGTAGACCGTGAATGCAATGACCGTCATGACGGTCAACGCATCGCCGACGCGGCCACCGAACACACCCTCGGTACCACCGCCTCCTGCCCCTCCGAAGGCTCCGGCAAGTCCGCCTCCGGCAGGTCGCTGCACCAGAATGATCAGAATCATCGCCACCGCGACCACGATAAAGAGGATGGTCAATGTGAGATACAGAGTGCTCATGAGTGCTCCCGCGGGACACTGGCCCGCACGATGTCAAGAAACGCGTCCGCTTGCAGTGAGGCGCCGCCGATCAGACCACCGTCGACATCCTCGCACGCCATCAGCTCGGCCGCATTCGACGGCTTGACCGATCCGCCGTACAGAATGCGAATAGCCGCGGCGGACCGAGCATCATACCGCGCCTCGATCTCGGATCGAAGGGCCGCGTGGACTTCCTGAGCCTCTTGCGGACCGGCCGTCTTCCCCGTTCCAATGGCCCACACGGGCTCATAGGCCAGATCCACGTGCTCGACCCCCCCTGCCGGGAGCCTGGAGAGCCCTGCTACGACCTGCTCGCGGACCACATCAAACGTCTCTCCGGCCTCCCGCTGTGCCAGCGTCTCGCCAACGCACAGGAGGACCCGAAGTCCCGACGACACCGCTGCAAGGGTTTTGGCGGCCAGCAGGTCGTCCGATTCACGAAGGCCGTGCCGCCGTTCGCTATGGCCCACCAGCGTCATGGAGCAACCGCTCTGAGCAAGCATGGCCGCGGAGACCTGCCCGGTGAAGGCACCGGAGGCCTCCGCGGAGACGTCCTGACCCCCGACCCAGACTCTGGATTCAGCGACGATTGCGGCCACCGATGCCAGATACGGGTGTGGCGGAAAGATGGCCACATCAACAGCATCAATCTCGTGCGCCCCCTCCGCCACCTGCGACGCAAGTGACACGGCCTCATCGGGCGTCAGGTTCATTTTCCAGTTCCCGCCAACAAACGGTCTGCGACTCATGACGTGGCCTCCATCGTGATCGCAGGATAGCCATCCCGGGCCCCGTGACGATCCGTCCCGCATGGCACCTGCCAGCACAGACCGTCAGCATCGCTCCGGCACCGGAAGCTCCCGAGCGGACCTGATTCATGATTGATGCGGGCTACACTGCGGCGCCATTCCGACAGGCACACCATGAATACCCCCACTGCCACACAATCCGCCGCCGCCATTCGCCAGTCCTTCCTTGACTTCTTCCACGACCGAGCGGCCCACACGATCGTTCCCAGCGCACCGGTCGTCCCGCATGACGACCCGACGCTCCTCTTCACCAACGCCGGAATGAACCAGTTCAAGGATGTGTTCCTCGGCACCGGCACGCGGTCGTACTCCCGAGCCGTAGACACCCAGAAGTGCATTCGGGCTGGTGGGAAACACAATGACCTCGAAGACGTGGGCAGAGACACCTACCACCACACCTTCTTTGAGATGCTTGGGAACTGGTCGTTCGGTGATTACTTCAAGGCAGAGGCCATTTCCTGGGCGTGGGAGTTCCTGACTCAGGTCTGCGGATTGCCGAAGGACCGGCTCTACGTCACCGTCTTTGCCGGAGACGCAGAGGATGGACTCGGCGCTGACGAAGAAGCTGCCGAACTCTGGCGGTCTCACACCGATATCGATCCCACACACATCTCGCGATGGGATCGCAAAGACAACTTCTGGGAAATGGGGGCGACCGGACCGTGTGGTCCCTGCAGCGAGATTCACTACGACTCGACGCCCGACGGTACAGGTGGCGATCTGGTGAATCGTGACCATCCGGATGTCATCGAGATCTGGAATCTGGTGTTCATTCAGTTCAACAGACGCGACGACGGGTCGCTCGTTGAACTCCCTGCCAGGCATATTGACACCGGCATGGGCCTTGAACGCATCGTCCGTGTGATGCAGGGTGCCCGCAGCAACTATGACACCGACCTCTGGACTCCGATCTTCTCTGCCATTTCCGCGCAGACCGGTGCCAGACCATACGAAGGCGTGCTGGATGATCCGATCGATGTTGCCTATCGGGTCATCGCCGACCATGTTCGCTGCCTCACCGTAGCGATCTCTGACGGCGCTGAGCCTGGGCCGGATGGCCGCGGCTACGTACTCCGGCGCATTCTGCGGCGTGGCGTCCGGATGGCCCGCCAGTCGCTCGGCGCCGAGAAGCCGCTGCTCTGTGATCTGGTGCCAGCGGTGGTCGGCGTGTTGGGACAGGCCTTTCCCGATCTGGAAGCCAGCCAGTCCCATGTGACATCGATCATTCGAGCCGAAGAGGAGGCCTTCCTCCGCACGCTGGACCGCGGCCTCGAGTTGTTCGCACAGGCCGCAGAGGAAGCCCGGCAAGCGGGAGGCCGCATCTCAGGCGAACAGGCATTTCAGCTGCACGACACTTTCGGGTTTCCAATCGATCTCACGGCGCAGATGGCCGAAGAACAGCAGCTCAAACTGGATCGTGACGGGTATGAGAGCGCCATGGATCAAGCGCGGGCCCGATCAAAGGGTGAGGGAAGCGAAGCCGATCTGGTCAGCACTCTCCCCCCCGAGGCGATCGGTGCGCTTGAACAGTTGGGCGCTCGACCAACCGATGACTCCCCGAAGTATCACGCCAGCATGTGCATGGGCCATGTCAAGGGACTCTGGAACGGGCACGCGCTTGTTGAACACGCCGTCGAGGGCGAACGCATCGCGGTCATTCTGGACCGAACCACGTTCTACGGGGAACAAGGTGGCCAGGTCGGAGACACCGGCCGACTGGTGACGGAAGCCGATGGATCCACTCGCGGCGAAAGCATCTTCGCGGTTGAAGACACCAGACGTTCCGGTGGCTGGGTGCTGCACATCGGCCACCTCACGGAGGGCTCCCTTCGACTTGGTGACCCGGTCGCTACCCGCATCGACACAGGCCGACGCGCGTCCGTAGAAGCCAGCCACACGGCCACGCACGCGCTCAACCGATCACTGCGAGAGATTCTCGGCGAAGGCGCCGACCAGCGCGGCTCGCTCGTCGCCCCGGACCGTCTTCGATTCGACTACGCGGCCAGGTCAGCGCCGACGCGTGAACAGATTGCCGCAGTGGAGGACGGCGTACGGTCGGATATGCGTGAGGATCGTTCGGTCGATGCCGCAGAACTTCCCCTCGATGTCGCTGAGCGCATCACCGGCGTCAGAGCCATCTTCGGAGAGCGATACCCGGATCCAGTTCGGGTGGTTTGCATCGGGGCTGCCGTAACGGACCTGGCGGGCGATCCCGAGCGGGCGGAATGGGCCACATGCGCCACCGAGTTCTGCGGCGGCACCCACCTGGCATCGACGGCCCACATCGGAGAATTCATCATTCTGCAGGAACAAGGTCTGGCGGCGGGCATTCGACGCCTGACCGCGGCGACCGGCGGCGAGGCTGCCGAAATCCGAACACGGGGTGAGGACTTCATCGCCGACATCGGAGAGGCTGAACAATGCGATGAAGCCGAGATTCCCGCGGCGCTCGACACGTTGACGCGCAGGTTGGCAGAACTCGAGTTGGGGTATGTGCACCGGCGCGAAGTTGACTCACGATTGGATGCGCTACGAGCGATTGCCAAGTCGGCAAGGAAGGCAGCCGCCGGCGCCGCCCGCGACACCGCGATCGAGGATGCCAGATCGCTCGCTGCATCCAGTTCGAGCAACGTCGTCGTCGGCGAAGTTCGGGCCTCCGACAGAGACTCTCTGCTCGCCGGAATGGACACGCTTCGGGGGGCGCTTCCTGAGTCCGCATGTTTGCTGGCATGCCGACCCGAGGACTCGGGCAAGGTCATCATCGCGGCCCGGGTCCCGGAAGCCATGATGGCGCAGGGGCTGAAGGCGGGCGACTGGGTCCGCGTAGCGGCGCAGGCATGTGGCGGTGGAGGAGGCGGCCGACCGGACGCCGCACAGGCTGGGGGCAAGGAGCCGAAGAAGCTGCCGGAGGCGCTGGCAGCCGCCGCCGAGCACGCGAGGGAGGTGATTTCATGACCGCGCCGAATCAGGAACAACCCGAGCAGCCCGAGCAACGGCACCACGTCGCCGTGATCCAGAGCATCGAGCGGCAGGTCGGGGAGCATGTGCTCTCGGCACTCCGAGAGGAAGAGGCCGTGGCAGCACTCACGACACTCGTGCCGGGTGTTCGCCATGATCGCATCGTGTCACTTCCCCTCACGAAGGATCAGGTGGAGGCGATTCGAGACGTCCTCGACGCCGTTGCGTCAGAAGCCGCAGACGCCGATGACGAGATTGAAGGAAGGCGTGAGGGGTTCCTTGGCTTTCACACCGTCTTGAGGCTCGAAGATGAGGCTGAAGATGCGGCCAACTCGGACACCGAGGCGTGATTGACCGCAGGGCCATGCTGGGTGTCAGCGTTGCCGCAGTCGCGGCGCCATGGATGCAGGCATCACCTGCCGCCGAACCATCTCCACGCAAGGAGGATTTGAAGATGAATCAGGCACACTGGCCAATCTCACTGGCGCAGTGGTCATTGCACCGGATGCTTCGGGGAGGCGATCTGAAGGCCGAGGAATTCCCGACCTTTACGCGGGACACCTTTGACATTTCGGGTGTGGAGTACGTGAATTCGTTCTTCAAGGACCGCGCTACGGATGATCAATGGCTCCGCGAGATGCGAACGCGTTGTGACGATGCCGGTGTCACCAGCCTGCTCATCATGGTGGATGGTGAAGGCGCGCTGGGTGCGCCCGCCCCTGCCGATCGTGACGAAGCCGTCGAGAACCATCGGCGTTGGCTGCACGCCGCCAAGGCGCTTGGCTGTCACGCCATCCGCGTCAATGTCCCATCAGAGGGAACACCCGAAGAACAGCGAGATCACTGCGCAGCCGGCCTCGAAGCGCTGCTCCCGCATGCCGATGCGATGAATCTCAATGTCGTCATTGAGAATCACGGTGGTCTCTCAAGCAACGGCGCCTGGCTCGCGGCGCTCGTCTCCAGAGTCGGCCATCCGAGGCTCGGTACGCTTCCGGACTTCGGAAACTTCGTGCTCGACTGGGATACGCGGGAGATGTACGACCGATACCGTGGCATTGATGAACTCCTGCCCTTCGCCAAGGCGCTCAGCGCCAAGAGCCACGACTTCGACGAAGATGGCAACGAGATTCACACCGACTATGGCCGCATGTTCGATCTCGCACGGAAGCATCGATACACCGGCTGGGTCGGAGTCGAGTACGAGGGCGAGGAACTCTCTGAAGTCGACGGGGTCAAGCGAACGCGCGATCTACTCATTCGCCACGGATGCCTTCTGCGCCCGGAGACTCACGCATGAAGGCGCTGTGCATCGAACAACAGGGAGACCCGGTGTCCCCCAATGTCGTGCTTCAGGACGTCGAAGCACCCACACCGCGTGTGGGCGAAGTCCTCGTTGACACCGAATCGAGCGGTTTGAACCACCTGGATCTCTGGGTTGGGCGTGGCCTTCCCGGAATCGAGACGCCGTGGCCTCGCATCGGTGGATCTGATGGCGTAGGCCGCGTCACGGCGTTGGGCGATGGCGTGGAAGAGTCATGGCTTGGCCAGCGGGTCGTCCTCAATGCTGCTGTACCCCGCACACCCCCCCCTCCCCCGGACCGCAGGCCCGCAGGCCGTGATCTGGTGATGATCGGCGAACACTGTCAGGGCACACACGCCGAACAGTTCGTAGCGCCCGCAACCAATCTGATGACCATCGGCGAGGACGCGTGCGGCGTCACGGTCACAGCAGCCGCGCTGGCCCACCTGACGGCCTGGCGCATGCTGCGAACCCGCGCTCGGATCGCGGCTGGCGACACGGTGCTCATTACTGGGATCGGCGGGGGTGTCGCGCTGGCGTGCCTTGGTATCGCGAGACACTTCGGATGCCACACGATCGTGACCAGTCGACACCAGGACAAACTTGAGCGAGCCCTGAGCCTCGGGGCGAATGAGGCCATTCTCGACAATGGCGAAGACTGGAGCCGAGCCGTTCGCGCCGCAACCGCGCGCCGGGGGGTCGATGTCTGCGCCGACTCCATCGGCGCCCCGACTCACCTCTCCTGCATCAAGTCGCTGGCGAGAGGGGGAAGACTGGTGACGTGCGGGTGCACCGCCGGTCCTGCCCCAAAAACAGATCTCGCTCGCATTTTCTGGAATCAACTCGAAGTCCTCGGATCTACGATGGGCGACATGGTGGAGTTTCGAGAGGTCATGGCACTTGTCCTGGCGGGACATCTGACACCTGTCGTTGATTCGGTCGTACCCTGTTCAAATGGTCGCCAAGCCTATGAGCGGCTCGAGTGCGGTACCCAGTTCGGCAAGGTGGTCATCGAGTGGACCTGATCGACAACGGAATGGAAGAGCAGCTCGATAACCAGTGGCATCAGGCTGATGGGTGGCTGACCGCAAGCCTCCCCGAGATGATCGCGATGCGTCGTGATCTCCATGCCCATCCGGAGCCTTCCGGAGAAGAGCATCGCACCACGGGCATCGTGGCAGATCGAATCGCCAAGTCCGGGCTCCAGCCGGTCATGACCGAAGGTGCCACCGGACTCGTCGTCGATCTCAACATTGCAGGAGAAGGTGCCGACCGGTTCGCCATTCGTGCCGACATGGACTGCGTCTCGGTGGCGGACGAGAAGGACGTTCCATGGAGATCCACACACGATGGCTGTTGCCATGCGTGCGGACACGACGCCCACACCACGATGGCCACCTTCACCGCCGCCGCCCTGGCACAACAGCTCGATGGACTCTCTTCCGCCGGCGCGAAGCACAATCTTCGATTCATCTTCCAGCCGGCCGAAGAGGCCGCCACTGGCGCGATCGACATGATCTCGCGAGGCGCACTCGATGGTGTCGACCAGATCATCGCGCTGCACTGCGAACCGTTTCTGGACACTGGCCGCGTCGGACTTCGAAGCGGCCCCATCACCGCCAATCTCCGATCATTCCGGATCGTATTGCATGGGCAAGGCGGGCATAGCGCGCGGCCCCATGAATCGGTGGATCCAGTACCCGCGGCCGTCAACCTCGTCTCCATGCTTTATCAACTCGGTCCTCGGAGTGTCGACAGCCGACGAGCCCACTGCGTCTCGGTGACCTCCATTCGTGCGGGTGATGCCATCAATGCCATCCCGGACGCGGCGGAGGTCAGTGGGACGATCCGAGCCGCCAGAGTCGAGGAAGCCGATGCGCTCCAGGCCGTCGTGTCGAAATGTGTCGATGCGGTCTGCACCGCCACCGGATGCCGTTCGGAAGTCGACTTTCCGCACGCCGCGCCAGCCACCGACAATGACCCGTTGGTCGTTGAGCTGATCGCTGAATCGGCGGTAGACGTGGTTGGAGGGGACAGCGTCATTCGTCTGGACCTGCCCAGCCTTGGTGGGGAGGACTTTGCCATCTATCAGCAGCAAGTCCCCGGAGCCATGGCTCGGCTCGGCACCGGACATGGTCCGATGTCGGAGCGGCACGCGCTCCACTCTGGACTGTTTGATATCGACGAATCCGCCCTCCTGGTCGGAAGTCGTCTGCTGACACGCGCAGCCCTGCGTTCTCTACTCTAGAAGGCGTCCTTGGAAGGAGGGACTCATGTCGGTGCAGTTCAACGGCAGCCCGGACTACACACTCGGCGTTGAAATCGAGCTCGGTGTCATCGACAAGGAGACGCTCGGCCTGGTGCCACGAGCTGCGGACATCCTCGATCAGGTGCCTGAGCACTGGTCCGAGTGCGTCAAGCCCGAGTTTATGCAGGGCTATCTTGAGTTCAATACCGGCGTCTGCAAGAGCGTCGACGATGTGCGGCTGGACCTGCAGGAAAAACTCGAGTGGGGCTATCGCATCGCGAGTGATCTCGACGCAACCTTCCTCTGGAGCGGCACCCACCCATTCTCACGCTGGGACCAGCAGCAACTCACTCCCGACGACCGATACCAATGGCTGATGGACACCATGCAGTTCGTCGCCCGCCGCCTGGTGTGCTTCGGACTGCATGTTCATGTCGGCGTCGACAGCGGTGACAAGGCCATTCAGATGTGTGATCGCATGATGCGACACCTCCCCGTCATGCTGGCGCTGTCGGCCAACAGTCCATGCTGGAACGGACACGACACGGGGCTCGCCTCCTATCGCTCGAAGATCATGGAGTCGCTTCCCACCGCAGGGCTCCCGGAAACCATGCGGAACTGGTCTGAGTTCAACTGGCTCGTCGATCATCTGCAGTCCACCGACATCATCCATTCATGGGGGGAGATGAGGTGGGATGTCCGACCGGTAGCGCGATTCGGAACCGTGGAGGTACGAATCATGGATACGCCGATGAACATGCGGCAACTGCTCGGATTGGTCGCCATGGTGCAATGCGTCGTCGCCGGAATCTCCGCAGAGATTGACCGGGGCGCCTATCTGGTCGACTGCCATCCGATGATCGCCAGACAGAACAAATGGCACGCCGTGCGATACGGCCTTGATGCCACATTGGTCGATCCCGACACCATGCTGGCAGCCTCGGCACGCCAGATGGCAAGGCGAACCCTCGATCTTTGCAGACCGGTGGCCGACCACCTTGGCTGTGCGACGGAGCTTTCTTACTGCGATGAGATCCTGCAGGGAGGCAACGGCGCGCAGTCGCAGCGGCAGATGCTCCGAAAGTCGGATGACCCGATCGATGTAGCCCGGGGGTTGCTCGCCGCAACTGGCGAGCCCTGGCTCGGCGATTCGGGGGTGACCTGCGCCAGTTGAGTGTGGCGCAGCCTGCAGACGCGAACGTCTATCAACGCGATCGAACGGTCAACAGTCTGGATTCAATCGCCGCCATGGCGGTCTGATGCACAGAGTCTTCGTCCCCGGTTGCATCGATGAGCAGCACGTGGTCCGGATCTTCCTTGACAAGCCGATGGTATCCCTGGCGGACGCGGCGGTGAAACTCGGCACCCTTCTGCTCCATTCGATCAAGCAGCGGATTGAGTCTCTTGGCAGCCGTCGCCTCATCCACGTCGAAGATGACGGTCAACTCCGGCAAGCGATGCCCGGTCGCAACACCCGCCACGTCCAGAATTTCACGCATGGGAAGCCCCCCGGCCGTCCCCTGGTAGGCGCACGTGGATGCCACGAATCGGTCAGCAATCACCAGTGCCTGTCTGGCCAGCGCTGGCGCGATCACCTGCTCGACGAGCTGCGCCCGGCTGGCCATGTACAGGAGCATCTCGCACCGGATGGTCATGTCCGTATTGGCGGGATCGAGCAGAACCTCGCGGATCTGCTCCCCCACCGAGGTCCCACCCGGCTCGCGAACCTCCACCACTTCGATGCCCTGCCCTCTGGCGACGCCTGCAAACCTCGCCATTTGCGTTGACTTCCCCGAACCGTCGGGTCCTTCAAACGCTATGAACCGGCCTCGCAGTGCCTCGTGCATCCGTGAAGTGTCTCGTCCCGACGCGCTCAGGTCAATGACCGCAGATGGGTTGATCATCCGGATCCCGGTGCGACGTACCATCCTGACATGAGGTTGGTGCTCAGAACGATCGAGCGTGAGTCCATTGGCTCGGTCATCACCGAAGCGGGTGATCGACCCCCTCGCGTCACGACCGATCGGGGCCGCGAGGTCGTGCTTGATTGGGAAGGCACGTTCGATGACCAGCACCATCTTCGTCGCTGTCCTGTGTGCGGATGCGATCTGCTGTATCGGCACCGGCGGCTTCCCCGCGTCATGGGGCTTGTCCTCGTGCTGGCACTCGCACTTGGCCTCGCCGCCATTCTGGGCCTCTGGTCCAGCACGCCGCTCATGATCGCGATGGGAATCGCCGTGGCGCTGGATCTGGGAATCCTTCTTCTCTCGCCCGAATCCATCAACTGTTATCGCTGCCGGTCATCCTTCCGCGGATTTCCGATTGCGCCGTATCTCCAGCGATGGAGTCTCGCCAGCGAGAAACAGGTGCTGCACCGTAAACGCCGAAGCGCCGGTCGATCGAATGCGGATCAGTGACGCTTCCTTGACCGCATCTTCGTCCACAGGTTCTCCAGGACAATGAGAATCGCCAGGCCGAAGGACACGAGGAAACTGATGAACCCGAGCCATCCGAGAAGTGACGTCCCGTCGGACGCGGATGATGCCAACACCAGCACGCTCGACGAGAGAATCATGGCAGCCACGATCACCGAATAGGACAGTTGGCGACTGGAGTGGTGAATTGTCCGCTCCAGAAGTTGTAGTCCCTCGACATCGAGCCCGATTCGGAACTTGTTTGAACTCACGCGATCAAGCACGGTCGTCAGTCGCCCGGGCAGCCGGTCGACGAGCGAGATCCACTTGCCAGCGTTCTTCTTGAGGCGGCCCTTGATCGCCTTGAAGGAATACTGACGCTTGATCAATCGCTCCACATGTGGCTTGGCGAACTGCACCAGATCGAAATCGGGATCAAGGTCCTCGGCCACGCCTTCAATCGTCGTGAGCGCCTTGATCATGAGGATGATGTCGGCCGGGCATCGAAGTCGATGCTTTCGAAGGCCGTCGGTGAATGCGAGGAGCATGGCCCCCATGTCCAACTGATCGAAGGACACGCCGGTGAACTGATCGAGAAAGTCCTGCAAGTCGCGACGCAATGACCTTCGATCCACTTCGTCTTCATCCACCTGCCCGAGCGCCAGGAAGGCGTCGTAGAACCGGTTGATATCACTGGTCGCCACGCCATGGATCAGGTTAGCCAGATCCGTCACCGTCTCTTCGTCCACGCGGCCCGCCATGCCGCAGTCGATGAAGCAAAGCCGTCCGTCATCCAACAGGAAGAGGTTTCCAGGGTGGGGATCCGCATGGAAGAATCCGATGTCCAGAACCTGACGCAGCACCGTGTAGGCACCATTTCGAACGAGCGACTCCCGCTGCTCGTCGGAAAGATTCGCCTCCCTCCACTTCGAGAGTTGAATACCCTTGATCTCTTCCAGTCCCAGGACCCGCTTGCGCGTCACACTCCACTCAACAGTGGGGAACCACGCCTGCTCCCCTTCCTCGAGATTCGATCGGAAGAGGTCGGTGTTGCGGCCTTCGTGCACGAGATCCAATTCGTGCGTCAGCGACTCTGAGAACTCCTCCACCGTTCCCACGGGATCAAATGGCAGATCCCGCATGTGCCGGGCCACCCATTCCGCCACCGCCTCAAGAATCTCCATGTCCGCGTGAACAACGCGATCGATGTTTGGTCGGAGAATCTTGAGCACGATCGGTCGGTCACCATCTCGCAGCACCGCACGATGCGCCTGCGCCATCGATGCCGCCGCCATCGGTACCTCATCGATCGACTTGAAATGCTCGTGCAGATCACCAAGGTCTTCTTCAAGTTGCCTTTTGACTTCGGCCCAGGCGACGGCGGGAACATCGTCCTGCAGTTTGTGCAGTTCCTCGATGTACTCGGGTGGGAGGATGTCCGGACGCGTACTGAGAATCTGTCCCAACTTGATGAAGGTCGGACCGAGCTCCTCCAGCGCCATGCGCAGGCGAGCGGGCCGGCTGACGCCCTCAACCTCCGGCGGGGGACGGCGTGAGATGATCCGTTGGCCCTTCTCCAGCAGCAGGTCGAGTTTGGCGTCCTCGAAGAACTCCTTGAATCCGAACCGAACCAGAATCGAGAGAATCTCCCGATAGCGATTGGCATGTTTGACCAGTTGCAGCATCGACATGCGAGCAATGGTACCGGTGCGTGCTAGGCAGTTCTGGTCTCAGTCGCCGTCGGGGCGGATGACCCCCCGGCCCGGTTTCTGATCCGGATCAATGGGTCGAGATGCCCGCTTGCGCCGCCCGGGTCCAGGTCGGCGGCGTGTCTCATGGCGACGGCGAGGGTCTCTTCCTCCACTTGCTTTGGAGCTCGTGCTGCTGCCCACGAATCCCGGGACCGGCTCAGGATCGATCGCCACGCCTGCCGCTGGCGCAAGCACATACCAGCGATCCAGATCCCGCGGTCCGAGCAGCGTCCACACGTCACCTGCGCGGCGAGTTCCATGGGATGCGCGACCAGCCCGATGGACGAAGTCCTCGGAGGTGTTCGGAAGGTCGTAATTGACAACCGTCTTGACGCCCTTGATGTGCAATCCACGACTCCCCACATCCGTCGACACCAGTACGTCGATCGCACCTGAACTGAAGTCAGCCAGCGCCTTCCGCCGCTGAGCCTGTGACCGATCGCCGTGCAGTTGGCCGATCCCCATTCCGTGCCGTGCCAAGGCCGCGGCCACCCAACCTGTCCGGCGGCGCGTTCTGCAGAACACGAGCATGCGGCCCGCCTTCTTCTCGCGGATGAGGTGCAGCAGCAGATCAATGCGATCGTGCTGATCAACGAGTGCGGCATGCTGGCTCACATGGGACACCACCGTGGTGTGGGGATGGGTCTCAATGTGCTCCGGCGTTCGCAGGTGATCCCCAACAAGTTTGGAGACCTCTCGCGGCATCGTGGCCGTGGCCAGTACCGTCTGCCGCTCTGCAGGTGTGCGGCTGAGCCATTTGCGGACCTGGGGCGCGAATCCGAGATCAAAGAGCCTGTCGGCCTCGTCAATCACCACGGCCCGGATCGAATCGGTGACCAGGTCGCCCCGTTCGGCGAGCTCATTGAGTCGGCCCGGAGTGCCTACCAGCAGGTCAACTCCATCAGCCAACATGCGGCACTGAGGCGTGATGGCCACCGTCCCAACGGCAACGCCCGTCTTCAGCACCGTGCCGCGGCAGAGCCGCTCGGCCATCGCCCCGGTCTGATCAGCCAGTTCACGGGTCGGGCAAACCACAACTGCCCGCATTCGCTCCGCTGGCTGCAGCCGCATGCCCTTGGCGGGGCGATCGTCCAACAGCCGCTGCAGCAGGGGCACCAGAAAGGCGGCTGTCTTGCCACTCCCGGTCTCGGCAAGCATCACTACGTCTCGCCCTGTCAGGGCGGCCGGGATGACCTCCTCCTGCACCCTGCGTGGCCGAAGCAGACCCTCGCGACGAAGCTGAGCGCAGAGCAGCGATCCGATCCCCAGCGCTTCGAATGACGACTCCGCCTCCGAAGTTGCTCCATTTTGGCATTCATTCTGGTCAGACATGGAATCAGGTGGCATACTTGGGCACTCATGCTCGGGCATCCAGACCAACTCGATCGGCGCCGTCGCCATTCTAAGGTGGCTGACCGTCTCCAACGGTCTGCGTCGCCGCGCTCTCACGCCCTGCCAATGTCGTATTCGTCAGTCCACCGTGGCCTGACGACGATTACGACCACGCTTGTTTGTTTCGGCACTGATATGTGCTGCCGCGTCTGGAACGCGGTGACGGCGAGGCACGCCCGAGGAGACTGAGGACTCACCCCCCTGATTTCCCCCTGCGAAGCCTCGCCACTCGGCGAGGCTTCTTTCATTTCCCCCCTCTCTCAAAGGAAGAATTGGAGACCTTCCCATGCCACTCGGCAATGAACCGTTGACCCCCTCCTCCCCCGACCCAGGATTCGGACTCGCCTCGATGCTGGCCACCAGGTCCATCACGACGATGCGTGAGGGCCGCCGCGTCCGAGGACGGGTCCATGGACTCAATCTGGTCTCGCTTACCCGGAGCCTTGTAGCGACCCCTTCTGCTATCTGGATGTCCGATTCTCCCGCCGAGATCGCTGCCAATGCCATGCCGAAGGCCGATCACGCACCAACATGGACGTGCCGAGTCAACGGACCAGTGGAATCGCGAGACGAGCATGCCATCCGGGCAGCCATCGCGCGAGGTGACGATCCACTGGACTTCGAAGTTCGCGGTGACGCGTTCCTGATGCAGGATGGGTCCTACTCCGTGCTTGACGTCGATCTCGCGTACCAGCTTGCAGCAGCAGTTCTTCGCGCGCACGCAGCCCTTGCCATCCAGCGACGGCCGGAACACATTCCCCTCCCCGGTCTCGGTCTGGTCGACGCGATCGTCGGCCCGGGGGGCCTTGCCCTCCGGGGCATCGAGACGCAGGTGTTTCCGGGATTCCTGGACATTGGCGTCTCCGACGCCGATCTTGAGTCCACCCCAGCCTCTCGAAGCGTGATCTTCGACCGCATCACCGGAGGCTGGCACACCGATTGAGTTCCTCTCTCCTGCGTGGGTTCCCCCCGAGGGACCCCGCTCGAACCACCCCCGTGGCAGACCGCCTTGCCCCGGGGGTGGTGTCGTCTTGGAGGGCGGTCAGAGCCTGTATCGTGCCACCCATGATTCGACGCCTCGCGGCCATCGTCACGGCCGTCTTTCAGCGTGTCGTGCCCGACCCGCTCGTCATTGCCATCGTGCTGACGATCGGCGTGGCAGCAACAGCCCTGCTGGCAGGCACCTATCCCGAAGGCGTGTCCGGACCGATCGAGCGTGCCCACTGGCTGATCGCCGCGTGGAGTAGTAACGAGGGGCTCTGGAAACTGCTTTCGTTCTCGATGCAGATGTGCCTGATTCTCCTCGGCGGACATGTGTTGGCAGAAGCGCCGCCGGTCCGCAGGCTGCTCGGCGTGATCGCCGGCATCCCGCGACGCGCCGG
>CAYQJN010000003.1:0-49803 GCA_964417845.1 uncultured Isosphaeraceae bacterium
CGCCTGCGGTGGGCGTTGACGTGCCTCGGTTCCAGCCGGAGAACGTCACTTCATAGCTCGGATTGGGATCGCTGTTGAGGCGAATGAGGCAGTAGTCGCTGTTGCTTCCGCTGACGAGATACTGCGATCCACTCGTGTACTGGCTCCATGAACCATTGCCGTTGCCGCCGCTGTCCGCGCTGCCGGGTGTGCGGCAGTACGAGTTCTGGTGATTCCAGTAGACGACGACGGACTGGTCATTGTTGTTTCCGATGCCGCAGTGATTAGCGGTGAGGAAGTAGGGGGTCTCATCCTGATTGGTGTTGTTGATCATGGCGCCCGTGCAGGTGAGATACCCGTTGATCGTGTAGACGCCGACTGATGGAATCTCGTCCCACCAGTCATTGCCAAGCGGGCACACGACGTCAACATTGCATGACTCGGACGACCCTCGCGTTGACGCGCCGCCGCCACCGAGGCCGCGGTAGCCCTCGTTGATCGCGGTCAGTTCAATCGACTCTTCAACCAGCGATCGCTCTTGAGCATCGCAGGAGATCTCAATCACGACCTCCTCGCCGTGGACGACTCGCGTCCAGTACTCACCGCCGGCAGGATTGTCCGCGGCCGTGAGCGTGTCGGTGACGTCGTAGCCGTCATAGGTATACATCGTGAGCTCGGCCGAGTTCGGCAATGCGAATCGGCCGAAGCCGAAGTTGAGGTGCACGGCGCCTGGCGAGAGCACGCGAAGCCGCCACATCATGCGTCCGCTTGGGAGCACTTCCCAGGTGCCGCTTGTGGCGGGCGTCATCGAGACCTCATGGGGGACTGCGATTCTCGCAGGGAGTCCCTCCGCGGCGCGGATGGCATCTTCAGCGATCAACCGCCCGTAGTCCGGGCCTGGCATCTCGATCAGGTCGACGATGTCGGCTGGCAGGTGGCCCTGTGAGAGCCCCCACGAGGAGGCGAAGGCGGCTGCCGGCATTCCCAGCAGCGCACTGATGGCGATCGCCCCAATGGACGTACACGAGCGTTTAAGCATTGAGTTGGCTCCTCTCTCCGGCTCGTTGGAGTCCTCCAGCGTGACACCTGAAACGGGCCGGGTCAACCATTGGTCCGAAAAACAAGAATCTGCGGTTCCCCAAGTCCTGAAAAGCCGCGCCGCAAAGTTGGACATCGGCCCGACCGTACGGTCAATTCAGCCATCGCAGCCGAAATCGGCCAGAAGGGCCAGCAGATCGTTGACGTCATACGTCGCTCCGAATCCACCGATCACGGTCAGGAGATCGTTGACGTCGGTGGTCCCGTCGCCGTTGAGATCCCACTGGCAGGGGCTCTCGCACTCGTCCGGGATGCCATCGCCATCCTCGTCCTCACTGGTGCCCTGGGCGATGTCGCACGCATCGGGTACCCGATTCGCATTGCAATCGAGCTCACCCTCCAACTCCACCCAGAGGGAGGCGGTGTCCTGCCAGGTCACGTCCTGATCATCACGGCCCTGAAACAGGGCCTCAAAAAGGACCTGGCTGGTGTGGTCGAGCGACGTGAGCCTGGCGATCAGGACCCCGTTGCGAATGCTGCAGTCGCCAGCCAGGAATGGCTGCGATGAACCCTGCTGGTCAATGGGCAGGCAGAACCAGGTGCCGTCGCCCACACTCAGATCGCCGCCGGACTCGAAGGTGGACCAGTCGATGCCGATGCTGTTGAGTTCATTGTCTCCGAACGGATCGCCGGACTGGTCAAGACAGCCGATGGTTACGCGGCTGTCCCATGGCAGGTCCGGGACGAGGGGATAGAGGCTCGGGTTGATGTCCTGGCTCGTCGGGCCGCCATAGGGATCCTGATAGAAACTCGTCGTGGTGGCGACGGTCTTTTGCTGAAGGGAATTGCCGGCGACGGCGTCGATTCGCCATCCCTCTGGAATCTCCGCATAGATGTCAACGGTCCAGCTTGGCGTGGTTCCCTGCACCAGATCGGTGCCGATGACCAGGGATCGCAACGTCACCGATCCGGTACTCCCTCCGCACGGGGATCCACCACAGTCCGTCTCATCGCCTACATAAATGCCGCCGCCCGCGATGCACTCGGATTCCGTGACGACGTTGCAGGATCCATCGGTGCAGCAGGCACCGATGACGGGGTCGTCGCAGGGATGGTTGAAGCAACTCGTTCCATTACCGAGATACGTGCCACTGCTGGCAGCGCAGGCGACTTCGGTCAGCACCGCGCAAGAGGTGCCCACGCAGCATCCGCCCGTCTCGGCGGTGGTTCCGTCAAATGTGATGGTCAGCGTTCCCGTGCCTTGGGCAGCCTGCCATCCTCCGAGACGAACCCAGATCGTCTCTGAAGTGGCGACATCGATTCCCTCGATCAGGCTGTAGTACTCCTGGCAACTTCCATCGTCGGGCCCGTCACCATTGCAGGCGATCTGCGTGAGATCGCCGCACGATGAGCCTGCGTAGAGCACCATCGAGGTGTCATACGAGGTGGGATCGCAGGTTGTGAATGAGGCCAGGCCATCCCCGGGGGCCTCCCACTTGAACCAGAAGTCGGCACTCTGGTCCCAGTCGAGGAATGTCCCCGGACATTGATCCTCGTCGGGTGGCCCGAACTGGCTGTCAGTTGCGTAGGTGGTATCGAACGCGTTGGGGCCTTCCTCTGCGATGGCGGCGGTGTCGCAGGTATTCCCGTTGTTGGGGTCGCAGGGATTACCGTCGCAGGGAACGCCATCACCCAGATAGGTTCCGCCCATGGCGGCGCACTCCTGCCCGGTCACAAACTCACATAGACCACCGAAACAGCAGGCGCCGTGCGGCGGGAGGGCGGCGTGGGCGCTCGCGCAGTATCCGCACAGGATCCACATCGCCCTCATCAGAATCCGCATGGATGCATCCGCTCCTCGTCCTGCGCCTCGCAGGAACTCCGATCTGGCCCCCGTCCCGTTGAGGGCCCATCGTATCAGTCCTCTCAGGGGGGCATTCGCCGGTGATCTTCTGAAGGATGCCACCAATCTGAAGGTGGCCCAAGAAGTTTCGATCGGACCGCGTCTTCGCCGTTCCCCTACAACCCGCACAATCGAGTGGTACCGTGCGTAGATGACCGCCCCAGCCGTCAACGAACGTGAACGCTCGCTGGCTATCGAGGCCGCTCAGGCAGCCATCAGGACGCTTCGGAGGGCCTCAACGCAGGTGCTCAGTGCCCCAGGCAGGGATGTCAAGGCGCAGGCCGACCTGGACGCGGAGCGGGCGATTTTGGACGTTCTGGCGCCGAGTGGACTTCCGATCCTCTCGGAGGAAGGCGGCGGAGGCGAGGCATTCACGCTCGAGGCGGATGGTTGGATCATCGATCCGCTCGATGGCACCATGAACTTCACCAGAAGTCTTCCGGTGTGCTGTACCTGCATCGCGCTCTGGCGCGGCGGGCGACCGGCATTCGGGGTGATCAGCGAGGTTTGCACCGACGTGGTGTGGGCCGGGGGCCTGGGCGTCCCGACAACATGCAATGGAGTTCCCTGCGCCGCTGGCAACGCTACAAGCCCGGACACAGCGGTCCTGGCCACGGGCTTCCCCCGTTGCTTTGACTTTGGCGCAACCTCACAGTCGCGATATGCGCAGCGTATGGCTGCGTACAAAAAGATTCGGATGATCGGTTGCGCTGGCTTGTCGCTGGCATGGACGGCTGGCGGACGTATGGATCTGTATTACGAGGAGGGCATCTTCCTCTGGGATGTGGCTGCCGGGTTGGCCCTGGTGGAGGGCGCCGGCGGGACGTGGTCCTGCTCGACACCTGATGCCGCGTGGCGATGTGATGTCGCTGCCGGATCGCCTGATCTGGTGGCGATGGAGCAGCCGCCAGTTGCCTGAGGGGCGTCACCCGCTCAGTGGCGGTCCATCAGCCTGCGGGCCCGGTGTTCACCGATGACCATGACCAACTGCACATAAGCTTCCTTGTCCACATCGGCCACCATGTTCTGGGCTCGATCGAGTTTCTTGAATGCTTGGGTCAAGTCGGGTCGGTCCAGTTCATTCTCAACGGCCAGCAGGTAAAGCGTCTCAGTACCGTCAAACTCCATGATGCCCTGAATGGCTTCCGGGCGAACTCGACGCAGCGCATTCGCATGCAACTCGAGGATCTTGGGCAGCGCTGGGTGAAGCTCCGCCATGCCATCGTCGATGGCCGACTGAACGGCCCGCTCAACGCGTGAGCGGTAGTACAGGGAGGGAAAGGCCCGGCGGCGGTACTCCCCTCGGAGGATCCTGATCTGGTCGGCGTCCGTGAGGGATTGGCATGTGTCTGCAATAGCGTCCCACGTCCGGTCGCGAACGGCCCGCCGCGCATCCAGAACGACTTTCATCGCGAGGATCGCCTGAGTCGGATCCCACGACTCTGATGAGGCGTGGGAGAAACTTCGGGGGGCGTTCAGTAAGGCGGCCTCGCGATCACTCAGGAGTTCGTCGATGTGGCTCCGCCACTCGGGGAGCACTTGAGACAGGATGTCACGGGTCTCATCGGTCAGTTGGGGGTCGATCACACGCACCACCGCATCAAGGTCGACGTGCTCTCCCTGAAGGTGTCCGGCCCGCAGGTGTCTGCGCCGGGCGATGTCCTTCTTGACACGGTGCCATTCTTCCAATTCATCCGGTAGCAGGAAGATGGAGATGTCTGCCTCGAGCCCCTCGATGAGCTGCTGGCCGATCTGATTGAATCGAGACAGCAATGAATCCTGATCAGCTTCCGAGGCCACCTGGAGTGATGCGATCCGATCGCGGGCAGCGCGGCATGCCGCCCAGGACGCATTGAGCTCGACTTTGGATTCTCCAAGGGCGTCCTCAATCAGTTGCATGCCCAGCGCGTCCGGTGGTCGCCTTGATGAATACCGGACCCCTGTGCGGCCCGACTCCAGTCGTCGCTTCAGTTCCTTCGCCGCATCCCGCTGCTGCAGATACGTCTCGTTGGCTTTGGCCAGCGTGCGGCGGGCCTCGGCCCACTCAGACGGGTTGGTGTGTGGCCTGCTGGCCCGATCTGACGAGTACCCCGAGACGGCGGCCGACCAGTGGTCATTGAAGTCCCGGACGAGTTGGGACAGAATCGCCTGCCGGTCAGCGTCCTCAATGCCAACACGCTCGATTACCAATGGAATGTCCGAGAGGAGCCACGGGGGAGACTGGTCGAGCGGATCGAGCAGCGACCCTGATATCAGTCCTTGTCCAGCGGCGATCAGCACCATGCCCGCGAGTGAGATCATCCGGCCAGTGTAGGCGCGATCTCACGCAGGCGGAGGAGGATCTTCGATCGCCAGAAAGTTGATGTTCATTGCCGTGCGGCCGGTCAGTGCAAGGTCAGCGGCGATCGTGCCAAGGACGGGCTGGAATTTGAATCCATGCCCGCTGAGTCCGGCCACGATGACGACGTGGGACGCATGAGGATGCAGACCGATCCGAAAGTGCCCATCGGTCGAATTCGCATACAGGCACGTGTGGACGGTTGATGCGGCGCCTGAAGCGGAGGGGAGCCATCGAGTCAGGTGGGGTACCACGTCCCGCTCATCGCCAGCTTGGGGCGCCTTGGCGATGTCATCGTCGGGATCCACGGTAGGCCCTGCCCAGTGTCTGGCGACTTTGAAACCGCCAGGTCCGGGCAGACCGGACATGCGCGGGAAGCCATAGAGCAACGAGGCGTCGTCAAGTTCCAATGCCCATACCGGGAGTGCGGGGGCGTCAATCGGGGCGGCGTCGGGCGCATCAAACCAGACGAGGACCTGTCTGGATGGCCGAATCCGTAGTGCCGTGCACTGACTCAACGGGCCTGCCCAGGCACCTGCGCACAGGACGAGGCGATCTGCATGCACTGGGCCATCCGAAGTATCGACGACGACGCCTGCGCTGTCTTCACGCCACTGTGTCGCCTTGACGCCCGTTTGAAGTTCGGCACCGTTGGCGACGGCTGCGCTGGCATGAGCTTGCAGCGCACGTTCCGGAACGATGAGCCCCGCCAGCGGTTCGTGCATGCCGACCATGTCATCCCGGAGGTCGAAGGCGGGCCACCGCTGTCGAATCGACCGCGCGTCATGCGTCGTGTGCGGAATGTCGTAGGCCTGGGCCGCTGCGACGGAGTCGGGGACGAGGGAACCGTCGGAATCGCCCATGTAGAGTCCGCCGGTCTCGTAGAACACCTGCTCATCGGCGTCTGTGTTCAGTCGGATCCATGCTTCGCGGGCCTCCCGAAGGAGCGGCACATATCCGGGGTGCTCAAAGTAAGCGAGCCGGAATGCGCGGGACTGATGGGCGCTGCCGCCGTGTGTGTGTCCGATGTCGTATTGGTCGATCCCGATGACGTCGGCGCCGCGGGCTGCCAGCGCAGCGCACGCGGCTGTTCCCGCGCACCCCAGACCAATCACGATGACGCGCTGAGCCATCCCATCATGCTATCGGTGGTCAGGTTGATGTGAGCGCGTTCGCAGTAATCGCGATCGTCAAACCGGGATTCTGATAGTTCACGAAGAGTGTGCTTCCGTCGGGGCTGAAGCAGCACCCCGCGAACTCCGAGTTGTTGAGTGCGTTGCGGGCGATCGGATAGATCGTGCCGCGTGGTGTGACTCCGAGCAGAAACTGTTCCCCCGATCCATCTTCGCACACCACCAGGTCGCCACTGGGTGACTGCGTGATGTTGTCGGCGTTTTCGAGCACGCTCGGGTCGTCCGGCTGGAGAAAGAGTTCCAGCGTGCCTGGCTCGGTGCGCTCGTGCCTCGTCCCTTCGACGCCAGGGCGTGCAGGGTGGTACCTCCAGAGTTGGCCTGCTTTGGCTCGGCCGCCGGTGGTACATGCAAAGAACACCTCACCATCACCGTGCCACATGCCTTCGGCTCGTGCGAATCTGGCCGCCCCGCGGTCGAATGCCTGATAGCGGAGGGAGTCATCTGGGGAATCGACATCCTCCAGATCAACCCAGTGCACCGTGCGGACGTCGCCCTGTTGCATCGGAGGGATGCCTTCCCAGTCCCGAAGATCGGCCGAGAGCCTGTCTGTGACCGCGAGGGCCTGGAGTCTTCCGCCTTCGCGAAGGTGGGTCGGGTCGTCGGGGAGGTATCGATAGAGCACGCCATCGTTGAGGTCCTCGGTGAGATACACAATGCCCGACTCCGGACTCACCGCCACCGCTTCGTGTCGGAATCGTCCCATTGTGGTGATGGGCTCGGGCGTCACCAGCCCGGCGCCGACCGCGGCGGGGACTTCAAAGCAGTATCCATGCGGCTTGCGCCAGGGGAATCCATGCTCCGGGCCGACCGTGGTTTCTTCGCATGAGATCCACGTGCCGCGGGGGGTCGGTCCGCCAGCGCAGTTGTAGTCGGTTCCCGCAAGTATCAACCGATGTGACCGAAGTGCACCATGCGTGGTGTCATAGGTCAGTCTGGTGCATCCCCCTCTGCACGGGAGGTCGGTGCCAAGCGGCGTGCGTCCGAGGTCATAGACCTTGGAACGGTCCACCAGTCCGAGGCGCTCGTGGCCTGAACCAAAGGCACCGGTGGTGTCATGGGCGGGTGAGATCTCATGGTTTCGAATGAGCACGGTGGTGCCGTCGGGGCCGTGGAATGCCGCCATGCCATCGTGCTTGCCCGGCACCAGAAGTCCATCGTCCATCTCTTCTCCGGTCCGGGAGAAGACGTGATAGGTCCATCCGCTGGGCAGATCCAGCAGGCCAGCGGGATCTGGAACGAGCGGTCCAGCCGGACCGGTGAATCCACTTGCAGGGAGCAGGGAGGCAGACGCCGCCCCAAGCCAGCGACGCTGCAGGCCGCCAAAGGCAAGCGAGACGCCCGTGGCCAGATGGAGGAACGCGCGGCGATCGAGGCGGCTCATCCACTCACCTTACGGGCAATGGGGCAGGTCAGGAGGAACCCGTGGTGCATGTCGGTCGATTTCACCAGATCCGAACGCTCGAGCCGATAGGGTTGGCGGGCGTTCGAGAGGCCCCACGCACCATCATGCGAGTCGTCATTGTCGCCAATCCCGTTTCCGGTCGTGGACGCGCGCGGCGTCACAGCGAGGCGCTCGCAGCCATGTTGGCTTCGAAGGGCTATGTCGCGGACGAAGTGGCCAGTGAGCCTGGCGATGCACGGGTCTGGTTGCCATCGCACCTCGTGGATGCCGACGCGGTGGCTGTGGTCGGGGGGGATGGCACGGTGCGGTCGATGGCCATGGCCGTCGCGGAGGCTGACGTTCCGTTGGTGCATGTTCCCCAGGGCAATGAGAATCTCTTCGCCCGGTCACTCGGCATGGGGGCTCGACTGGAACAGACGGTCGGGCTGATTGAAACGGGTCGATGTTCCGAGGTCGACATCGCGCAGGCGGGGGGGGAGGCCATGTTGCTCATGGCATCCGTCGGGTTTGACGCCGAGATCGTGGCAGATGTGGCGGCCCGCCGCCGCGAACGCGTTTCGAATTGGCACTATGTCCGCAGTGGGCTACGTCAACTGCGTCGCTGGAGTCCCTCGCGGATGTCGGTGCAGGTGGACGGCGCGGCGGTGGTGTCTGCGCAGCGAGGTTGGGTGGTGGTGTCGAATGCCCCCCTCTACGGGGGGCGGCTTGACCCCGCCCCGATGGCTCGCATGGATGACGGCGTCCTTGACCTGGCGTTCTTCCCCGCGGCGTCGCGGCTTGCGATGCTCGGCTGGCTTGCGAGGTGTCGTCTGGGCAGACAGGTCGGGGCCCCAACCTATGTGCACCGACGGGTTTATCAGCGTGTCGAGATCGATTGTGAGTCGCCCGTTCGGTGGCAACTCGACGGCGATCCGCCGCCCGATGGGGCCCCGGTGTTGATCGAGCGGCTTTGCGTGTCGCTGGCGCCGGTTCGCCTCCGAGTTCTCAGCGTGTGACGGCCGGCCGAAGTTGCTGGAGCCGCGACCAGGTTCCTGCAGGTGGCAGGGGCGGTAAGTGTTTGCCTGGTCAGGAGATGGGGCGGCAGGCGGTCTGGGGATTTCTCTCAGGTCTTTTGGCATCAAGCTGACAGAAACGAGGTCTGTCCACGGAGCCTTCATAGCGGAGGCCGCTGGTGGCCGTTCCGCCCGTGCTGCCCCCTGCCTCTTGAGGAGATGACCAGATGCCCCACACCAAACGACTACTTGAATCACCGACGGCCGCCACGCTGGCAGGCCTCACCCTGCTCTGGCTTGCCTCGACCCCGGCTGTTGCCGCGGATGTGCCGACCGGGGCGTGTTGTTATGAAGATCCGGACCTCGGTGGGTTGGTGTGCATTGACGCGGCGAGCTCCCATTGCGAGTTCCTTGGGGGCTACTTCTATGGAGTCGGAACGGCCTGTGGTGATCCAATGGTTGAGTGCGATGTGACTCCGGTTGAATCGGCGTGCTGTTACGAGGACGCAAACCTCGGATGGATGTGCCACATGCTGGAGGACTACAAGTGTGAGGACATGGGTGGTACCTGGTATCCGGGTCTGGATTGCACAGATCCATCACTGGAATGCGACCCCTCGAGCGATGACCGCGGAGCGTGCTGCTACGAGGATTCAGACCTTGGTCTGGTCTGCGATCTTCTGATCGAGGACGATTGTCTTGCGCTTGGTGGGTATTGGTACGGTCCGGGGACGGCATGTACGGATGCTTACGTCGAGTGTGATCCTCTCCCGGTGACCGGGGCGTGTTGCGTCGAAGAGGATGCTGGATCCGGAAACTGGTTCTGCATGGACCTCACTCAGGCAGACTGCCAGAGCTCTGGGGGAGTCTGGTACGGTCTGGGGTCGCAGTGCTCGGATCCCGGGATCAACTGTGATCCGCCGGCGTGCGCTGCGGTTGCTGGCTCGGAGTGTGCGGGGCGACCGCAATACGCGTATCAGGATTTTCTGGCGTTTGGAAGTGGCCGCGTGGCGGTGCAGACGGTATCTCCTGCACTACCCGGGGATCGCGTGTTGACCGTGTTCGATCTCGGCGTTCTTGGTGCGCAGCCCTTCAACATGGCAGCCGCAATCGGAAGGTATGCGCACTCATCCTGGAACGAGACGAATCTGGGGAGCATTCTGGGTGTCGCCCTCGATGAGGATGGCCATGTGTTTGTGACGGCATCGCAAACCTGGAACCTCGATGTGGCTGGTCCATCCGGGTGGGGGGCTGTCTACCGTATCGACGCCATCACGGCGGCGATCACCACATTCGCCGTACTTCCTACGTCGAACAGCAGTCTTGGCTCGATCACCTATGACTGTGACCATGACCAGCTCCTGGTGAGCAACTTCGAGGACGGCCTGATCTATCGAGTCGATCACACCAGCGGCGTTGTGCTCGGGACGTTTGATCACGGTGTCCCGTGGTCCGGCGCACCTGGTCCGGCCGCACTGGGGGATCGTCCGTTTGGACTCGAAGTCAATGGCGATCGCCTCTACTACTCCCTGTGGAATGAAGACGCCAACAACGCGTCGACCGACAACAACGAGATCTGGTCGGTGGAACTGGATGCCACGGGTGCTCCGATCGCCAATGCCGAGCAACTTGAAATCGTGCTGACCGACACCTACGTCGATCCCCCGTGGGTGTACTCGTCACCCGTTTCGGACATTGACTTCAGCCCATCGGGAACGATGCTGCTTGCTGAGCGAAGCCAGCTCGGAATCAACCACATGGGTGCTCACTCGGCCCGCGTGCTGGAGTACGAGTGCACGGCGACCGGCTGGGTACAGACGAGCCACACGTTTGCGGTGGGACCTCCGCACTCCGCTTCAGGTGGTGTCGATGCCAAAGCTGATCGCGTGTGGGCTTCGGGTGATGCGCTCCACATCGGCGCGGGTGACAACATCTACGGCTTTCAGGGACTTCCAGCCACTGGCGGGACTACGGCGGACAGTTGGCTCATTGACTACAACAACAACGTCGGCATCCAGGACAAAACGATGCTTGGTGACCTGGTGGTCACCCGTGAGGGCGGGGCAGCACCAATGGCCGACTGCCCTGTCGTCCAGGTGCTCAATGTGACGTGTGACACGATGACACCGCCATACAGTTGGACTCTGGACATTGGAGTCAGTAATCAGGATGCAACCAACGCAATCGTTGGTGTGGCATTCACGCCGGGCGGGAGTGAGGTCTTCTCGGTCGGTTCGATGCCAATGAACCTGCCGCCGCAGCACTCATGGTCAGTGGATCCGCAGGTGAGCGGAGCCGCTCCGGGAAGCACCATCTGCTTTGATGTCACCGTTACCTTTGCCAACGGTGCAACCTGCACCGAGGAGGCCTGCGCGACGTTGGGGTACTGCGGCTGGATCCCCGGCGACTACGACTTCGACATGCTCGTGGGCGTCGATGACCTCATGGTTCTCATCGGGGCGTGGGGCAACCAGTGCGGCAGTGATGATGGGCAGTGCCACCTGGTCGACATCGACCATGACGGAGCGGTCGGCATGGGCGACCTCCTGATGGTTCTGGACCGTTGGGAAGGCTGATTCAGTGACCCACTCGTGCTGAGATCGGGAGGCTGGAGGGCCTTTCGATCTCAGCTCGTCCGGTGGGGTGTGAGCTTGTGATCGATGGGGGGCACTTCAGTCCTTTTCCCTTGGCCGAACTTGATCCGGGAAGTAGGCTGGGGAGCCTCTTGGGAGCGTTACAGATATGAGGGAGTGGCTTCGTATGAGTATGAACAGTTCGGTAGTCAATCGCATAGGCGTCGCAGGCATCCTCATGATGCTGGCCACCGCCACGGCGCAGGCAGGGCCCATCTTTGACGAACCGCCGGGTGGGGACGCGGGGTCGTCAAAGGACACAGCCACAGACGTCAAGGGAGACAATGGTGGCCAGGTCGGAACCGTTCGGGGATCCTTGACCGGGACTTCGTCGCTTGCCGGGCTGAGCGATTGGCAGGATGTCTATCGCATCTATATCGAGAACCCGAACGAGTTCCGAGCAGAGACCTATTTTCTGGATGGCAACGACGCGCTTCGAGACCCGATGTTGTTCCTGTTTGATGAGCATGGAAAAGGTGTGATCGCCAATAACAACGTGCACGGTGACTCCACCCAATCCAAGTTGGTCAATGACGACGGTAACGGCGGACAGTATTTCTCTGAGGCCGGCATCTACTACCTGGCCATTACGTCTGCGATGAGTGAAGCGACGGTGGACATCCAGAGTGACTGGGTTCCGCTCTTTGAAATGGGGCAGCCTGGCAATGACACGGGCATTGTGCAGCCGCGTTCGGATTGGGCCGGTCTTCTGTGGTCAGATGGCTGGACGGACGTGACGGACTTCGAGAATTCTGGAGTCTATGAAATCGGATTGGCCGGTGTAGGGTCTGTTCCGGCCCCAGGCGCGATCGCGCTGCTTGCTCTTGGATTCAGGGGCCGACGTCGCCGGTAGAGGTCTCCGGGGGGAGTGCTGCGTGTCTGAGCGCGGCGGCCTCCTCCGTCTGGCCGCGAGCTTCCACCAGTTTGGCCAGTGACTGCATGCACTTTCGAGATTGTGGACTGCGTGCGCCTGTCGAATCGATGAACGCGGCGAGGGCCTTGTGGAGGCTCATTTCCGCTTGATCGTGCTCTCCTCGGGCCTTCAGTAGAAGGCCTCTCAGGCGGTCATGTGACGCGCGTCGTTGCACACTGTCCGAGTGCTCATCAATCGTTGAAAGGAGCGATTGGGCGCCATCAAGATCGCCCGTGAGCAGCCTGATTTCGATATCAATGAGTGCTTCGTCATGTTGAGACGGGTGATCCTCGGGCAGCCTTCCCGATCGCAGTTGTCGCGCTTGGCGCAGATGATCACCCGCAGATTCGGCGTCGCGCTGAGCGATAGCAAGTCGTGCCAGCGCTGCGTGTGTGTTTGCAATTGACGTCTTGCTTCCTTGGAGTTGCTTAATGCGAAGTGCAGCGAGCAGGGCGGCCTCTCCCTCTTCGAATCGATCAAGTCTGGCGAGGCAATCGCCAAGGTTGTGCTGCAGCCGGCCGATTCGCCAATCAGCTTTCGGATCTGCAGAGATCGACTCAAGGTGGTCCAGAGTTTCACGCACCAACGGCAGTGCTTGTTCGGGTCTGTTGGTCAGGTGGGCGATGGCCATCGTGTTGAGGACGTTGGCCAGGGCAGTGCGTCGGCTGAGTTGTTCCTCATCGCTACTGGCGGCCAATACGAGCTCGCGGTGCCGGTTCAGTGCATCTTCGAGAACGCGATGGGATTCCTGATGCATTCCGGCGCGTTGAAGCGCTGCGCCGAGGTGCAGTGTGCTCTCGGCCGTCGTCTCGGCGAGGGGGTCCGTGTGAAGTCGATGTGCTACAGCGGCTCGGTACGCATCGACAGCGAGGCCATAGTCGGCTCGTTTGTAGTGGAGACGCCCCCGAAGATGAAGCAGATTGCCTGCTTCCGGACTCGGCTGCAAGACTGAGAGGTCTACTGTTTCCGCTGCGTGGTCGAGCGCCTGTTCGGCCTCCTCGTATCGCCCGCTTCCGATGTAGTTCTGTGCCAGATCGAGTCTGACTGCAGTCGCCACTTCCGGATAGTCCGTGAGATCCGTGTCAACGACGCGGAGCCATTGGGCCATCATCTCGCCGATGCTGGACGCGGCCAGAGGTTGATCGATGTTCTCGGCGTCGGCAGTGCCGAGCACCTTCGACACCATGCCAACGGTGCCCCGAAGGCGTTCATTGGCGGTGGACGCCCGGTCCCAGGCCACCGTCATGAAGACACCGAACGCGATCAGAAGGCCGACGGCTGCGATGCCGCCGCTGACTGCGATCCAGTGTCGTTTCAGAAGCTTGCGCGCGACGTACCAGGCGTCGTCTCGCCGTGCTTCAATTGGCTCCCCTGCCATCCAATGTCGGAGGTCTCGCGCGAGATCCGCGGGGCCCTGGTATCTGCGATCGAGATCGCGGTCGATGGAGCGAAGAAGGATAGTCTCGAGATCGCGGTCCAAGGAAGGATCCACCGATCGAGGCGGTATGGGGGCCGCTTCCGCAATCGTCCTGACAACGTCGGCAATTGATCCTTCCAGAATGTAGGGCCGAGTGCCGAGCACGGCTTCGTAGAGCATGACTCCGATGGCGAAGACGTCGGTTCGGACATCGATCAGGTCGGGATCGCCCGAGACCTGTTCTGGGGAGGCGTAGGCGAATGTCCCCATGAACTCTCCGGCCATAGTGACTTCGAGTTGAGAAGACTCCCACTCCGAATCGTCTACAGGCTTGGCGAGTCCAAAGTCGAGGACATGGGGCCGCCCGTCTGAGTCGACCAGAACATTGTCTGGCTTGAGGTCGCGGTGGATGACGCCCTTGCGATGCGCTGCCGCTACAGCGTCACAGACGTCAGCGATCAGCGCCGTTTCAGTGCGGTGCCGGGCAGTCGGTGCCTCGTCCGTTTTTCGGCAAAGCCAGCCATCGAGGGGCTCTCCGTCCACATACTCCATCGCCAGCCAGGCCCGCCCGTCCTCGGTCGTGCCGCTGTCGTAGACCGTCACGATGCCAGGATGTTTGAGGGACGCGACCATCTCGACTTCGCGTTCAAACCGCACGAGTTGTCGTGGAGAGGCAAAGGCCCCCCGAAGCAGGACCTTCAGGGCGACCAGTCTTCGCGTGGCGGTCTGGCGAGCGAGGAAGACGGCTCCCTGCGCGCCTCGGCTGATTTCCTCTTCGATGGCATAGCCAGCTGCTTCTGGTGCCTCGACAATCGAACTGCCCCCAAACACACCGGCGCGATGAGCCTCTGCGAACTCATCGAGAAACCGATCCTCAGAAGTGTCGCCCGATCGAGACACCACTGTGGCATGAGGATCGTCTGCGCTTCGGAGGCGCTCGATCTCCGCCGCGACGCTTCCGTCGTCCTCTTCCTCCAGCCACCTCATGATGTCAGAGGCGACCGTGCCATGCTGGGCGATGGCCCTGACTTCCTCGGGTGTGGGTTTGCGTGATGGAAAAGGCGTGCTCATGCCCCGTCTTCTTCGTACAACGACTCGAGCGTCTGCACGATCTCCTTGAGCTTCTTGGCGATCCTGCTCTTGGCGAGATAGACGTCGTTGTCTGACATCTCAAGCGCTTCGGCCACGTCGCTTACGGAGCGCTTATGAAACACGAGCATCTCAAATGCCTGCACGGTTCGATCGGCTGTGCGTGACTCTGCTCTCAGCGACTCCAGCGATTCCCGGAGAACGACGCGTCGGCGTTCCGCCTCCCACAAATCGTCAATGGCTTCGTCTCTTGGGAGTGTCACCAAGGCTGACTCGCCGCGTGCTTCCTTGCGAATGCCACGCTTGCGATGGACGTCAACAATCTTCGTTCGGGCGATGGCCAGTATCCACGATCGCATGCGACCTCGCTGACGGTCGTACTTTCCATCCCGATACTCACCCAGAACACGAATCATGGTGTCCTGGGCGACGTCGAGGGCATCTTGTTCAGTAAGACCGAGCCGACATGCGAGCCCCACAATGATCGGTCGGTATCTTCGGTCCAACAGCTCCCACGCGGCGTCGCCGCCGTCTTCATGGAGGTCGTGCAGAAGAGCCGTGGTGGTGTGAGTCACGTTGATCATGACGCGTCCAAGGTACCCGACCCCGCGCTATCAGAGAACAGATTCGGCGCGGGGATACGACCCGAGCACCCGCAGGAGGACGCAGTGTGCCTCCGCACTCTGGAGGGCCGTGTTGAGGGCGTCGTCATCACGATGGGCATCCGCATCGATGAAGAACGTGTACTCCCAGTTGACTCGCTCGCTTGGTCGTTTATCGATGTGACAGAGATTGATGTCAGCATCTCGAAACGCGGCAAGAACATCAACGAGTGCACCGGGTTCGTGACGTGTGACAAACATGATCGAAGTGCGGTCCGACCCGGTCGGGTTGGGACGCTGTTTGCCGATCGCGAGGAACCGCGTGATGTTCTCAGGCTTGTCCCCAATCCGTTCGGCCAGGACATTGACGTGGTAGATCGAGGCGGCGAGCCTCGATCCGATGGCGGCCGTGCCGTCCTCTTCTGCGGCAAGCTGAACGGCCCTTGCAGAAGATGCTGTCGGTACCAACTCAGCGGTGGGGTAGTGTTCCTGAATCCAGCGTCGACATTGGGCGAGGACCTGAGGCTTTGAAGCCAACCGCCTGATGCTCCTTTGATCGCAATTGGCGATGAGGCAATGGGAGACTTCGATCAATGATTCTGCGCAGACGTTGACTTCGTACTCCACGAAGGCGTCCAGTGTGTCAGTGATGCCTCCGACAATGGAATTCTCCCAGGGGACGACGCCGTATTGAGCTGATCCGGAGAGGACGTCCCTGAAGACGGCGTCGATGTCAGCCGATTCGACCACGCCCACAGAGTGTCCGAAGTGTCGGATCGCGGCAACATGACTGAAAGACCCGGGAGGTCCGAGATAGGCAATCTGAAGTCCCTGCTCGATTCGGAAACTTCCCGACATCAACTCTCGCCAGATAGCTTCCAGTGTTCGATTGGAAAGCGGCCCTGTATTGAGTGATCGAATGCGATCCAGCACCGCCCGTTCCCGATGTGGCGCGTACACAGGAGTGTCGTCCTGCCGCTTGGTCCTGCCGACTTCCTCGACGACCATTGCTCGTTCACTCAGGATGCGAACCAGATCGGTGTCCAGTGCATCGATTTTCGATCGAAGTGCTTCGAGATGACTTGGGGTGGTCATGTGAGGCTCGCTTTGGCGGAATCCGGTCGAGCGAAAATGAGCATGCCCAGCGCGCCAGTGGCGACAAAGATGGCCAGTGCGGCGAACGCAGCGTCATACCCCCCGAAATGATCGGTCAGCCAGCCTGTGAGGAGGGGAGTTGTCAGACCGGAGATTGAAAAGAAGGTCACCATGATGCCCGTCGCTGTTGCGGCGTGCTCCGAGAAAAGATCAGTGCACACTGAGTAGTACGGTGCGTTCGCTGCCATGGAGAATCCGATGCCCAGAGAAAGCATGAGAATGGCTACGGACTGAGAGTGGGTGAAGATCAGCGGGACGAAGCACAACGCGCCAAGCAACTGAAAGAACCAGATCGGGTGGATCCGGGCACTTCGAATTCGCCCGGTGCGAACCATTCGGCGATCGGACCACCATCCAACCAGCGGGATGAAGAGGCAGGCCAGTCCCCACGGAAGCGTGCTGAACCAGCCAACACTGGTGAGTTTCATGCCCCACGTCTCCTGGAAGTAACCGGGAATCCACGTGATTCCGAACCACAGCACATACCCGAACGCGAAGAACGACCAACTGGTGGCCAGCAGCGTTGGATGCCGAAGCAGCACCCACCAATGGACTCGATGCGATGCAGGCACCGGCTGTGCGTCTGGTCTTCGCTTGTAGATCCAGAGGATGGCGACTCCGAGGAGCGCGCTTCCGATGGCGAGCATGATGAACGCACGATGCCAGGCGACGGCCTCAATGAGATGGGACAGGACTGGTCCGCCGATCAGCAGCGCCGCGGGCACCCCGACCACCATGATGCCCACCGCTCGCCCGGCAAGACGAGGCGGTATCCAGTCCGCGACGGCCCGGTTCATTGCAGGAAAGTTAACACCCTCGCCCAGGCCAAGGACGAAACGCATGACGAGGAAGAGCACCCACGCCTCTGCAAGGCCCAGCGCCGCCATGGCCGCAGACCAGACAAAGAGCCCAATGGCCCAGACAACTCGGACGCCCCAACGGTCCAGCAGAATGCCGCTGAGACCATTCACGCAGAGGGCGCCGAGGGCAAACAGGGAAATCGCGAGTCCGAACGCCGTGTTGGAGAGGTCGAACTCGTGCTTGATCGGCTCAATGGCAAATGAAATGACGACGCGGTCAAGATAGTTCACCAGGCACAGCGCGAGCGCCAGACCGGTAACGGCCCAGGCCCGCCGAGCGACCGGATGGTCGTTGCACATGGTCACCGCTGGTCCTCCCTTCGGGCCATGATCGGCCAGTCGCCTGCCACGATACCTTGTCGGCATGCAGGTGGGCGATTCACCAGAGGCCGGGATGGCCGATCGGGTGCTGGAGACAGTTCGACATGTCTGGGGATGGAGTGCGCTGTATCCGATGCAGCGTGAGGCGATCGATGCAGCGTTGGCTCGGCGGGATTCACTTCTGGTGTTGCCCACCGGTGGAGGCAAGTCGCTGTGCTTTCAGGTGCCACCACTGATTCAAGGCGGCATGGCACTGGTGGTGTCTCCGTTGATCGCCCTGATGAAGGATCAGGTTGATGGACTGCAGCAGGCCGGCGTGCCTGCCGCATGTCTTCACGGAGATTTGTCGGGGAGGGACCATTCCAGTGTGATTGACCAGGCGGCAGCCGGCTCCTTGCGGCTGCTCTACGTCACACCGGAGCGACTGGTCTCTCCCGGGTTTCTCTCGATGGTTGCCAGATGGCCGACGCACTGGATCGCCGTGGATGAGGCGCACTGCATCAGTCAGTGGGGGCATGACTTTCGCCCGGAGTACCGCCGTCTGGCAGAAGTGCGGGCCGCGGTCCCCAACGCGTCATGGCACGCATGCACAGCGACCGCCACAACGCGCGTGCGAGAGGACATCCTGCGCCAACTCGATCTCAATGATCCATTGGTGCTGGTCGGAGACATTGATCGACCGAATCTGACCTATCGCGTCACACCCCGCACAGATGGGAAGCGGCAGGTGGCAGAAGCCATTTTGCGTCACAAGGGGCAGGCTGCGATTGTCTATTGCGGCACCCGCCGGCAGACAGAGTCCGTGGCCAGCACGCTCAGTCAGCGAGGTTTGTCTGCGGCGGCATATCACGCCGGGCTGGACCGCGTGGTTCGATCGCGTGTTCAGGACGACTTTGCGTCAGAACGCATCGACGTCGTGGCGGCCACGGTGGCATTCGGGATGGGAATCGACAGGTCCGATGTGCGATGCATCGTGCATGCGTCGATGCCCGACAGTCTTGAGCGATACCAACAGGAGACCGGACGAGCTGGGCGCGATGGCCTCCCGTCGGAGTGTGTGCTGCTGTATTCGGGGGGCGATGCCGCGAGATGGCGGGCGTTGCAGGCTGAGTCCGAGGAACCGTCCCTATTGCCGTTTCGAGAGTCCATGCTCAATGCGATGCAGTCGTTCTGCGCGACGGCGGTTTGCCGCCGGCAGATGCTCGGTCGCCACTTCGGACAGCCTCGGACAGAAGCGTCATGTGGGGGGTGCGATGTGTGCCTCGGGGAGGTTCGGATTCTTGAGGATGGGACGACGACGGCGAGGAAGATTCTCTCTGCCGTGGTTCGAACCGGACAGCGGTATGGCGCGTCCTATGTGGTGGATGTGCTGCGTGGAACCGGACTGGAGAAGGTCCGTCAGCGGGGGCACGAAGATCTTTCTGTGTTCAAACTCTTGAGCAGGCGATCCAAGGGCGAATTGACCGACCTGATCTGGCAACTGGTGCACCTGGACATTCTGCGAAGATCAGAGGGTGAATACCCCACCCTAGCCATGACCGAGGAGGGGCTTGAGGTCATGTTGGGGCATCGGCCGGTGGATCTGGTGGCACCACCCAAACGACCTGTGCGTGGAGCGGTGGGTGAAGCGGCGTCCTGGGAGGGAGTGGATCGAGAGCTCTTCGAGGCCCTGCGAGGGCTGAGGCGATCCATGGCCGCAGCGCGTGGGGTTCCGGCCTATGTCGTGTTCGGAGACGCCACCCTCCGCGAAATGGCCCGGCTCCGACCGTCCGACTCGCGGGCGATGTTGGAAGTCAAGGGCGTCGGGGACAGGAAACTTGAGGAGTACGGGGAGGCCTTCTTGGAGGTCATTGTGGACTGGGAACGCAACGAACAGGCCTGAATCCCGGATCGGCGTTTGCATCCGTTGGCCATTCGGTGTCGTATGGAGGGTCTGACGGGGCATGTGGGTGGTCTGAGAGGAGCTTGATCAATGATGCTCATGCGCGCGGTGTGTGTCCCGGCCCTGGCCCTGATCGCATCCTCTGCCAATGCGGCCGATGAGCCGGGCGTGGTGGACGGCGCTCTGGTGTTCCCAGAGGGGGCCGAGATCCCCAGATCGATGACGGCGACGGAAGCCAGGTGGATTCAGTCGCACCCGCTCGTCGCCACACGCGCGGCCACGCCGCCGCCTTCCGGACCGGTGCGATGCGCCAGTGAGTACGAGCCAATGGCCGGGATTCTGCTCGCCTGGGAGGGGGGCAACTCCTACACGAACATCATTCGGCAGATGGCAGTTGCCATCACGACGACGGGTGAGGCAGATGTCTTCATTGCATGCGACAGCTCGAGTGAGGCCAACACTGTGCAGTCCACGCTCTCCTCCTACGGCGCCGACATGAGTCGGGTCAATACGGTGGTTCGGAGCACCGATACGGTCTGGATCCGCGACTACGGTCCGCGGTACATCTTCGAAGGGGACTGTCGCGCGATCGTTGATCATGTCTACAACCGACCACGCCCCAATGATGATGACTACTCGTCGTACTTCAAGAACAGCGTCGGCCATGCCTACTACGAGCATGATCTGGTGCATGGAGGCGGCAACTACCATGTGAATTCAATAGGCACTGCGGCCGCGACGGAACTCATTCTGAATGAGAATCCAGGCATGAGTGAGGCAGCCATTGTCGGCGTCTGGGCGGACTACCAGAATGTGGACACGCACATTCACGACGCATTTCCCACGTCTGTCGATTCAACCCAGCACATTGACATGTGGATGCAGATCATCGGTGACGCAGAGATCATCATCAGCGACTGGCCAAGCGACAGCGGAAGTACGCAGGATCAGATCTGCGATGGCGCCGCCAGTTTCTATCAAGGGCTCGGATGGACGGTGCACCGAACGCCGGCATTCGATAGTGGATGGACCCACTGGACTTACACCAACATGGTCCTCTGCAACGGGCTGGTTCTCCTTCCGAAGTACTCCGAGATCTCGGATACCTATGACAACCAGGCGCTCAACGTGGTTCAGGCCGCCATGCCCGAGCGTCAGGTGGTCCAGATCACCTGTGACAACCTCGCCTACTCCGCTGGTGTGATGCACTGCATCACGATGCACATGCCCGCCCACGCGGGCGGTATCTACCCAACGACGTGTGTGCGATCCCCGGTTGGGGGAACCTATGACCCGGGCGACACGATTGTGGTGCAGTGGATCTCGGACGACGATGACTTTGATGTCGTGAATGTGGACATTGATCTGTCGACGGACGGCGGGTCTACCTGGACGACCGTGGAGGGGGCTACCGCCGATGACGGGTTCTACTCCTTCGCGGCGCCGGATGTGTCCACGGACGCGGCCATCGTGCGCGTGCAGGCACGCGATGGAGATGGGCACGTCGGGGGCGACGTGAGCGGGACGTTTGCCATTGCGGGGACGTCGGTTCCCGGTGACATTGACGGTGACGGTCAGTGCAACGTCAATGACATCCTTGCCCTGGTGGCGGCGTGGGGGCCCTGCAGTGGTGCATGTCCTGCTGACCTTGATCAGGACGGCGTCGTCGGCGTTGATGACGTCCTGCTGATCCTGACCTACTACGAAGATTAATCGGGCAACTGCCCGGCCAGCACGTATTGGACGATCTGCACGACCTGTTCGGTTGTTCGGCAGACGGCCTGTGCTGCTGCGTCGATCTCCTTGAGCGCATGGTCATGCGACTCCGGATGCAGCGTGATGAGTGGGACGCCACCAGCCACAGCCATCCCTGCGTCAAAGGCTGCATTCCACTGCCGGTACTTCTCTCCGAACCGAACGACGACAAGGTCTGCCTGCGCCAGCGCGGTCCGTGTCCGGATGGCGTTGATGCCGGCACCGGTCCTGTCGGCCCAGAACGGTGTTGGCTGAGGCCCGAGGATGGCCTCGCCACAGGCGTCGCTGTGATCGTGGTTAGTGACTGGGGAGACAAGTTCAACGTTCAGGCCAAGGGTGTGGACGCCGTGGGCAATTCGGTCTCTCCAGTCAGAGTGGATCTCGCCAGCCAGATAAACAGTCAGGGGCATCCCTACTCCAGGATCTCAACGATTTCGAACGTGCGCTCGCCGCGGGGGAGATCGACGCGGATGGTTTCACCGATTCTGGCTTTGAAGAGCGACTGTCCGAGATTCGAGCCGCTGGTGACTTCGACGTACTCCATGTCGAATCGGCCAGAAGCCTCGCCGACCAGCTTGTAGAGTTCCTCATCTTCCGTGTCGATGTCCTTGAGCTTGACGGTGGTTCCTATGAAGACCACACCGTCGGGCGTGTCAGACGGATCCGCCACGATCGCCGTGGCGAGTTTCTGCTGGATCATCTCGATCTTGGCCTGATTCATGGCCTTGTCTTCCCTGGCGGCGTGGTACTCGGCGTTCTCTTTGAGGTCGCCCAGTTCCCGTGCCTTGGCAATCCGCTCGGTGATCTCTGTATCGGCGTGATGCCGATCCGTGAGCTCCTGCTCGAGCTTCGCCTTCTCTTCAGACGTGATGTATTCCATCTTGACGCTCCCAAAAAAGATCGGGTCCCGGTTTCGCCGGGACGCCAGAGGGGCGATGGTAGGGGGATGTCTTGCCGCGTCAACCCGCCGATGAGGAATCGGCGTTTGGCGGCGTTTCAGGGCCATCAAACAGACTTTCGACCGGAACTGATGATCCGTCAATGCTGGCCGTGATGGTAAATCTCCCACCGGATTGAGGAAGGCATTGCACCGCGATGCATGTCTCTCCCTGGAGCGTCAGGGTCCCCGGCTGGCCAGTTGCGCAGATCAGCGTCGGGGCTGCCAGGAGCATGCCATCTCTTTGAATGCGGACGTCAATGCGGGTGGCTCCACCCTCTGTCAGCTCCTGCGAGGCTGTCACCTGCCAGTGTGGTTGGGCGCACCCGGAGCACAGGAGTGAGAGAAGCAGCGGGACTCGGAGCCAATTCCACACCGATGCAGCGTATCAGGCTTCATACGATGGGATCGATCGCCTTGGCAGGAGTTGGCCGAGTGGGGATCATGCCTCTATGCGAGTTGCTGCGATTGATGTTGGAACAAACAGTGTGAAGCTCTCGGTGGGTGAGGTGAATCCGCAGGGCGTCGTGGCTCACCTTGACCGGCGTCGCATCAATCTGCAGATCGGCCGTCGTCTGGAGCGGGAGGAGAGACTGGGCCGAGGGACGATCGACATGGTGGCAACCACGGTGGCCACGCTGTGCCAGTACGCGGTCAGTCAGGGTGCAGTCCGTATCTCAATCGTCGGTACCAGTGCGCCGCGGGAGGCCGCGGATGCGGGGGAGCTCTGTGAGGCGGTCCATGCGGCTTCCGGTCACCCGATGCGCATCATCTCAGGTGTGGAAGAGGCAACGCTCACGTGGGAAGCGCTCGCCTCTCAGCAAACACTGAAGGGCTCCACCGCCGTGGTGGATGTCGGCGGCGGCAGCACGGAAGTCACACTGGCACAGGATCTGACCGTGGGCTTGATACGGAGCCTTCCCATCGGGGCGGTGCGGTTGACCGATCGATTCGAGACCGCCGGTCGCGTCCCCCCGGCGCGTTTGGCGGAATTGGAGGGAGCCATCCAGGAACTCCTGGATGCAGAGATACCTCAGGAGCTCGAGGGCCCTAACCATGTTTTTGTCACGGGAGGAACTGTGACGGCGTTGGCGTTGCTGGATCAGCGTGGCATGCCGCTTCCTGATGAGTCAGACTTAGCAGTGGAGGCCATTGACGGACACGTTTTGCGAGCCGACTTCATCCATACGATCTCCCGGAGGCTTGCCCAATGGGACCGGCATGAGCGCGAGTCCAGAGCCGGGTTCTCTCCACTCCGCGCCGAAGTGATTGTTGCGGGCGCGGTGATTCTCGATCGTGTGCTCACGCATCTCGGTGCTCCGACATGCGAACTGCATGAACTAGGCATCCGTGACGGATTGATGCTCCGCCTTGCGGCCGAGCAGGATCAGCCATGCCAGAATGGCCGCGACTGAAGTGGTTGATGATCGATGGCATTGCGCGGCGCAGGGCAGACCTGCACGCAGACACCACATCCTGTGCATGCATCTCGATTGATGACTGGTCGCTCCGCATCGTCCAGCGCGATGGCACCATCAACCGGGCACTGGTCAACGCAGAGCCGGCAGGGCTGCCCTGTCCACGCCAGACACGCGATCGGATCAACTCTGGCAGTTGCCATCACCATGGGAAGATCTGGCCGAAGGACGCCCGGCTCACAGGCGGTGATGCAAGGAGTGTCACTGCACATGACGCAGGGTTGCCGAATGGCGTCGATGTATGGGGTTCCCGCGCGGCGGTGTCCCGAGCTATCGGGAGCCCAGCGAATGGCCCGCGGCGGACAGGCCGCAACGCAGTCTCCACACCGCGTGCACGAGGCGAGGAACTGTCCCTCGGCGACCGCGCCAGGAGGGCGCTGCAACAAGGTCAGTGAGAGGTCCTTCCGTACCGCGCGGCCGGCGGCTGCCCCACGTTCCGCTGCATCACGAATCGGCTTGAACACCTTTCCGCGAAAGAACTCACGGCGACTGAGGCCCCGCTGGTCTTCCATGCCGTCCATGGTACGTCGATCGTCTGATGTACACTCAGGTCGTGCCATCATCATCTGCCAGCATCGATCCGCCATGCGACCTGAGAAGCGAGTATCCGGCGGGCCGCATGCGAGCCTGGTTCTTCTGGGCGATACCAGCGGCCTTCTTTCTCTATGAGTTCATGCTCCGCGTGTCTCCGAGTGTGGTGGAGGGGACGCTTCAGAAGGAGTTTCATGCGGACGCTGGCCAGTTCGGGTTCACGATGGGCCTGTATTACTACGCCTACGCACCGATGCAGCTGGTGGTCGGCGTGCTGCTCGATCGCTTCGGGAGCCGTCGTCCGCTGGCGGTGGCCTGCCTGATCTGCGCCGCAGGCGCGTCGCTCTTCGCCATGGCGTTCTCGCTCGGGATGCTCGGGAGCGGGCGATTCCTGGCGGGGATGGGATCGGCCTTTGCCTATGTGGGAACGATCTACGTAGCAAGCGTGTGGTTTCCGAGTTGTCGAATCGCGATGTTGGCTGGCGTGACGGCGGCACTCGGCATGGCAGGAGCCGTCCTGGGAGAGACGGTGCTGGGTGCCCTTGGTCAGGATGCTTCGTGGCGTACGACGGCGTGGGCATTCGCCCTTGTGGGGTTGGGCTTGGGGATTGCCATCTGGGTTGTGGTGCCGAAGCGACCAGCCTGGTTCGAGGCCAGGGTCGAGGCGTCGCGTGCCGCTCACGGGGACGGTGTCTTTTCCGGAATGTGTTGCGTTCTTCGGAGCCGGCAAACATGGATCGTTTCAGGCATCGCCGGGTTGCTATACCTCCCGGTCGGGACCTTCGGCGCGCTGTGGGGCGATCGATTCCTTGAGGAGTGTCTTGAGATGGCACCGCATCGGGCTGCAAACGCTGATGCGCTCCTGTTCGTCGGGCTTGGCGTGGCGGCTCCGCTGCTCGGATGGTGGTCGGACCGCACGGGGCGTCGCAAACTGACGCTCGGAGGCGGTATCACGCTGGCGCTGGCAGCGACCATCGGCGTGCTGTGCTTGTCACCCGAGTCATCCGCCGCGGCGTTTCCGCTCTTGTTTGTGGTCGGATTCGGCGTTGGCTCCATCGTGGTGGCGTTTCCGATGGGAATGGACCTCAATCCGCATCATGCCCGTGGCGCTGCCATCACGTTTATCAATTTCTTCCAGATGCTTCTGGCTGGGATTGGTCAGTGGGGAATCGGACTGCTGCTCGACCTGGGAGGGGGCGGAGCCGCTGCTGAGGGGACGTACAGCCTGTCTGACTTCCGCTTCGCATTCGCCGTGCTTCCGATCGCGTTGATGCTCGCTGGCGGCCTCCTGCTACTGCTGCCCAGAGAGGCCCCACGGGGCCAGGAAGGCAGTTGAGGGCCTGACTGGATTGGGAGTTGACTCAGGACGTCCATGTGTCATACTCGGACCGGGCGGGTTGTGAGGTGTAGATGTGTTGATTCGTGGAGCCGGAGTGCTGGCGGGTGGGTTGGCGACAACCGCCGCTCTTGGTTTTGATGCAGCCCTGACCAACGTACAGCGGCTTGATCATATTGATGTCATGCGTATCGTCCTGTCGCCTTCGACCGGCTCCTCAGGCGTTGTGATGCTACGGGGGGCCTGCCCTCAGGAAGAGGCAACCCACACCGACTCTGACTTTGGACCTGGTCAGTATGTGGTGCAGGCAGGTTTCGCTCAGAGCGAAGCGGCTGCAGCGTCCTGGACACTGCAGCCAGATCGGTTTCCTTTGCGTTTCGACTCCGCGGAGATTCTCTTTGCGACGTCCAATGCCACGCAATCCACGACAACGCAGTGGGGCGTGGAGATCTGGCAAGGCACACCGACCAACGGTGTCAAACTCGCGTCGTTTGAGTCTGATGATCTGGTGCTTCCGCATTTGACGATGCCACCCGGGACGAGTGGGACGATCATTCAATTCCTCATCGACCCCGATGATCCCGATCAGATCTATATCGATGACAACGGAACCCATGCATACAGCGTGGCCTTTCGCGTCATTGCACACAACGAGCCGGGAAACCCGTGCATCTCATCGCCGCCGACGTCGTCCAACGCGTTTCCGACGACCGATATCAGCGGGCTGGACTCCCCCAGCGGGAACTGGATCGATATGGTGACGGGGCCATTCTGCGTGTGTGGCGAAGGCTGGAATACGTTCCAGCAAATCCCTGGCATCTGCACACCGAGTGGCGACTGGGTGCTTCGGTCGTACTACACCCCGTATGGATGTTCGCCCGGGCAAGGAGCCTGCTGTCTGGCCGATGGATCATGTGAGATCAACAGCGAGGATGCCTGCCTGTTGCAGGGAGGCGCTTATGAGGGAGATGACACCGACTGTGCCAGTACCGAATGTCCCCAACCTCAGGGGGCATGCTGTGTCGAATCGTCAGGAAACTGCATCGACTCAGAGGCTGATGTCTGCGTCGCATTTGGTGGTCAGTGGCACTTTGGAGAGTCGTGTGACACGTTTATCTGTTTCCCAGAGGGTGCATGCTGTCTACCGGATGGTTCCTGTCTTGATCTCCAAACGCCCGAATCGTGTGCCACGGCAAACGGCCTCTTTCGCGGGGACGGAACCCAATGCGGCAGCGAAGATTGCCCCGCGCCCATTGGTTGGTGCTGTGCTGCCGACGGCGTGACATGCTTCGATCTCGAGGAGGTTGATTGCGGCGGCTTCGGAGGCACGTGGGGGGGGGCCGGGACCAGCTGCGATGCCCCGGATGCATGTGATTCCGGGTCGCCGTGCGCGGCCGATGTCGACGCGTCGGGTGATGTGGGCGTTGACGATGTCCTCGCCGTCCTCAGCGACTGGGGCGAGACGGGTGTCTCACCTGCGGATGTCAACGGCGACGGTGTTGTTTCCGTGGACGACTTGCTGATGGTGATTGGAGCCTGGGGGCCCTGTTGATCAGGACGCCACCAGTTTGGTGGCGGGTGTCAGTGGACGGTGGCGATTGTGTTGAGGAAAGCTGAAGGGATCAGCGGCGCCTGCGGCGGCCGGTCACGACACCGGCGATCGCAAGAAGCGAGAGGGCGGCTGGTGCTGGGATTTCGACCACGCCATCGAGCACCAGTGAGTTGCCTTCATCCGGGAAGGACACGGTCTGTGCGACGGACCACTGGTCTCCACCAAAGGTCACCAACTGAACGAGGACCTCGTTGAGGGGCCAGAGACCGAGATCAATCAATGTAAGCTGGGTGGTCTGTCCCGCCACCAGTTCGGTCAGCGCCATGGCTTCCCAGGACTGTCCCTGCTCCCACTGGAATGCGCCGCTTCCAATCATGTGATCCGGCCCAGAGGTCCCGACCTGCCAACTGCCTCCGGCGTCCAGATTGACGATGGATGTATCTGACTGCCCCGACCAGATCGCCTGGACGCCAAGGAGTGACAACGGGGGGAGATCACCCTGCCATCCGTCGTCTCCATCAAACATGGAGATCAGCGACAGACCGCGAGCGGTCTCGGCGAGCATGATGTTCAGGAAACCCTCCGTCTCAACGCCATTGGCAATGAGGTCATCATTCAGTGTTTCGAGGTCGGCCTGCGTGATGGCATCGGCCGAGGCGAAGAGACCGGGCAGTCCGCCCGATGCGATGGTGATGTCGCCGCCACCAATCTGCATCGTCATGTCTGTGGCCAGGGCGACACCGCATGTTGCCAGCAGGCCGACTCCGAATACGGTTGCCGTGTTCGCGCACATGGTGGTCGGTGGCTGAATCTTCACTCGCTCTCACTCCAGACCGCCCCATACGGTGCGGCACGCTTCCTGTCACACGGCCCCAAGACTCCTCCCGGAAGCCTCTGGCGGACGCTCGAAGCCGATTCACTGGCCTTGAGGAGATCCGCCGGGCCCCCCCACGGTAGCCGCGCCGAGGCGGCCCTCCAAGAGATTCATGCGACATTTGGCACCGGAGGGGCCTCAAAAAGCGAAAAATCGGATGCAGGTTTCACAGAAGGGGGCTGAGAAGCCCCGCCGCGTTGTGCAGCAGTCGCTGGGAGGGGTGCAATCCCAGCCATCGAGCGGTGTCAACTGGGCCGGAGTCATTGAGATAGGACATCTGCAGGAACCTCAATCTCGCGACGAAATCGCGACTCCAGCCGAACACACAGACCTCAAAGTTGAGCTCCAGACTCCGGCGATCGAGGTTGGCAGACCCGATCATGAAGAGCCCGTCATCGACGGTCATGGTCTTGGCATGCAGGAGTCCGGCGTGGTACTCCTGGATCTCAACCCCTGCTCGAATCAGTCCCGCGTAGTGTGATCTGCTCGCCAGCGCGACCAGATGTGAGTCATTTCGGGCCGGCACGATGAGCGTCGTCCGAACGCCTCGCATGGCGGCGCATCGGAGTGCGGACTCGGTGGCGGCATCCGGGACGTAATACGGGGTCGTGAGGACGAGTTCGTCACGGGCCGCATGAAAGCAGGCCTGCAGAACATCCGTCAGCGCTTCGTTGTGGAAGTTGGGGCCGGTGCCGATGACCTGGCAGGATGCGTCTCCACCTTCGATGGGGGGCTGGGCTGCCTGAAGCAGTTCCTCATGAACCTCTCCAGTGGCAACCTGCCAGTCTTCCAGGAAGAGCATCTGGAGATCGCGAATGGCGGGGCCCCGGAATCGAGCCATGCAGTCGACCCAGGGTGCGTACCGCGCCTTTGGTGCGAAGGCGGGCGACGCAATGTTTCGGCTGCCGACCCAACCAATGGTGTTGTCGATGACCGCAATCTTCCTGTGGTTCCGAAGATCCATTCGGGCGAAGAGCACGCGAATGATCCGAGCCGGAAGCATCTCCACAACCTGCACCCCGGACTCGGCGATGCGCTGCCGCAGCGCGGACTTCAAGAATCCTCGTGAACCCACAGAGTCCACTTGCAGACGAACGGTGACGCCACGCTGCGCTGCGCGGATCATCGCGTGTGCGACGCGCTGGCCGATCTCGTCGTCGAGGTAGATGTAGGTGAGCAGGTGAATGGTCTCAGATGCCGCGTCGAGATCTCGCTCAAAGTCGTCCGCGAACTCCTCAGGCGTTCGGGAGAGCTCAAGCAGGTTGCCGCCCGTGACATCCGTGTCGGCGACGGCTCCAGCGAGTGAGAAGACTCGGTCATAGGGGGCCGGGACCTCGGCCTGAGAGGCGGCCAGAAGATCAGAGGAGTCACCCCGAAGCCCGCTGCAGAGATGATGGACACGCGCGTGCAGGCGACGACGTCGCCCCGCGATCCGGGGTGCGCCAAGCATGATGTAGGCCAGGGCTCCGACGAAGGGTGCCAGCACGATGAACACGATCCACGCGAGTCTGGCGTCACTCGATCCACGCGTCCGGAGCAGGAGAACCGCGACGAGCCAGATGATCAGCCCGATGTGGACCAGGAGCGTCAGTGTCGGCCATGCCCATGTCATCGATGCATGGTCCACGCGTGGCGGGCCAACCGCAAGTCAGCGGTGGACGAAGTGGGAGGCTCGCGTGAGATCCAGAGGTCCGGGGAGATGCAGGTCGATTCGTCCATGGCCTCGGAATGCCTCCTCAAGCCGGACCAGTTTCCGGTCGGCAAGCGCTTCCAGCGGTGTCTCTTCGCCAGGAGGGGATCCCCACGTGATGCTGGCAGGCAGGCTGGTGACGATCACCAGGCCTCCTGTTCGATCAAATGACTGGAGATCAATGCTGCTGACCTGATGCGCCCAGTCTCGCTCGGTCAGCAACGCATGGAGTTGCAGCCCGGCGGCGACGTCATCGCCGGCCCAGGCCGCGGCGGGGCGGGAAGGCCGATTGTGGCGGGGGTTGATGAGTTGGATGATGTGCGTCTCATCAGCGAGTGTCGTTCCCTCCGGAAGCGTGCGTCCCCGAGCGTCCACGACCACCTCACCGTAGTCGTCGACCACCATGGCGACCGGGGAGAGAAACGTGGCGTCCACTTCGATAGCGCCGTCTCCGCACCGGCGGATGTGCCGCACAGCGTCGAACCATCCTGAGCGGGCCAGCGCGTCGTGCACTTCGACCAATTCGTCGCGGCCACCGGCTGGTCGAAACTGTCGCGCGGCGATTTCTGCAACATGCCGAAGCAGCGAGTCTCCCACCCAGGTCGGTGTAGAGGTGAATCGAACTTCCGTGGGAGGAGGGGCATCGACTGCCACCACACGGCGGAGTGCGGGCGCTGCGGCAGCAAGCACGATCACCGCGAGGAGCAGAACGGTCCACCCTCCTGCCTCTGACGCGGCCAGCGTTCCAAAGCGGTCCCGCAGCGTGGGCCCCGCGCTCTTTCCGGTCCGAGTTGTCTTTCGCTTTGCCATGACACACCCTTCGGGTCGAATGCTGACCGCGTATCTCCTTATCGGTCAGCAACGGCTGCGAGCAGCAGCGGTCTCCACTAGGCGGCTGCAGAGGGTGGTCATGTCGAGCCCTCGCGCTGCTGCAGCCATGGGGAAGAGGGAGTGGTCAGTGAACCCGGGCATGGTGTTCACTTCGAGCAGCCAGGGACGGTCGGCATCCAGAAGGAAGTCAACACGGGCCAGATCCCGGACCTCAAGCGCCTCGCACACCGCCTGCGTGTGTGACACCACCTCCGATCGAATGTGTGCCGGAAGGGGAGGGTCCGTCTCATAGGCCGTGTCTGATCGATCGTACTTGGCGGCGTAGTCGTACCAGCCATCGGAGGGTCGGATCTCGACGATGGGAAGAATCTCTCCGTCCAGCCAGCCGACGGTGAGTTCTCGGCCCACCACGAGTCGCTCGAGGAGCGCCTCGGGGCGATGGGAGAGAAGCGTCTGCGTGGCGGTCGCGACCTCGTCGCATGTGTGACACTTGCAGACATCAACGCTCGAACCATCGTCATTCGGCTTGACCACCAGCGGTGGGGCGATCATGCGGTCCTCCGGTGCATGTACCAATTGCCAATCGGGTGTCGGGACTCCCAGCGTTCGCGCCAGGTGCTTGGTCTCCGACTTGTCCATGCACCGGGAGGCAGCGGCGGGGCCGGAACCGACATACGGCCGTCCGTCCTGCTCCAGAATCTCCTGGAGCGGGCCACCCTCGCCCCATGGCCCATGGAGCATCGGAAAGATGACCTCGCCCGGAAGTGTGCTGAGCGCGGCGGGCTCGAGTCGGTCAATCTCAATCTGGTGTACATCAACGCCGTCGGCCTGCAACGCGGCCGCCACGCACTTTGCCGACGTGAGGCTTACCGCATACTCAGCGTCCGGTCCTCCGCAGAGCAGCAGTACGGAGGGGCGGCTCATCGCTCGTGGCCCCGCTTCCAGATCACGACTTCTGGACTGAGCTCGACGCCATGGGCCTCTGCGACGATCGCTTGGACGTGGTCAATGAGCGATCGGACATCGGTGGCGGTGGCACCAGGATCGGTCACGACAAAATTGGCGTGCTGCTCGCTGACGATGGCGCCTCCAATGCGCTTCCCCTTCAGACCCGCCTGATCAATGAGTGCGCCGGCAGACAGATGCCGACCGGTGCCATCTTCGGGAGGATTGCGGAACGCGCAACCGGCGCTATGGTCCGCCATGGGCTGGGCGGATCGTTTGTGCATCCAGATGTCTTTGATCCGGTTCGCCACCGTGACGGGATCCGTCTCTCGAAGTGAGAGAACGGCCTCGAGGACAATGCCGGGAGGAAGGTCACTCTCGCGATATCGAAAGTCGAGTCCCTCAGCATCAAACTCGTTGACCTCGCCGTCGAGCGAGATGTGACGGATCGTGCGCAGGCAATCGCTCATCTGGCCCCAGGCACCTCCCGCGTTCATTCGAACCGCACCGCCGACTGTTCCCGGGATTCCCGCCATCATTTCAAAGCCGGTCAGGCCTCGACGTCTGGTGTCCTGCACGAGCCTGAAGAGATCGGCCCCAGCGGAGGCGATCGCTGCGGTGATCTCACCCGAGGCGGAGTACCGGACCATTCTGAACTGCTCGTGATCAAGTTTGATGACCACTCCATCGACTCCGGCGTCGTCCACCAGCAGATTGGCACCGCCGCCCAGGACACGGACAGGGACGTCCTGAGCCCGACATCGGCGGACCAGGGTGATCAGCGATACTTCGTCGTGGGGTGAGACCAGCAGGTCGGCCCGGCCTCCGACGCCGTACCAGGTCATCGCCCCAATGGGCGCATCGAGTGTGATGTCCACGTTGAGGTCACCCAGGAGCGAAGCACGCGACGCCATCAGGAAGCGCCTGCCATGAAGTCTCGGCCGATCGTCCAGACCGGGCCTGCACCCATGACGACCAGCAGATCGCCATCCACCAGATCACGATCGAGCGCCGCCACGATGTCGTCGAATGACGCTACGTGTTGTGCCGTCACGCCCCTGGCTCGCAGGCGGTCGACGAGGTCTTCCGAGGAGACCTTCTTCCGCTCTGCCTCCGAATCGCGCACGAAGTAGATGTCCGGAACGATCACTTCGTCAGCCGTCTCGAGCGATGCCGCGAACTGATCAAGTAGAAACCTGGTTCGGGAATGTTGGTGGGGTTGAAAGACGCATATGAGTCGGTCCGGATGCTCGGCGGCCCTCAATGATCGGAGCGTTTTCTCAATCTCGGTCGGGTGATGTCCGTAATCGGAGTAGACCGTGACCTCGCCATCGGGCACGGGACGCTCGCCGAGTCTCTGCATGCGACGATCGAGACCTTCGAAGCGACCTGCGGCGTCCGCCGCGACATCCCACTCTGAACCGAGTTGATGGGCAAGGATGACCGCGGCCGCCGCATTGAGCGCGTTGTGCGCGCCAGGCATCGTGTTGGTCCATTGGGTGACCCACATCCCGTCCCGCAGAATGCCCACCCGCCGAACGGCGGCGTCCCACGCAACCTGATAGTCGGCCTCCGGGTGGAAGCCAAAGGTCTTGACATGGCATGCCAGCGGGGGAGTGATCCCGGTGCGACGGGCGCCGTCGTGGGCGATGAGGAGCGAGCCCCCTTCCTCCGCAGGCGGGACCAGCGCTGCGAACTCTGCGAAGGCTTCGACGATGGCGTCGAGGCTTCCATAGATATCCAGGTGATCTTCTTCGACGTTGTTGATGAGTGCCATCACGGGGCGGTGATGCAGAAAGGACCGATTGAACTCGCAGGCTTCCGTGACCAGAATCCCCGGCTCGCCTTCGTGGGGGCCGATGGGCACTGTGTGTGCGCCTTCCCGGGCGCCTCCACCGATCTGCTCACAGTGGGCGCCAATGATGTACCCGGGGTCGAGCCCGGCCTCGAGCAGAATCCAGGCGAGCATGGCGGCCGTGGTGCTCTTGCCGTGAGTGCCCGCGATGGCGATGCCAAGCCGGCCTGATTGCACCATGCCGAGCCCTTCCGCATAGGAGATGGCCGGCACGTTGTGCGTTCGAGCCCAGCGTCGATGGGGATGATCTTCGGGGATCGCCGCTGACAGGATGACCAATTCGGTGCCATCAGGAGGATCCCGCTGGTCGGTCCAGACCTCGATGCCGTCCTGCCGCAGCCCCTGGATCAGATCACTTGGTGTGTCGTCTGCGCCGGAGACCTGCCAGCCACCGGCATGCAACATCCTCGAGAGCCCGCACATGCCGCATCCTCCGATCCCCACCATCCAGACGGCCGCACCGGGGCGGGGAATGCTGGCCGAAGGCGAGTAGGCGGGCGGCATCCTCGAAGTCTAGGTATTCAGAGCGGTGGCGGCAGTATCCTGCCGAGGATGAGTGAACGAGATCTGCATGATGTGGTGCATGCGCAGATTCTTCTGGTCGATGACGAGGAGGACCACGCCGATTCGATGGCCGAGGCGCTGCGGCGGCTCGGGCACGTCTGCACCATTGTGACCTCCGCTGCAGCCGCCGAGGAGGAATTGCGATACGGCAACTTCGATGTGGTCATCACGGACCTCTCAATGGAGACGGAAGACGCCGGTCTTCAGGTGCTCGCCCATGTCAAGGACCACCAGCCGGATGCCGAGGCCCTGATGGTGACGGCCCACGGGGACGTGGCGACGGCCAAGGCGGCCCTTCAGGGGGGTGCCTACGACTTCATCGAGAAGCCGCTCGATCTGGATGTGTTTCGTAACCTCGTGCAACGCGCCGTCGAGACCGTGCGGCTTCGGAATGCCAACACCCGACTGCAGGGGCAGGTGGAGGCCGCATTCGGATTCGAGGGGATCATCGGAGACTCGCCCGCGATTCGGAAGGTCATCTCGACGATCAGGCAGGTCGGTCCCAGCATGATCCCCGTGCTGATCACCGGTGAGTCGGGGACCGGCAAGGAACTCGTAGCGCAGGCGATCCACAATCAGTCAAAGCGAGCAGGGAAACGATACGTGACGTTCAACTGTGCCGGGCAGAGCGAAAGCCTCCTCGAGGACCAGCTGTTCGGACACTCCCGCGGCGCGTTCACAGGTGCCGACAAGGACCGAGAAGGCGTGTTCGAGTACGCCAATCGAGGGACGCTCTTCCTTGATGAGATCGGTGACATGCCGATCACGATGCAGGCCAAGTTGCTGCGAGTGCTCGAAAGTGGAGAGGTCGTGCGTCTCGGCATGAATGCGGCGCAGCATGTGGATGTTCGCTTTGTAAGCGCGACCAATCGTGATCTGAGATCACTCATCGAGGACGAGGGGTTTCGAGAGGACCTGTTCTTCCGGATCAATGGCGCGGAGATTCATCTGCCCCCGCTCCGGGAGCGGCGGGAGGACATCCCGATGCTCGTGACACATGCGGCAGGTCGGTACGCTGCCGAACTGGAACGGCCTGCGCCAAACGTGTCGGAGCCGGCCATGATGAGGTTGGTCTCGTACAACTGGCCGGGAAATGTTCGACAGCTCTTCAATGTCGTGCAGCGCATGATCGTGATGTCAGAGGGGCCTGACCTCGATGTGGGCGACGTGCCTGATGACATTCGCCTGCACGAGGACGACGAACACCTGCATCTCGGGAGCCTGGCCGGAGTTGGACTCGATCGACTGGAAAAGGAAGCCATTCGGCAGACGTTGCTCATGACCGGGTCGAACCGGGAGCAGGCCGCGGAGATACTGGGGATCGGTGAGCGAACCCTCTATCGGAAGCTCAAGGAGTACGGCCTCAAGTAGCGGCGTTGAAGATGACGCTCTTGCAGGTCAGACTGCCTTCCGCCTTGGCCAATTCCGTCGATGGGACCCGGAGCAGCCTGAAGCCACGGGCTTCGAGGCGACCGGCGGTATGGGGGAACTGGGTTGGAAACAACAGCACATCGTTGATGCAGACGGCGTTGCCTGCGAACGGCTCGTCCGGATGAACTTCAATGATGTCGAGCCCCGCAAACAGCGACACGTCAAGCCAGGCCGGATTCGCCAGCACCATGCCCTGGCCGATGTAGGTCGCCGCCGTCTTGAGGTGCAGGGCTCCGGGAACCGGGACGCCTTGCACGTCGTAGCCGTGCGGCGCGGCGATGGATCGCAACTGAGCGATTCCGTCGTCATTGGAACGGGTGGATTGCCCGACGTAGATAGTCTTGGCGGCCACCATGACATCACCGCCTTCAAGAGTTCCGGGGGCGGCAATGCGCTCGACCTGACGATGCTGCTGCAACACCTCGGAGATGGAATCGACTTCTCCTCGCCTGGACGCGGCGCCCGGTCTGGTGAGGACCGCAACTTCGTTCAGCACCACCGCGATGTCTTCCACGAAGACGGCGTCGGGATGATGGTGGAGCGGCTGCAACTCGACAATCGTGACCCCGAGCGACCTCAGCGCTTCCACGTACGCCTCGTGCTGGTGCCGGGCGGTGTCGTGGCAGATGGGCTCACGGGTCATGTGGGTCAGTTCGCAGTCCTGAATGGACTGGCTGACCGGTCGCGTGATGGCGATCAACATGCGTCCATGGTAGTGACTGGTCCACTCCGGTTGCCTGGCCCCCCTCGTCCGGCGAGGTATGTCACAATCAGCACATGCACACGCTCCTTCTGGCCGTCATGGTGTCTGTCGCGGGGACCTCATCACCGAGGCTCTTGACGGACCGAGAGGGGGCGTTGGCGCCACCGGTCCCGACTGAGGACGATGCGTTTCTGTTTGCCGTGTACGGCGATCGGACTGGCGGGCCCGCCGAGGGGATCGCGGTGTTGAAACAGGCCGTCTGGGACACCAATCGATTTGACCCCGACCTTGTCATGACGGTGGGGGATCTGATTCAGGGATACAACACGCGGCCGGAGTGGCTCTCCCAGATGACGGAGTACCGCACCGTGATGGAGGCGCTCGATTGTCCGTGGTTTCCGGTGGCAGGGAATCACGACATCTACTGGAGAGGACCGGGGCGTCCTGCAGAGGAACATGAAGTGGACTACGAGTCCTTCTTCGGCCCGCTGTGGTATGCGTTCGATCACAAGGGTTGTCGGTTCATTGTGCTGTACACCGATGAGGGGGATCCATCAACGGGTGTCAGGTCCTTCTCACAACCGGATTCCCAGCGAATGAGTGCGGCGCAGCGTGCGTGGCTTTCAGAAACTCTGGCGTCGGCGTCTGACAAACGGCACGTGTTTGTGTTCTGCCACCATCCACGATGGCGTGGCGGTGGATATGGGGATGACTGGGAGTCGGTGCACCAGATGCTCAAGGACGCCGGCAATGTCTCAGCCGTGTTTGCTGGGCACGTCCACAGAATGGAACACGATGGCTCGCGCGACGGCATTGAGTATCTGACGCTGGCGACCGTGGGAGGCCACATCCCGGCCAATGCAGCACCAACCGGCCATCTCCACCACGTGAGTTACGTCATGGTGCGGGATGATGGGATCGCAATGGCGACGGTCGGGGTAGGGGATGTCGTCGATCCGAGGGCCATGACGGTGTCCCATCGGGACATGGTGGAGGCACTGATGAGTTCGGCACCGGCGTTCAAGGCCGAGGTGGGTGTAGACGCGGACGGCGCGGTGGAGGCGAGGATTCCGGTGGTGGTGTCCAATCCGAGTGACGTGCCGGTGACGTGGACGATGGCGGTTGAGGATGGCGATGGTCGGTGGCGTGTGCGGCCCGATCATGCGCACGAGCGGCTGGAGCCCGGGGCGCGTGTGACGATTCCGTTCGAGTTGACCCATCCAGGACCACTCGACGCTGCGTGGCGGCCCCCTTCGCTGGTCTCTCGTGCGGTCTTCAGGGACTCAGCGGGGGGCTGGGACGTCCCGGGGATTGATCGCCCGCTGAAGGTCACGCCGGAATCGTTGACTCCCGGTGTTGGTGACGGATTCCTGCGATTGGGGGGAGGGGGAGACGCGGCCATCGTGGAATCGGCGGCGATCGGGCTGGACGCGGACAGCAGCCTCACCCTGGAAGGACGGATTCGCCCGGATAGCGCCGGGCAGGATGCAGGTGTGATCGCGAAGACGGAGCAGTCGGAGTACGGGCTCTTTCTGGAAGAGGGTCGACCGGTTTTCTATGTGTTTCTTGGAGACGGGTATGTGCGTGCGGCGTCACCTCGACCTGTACCGGCGGGTGCTTGGACGCATGTCGCTGGCGTGTATGACACCGATGCCGGCGAAGTGCGTCTGATCGTTGACGGAGCACAGGTCGCGGTCGAGCCTGGGACTGGTACCAGACGACTCAATGACCTGCCCCTGATCATCGGAGGCGATGTGGGGGGAGACGGTAAACCGTCCAGGACTTTCTCCGGCGATCTCGATGAGATTCGCCTCTCTCGTGGGTTGGGCCCCGGCCGAGCGCCAGCCACCGCTGCAGCATCCGACACGTTGCTGCTGATGGAGTTCAACGAACCTCGAGGGCCCTTTGTGGTGGATTCATCTTCCGCCGGAGCGCATGGTGTTCTGGCAGGCGGTGCGTCGATCACTCCATCGAAATGAATCCGGTGTCGGCCTCGATGCTGATGGTGCGCGAGGCATCGCCGGATGAAATGGTCATCTGCGATGCGGGGCCGCCAGGTGTCTCCAGACCTCCGAGCGGGTCGTACACGATCACCTGACCCCGTGGTGCCACGAGGGTCTGCTCGCTCATGAGGGCTCGTCCTTCCCCAAGTCGAACGTGCAGCGACCGCGGAGTCGCGGTGGTATCGACGGCGTCGAAGAGTGGGACTGAAGGCGCGTCCGCGTCGACGATCTTCCATCCCCGACCGTCCATGTCGATGGCGAGCCCGATCCGCTGCGAGGGTCGAGACAGCGCGAGCATTTGCGTGTGCTCCAGATCAGAAGTCACCAGATGCGCCGTTGACTCGGCTCGCATGGCGTCCTGATCCGTGGCACCAAGTGGAACCAGCAGGCCACCAAGGACACCGAGAATGGCCACCACCATCAATAACTCGATCAGGGACATACCTCGTCGATGGCGCTTCATCATGGCGTGGCACCCGCATCAACCGCTGCCAGGGCGGCGCCTTCCCAGCGATCGACATCACCTCCGCAACGCATCATGGAGGTCTCCACGGGGTATGGGCGGGAGACCCACCATCCGTCCGTCGGAGCAGTCAGGCACTGGTCGGCGGGACGGGAAAGGAGCGCCTCAATGCGAGCGATCATCTCCGCCCGCCCCGTGGCGTCCAACCCATCTTCTCGCTGATCCATCAGGTCCAGGGCATCTGTGACCTCGGACAGGGCCGCGAGGCCGGTGCCGCTTGGGCTGGAGAGATCGAAATACATCCGAGCGCCGCTTCGAAGTTCAATGCTTCGACCAGCCAGGCGACCGGTGACGGTAGAGCGGTTGAGAGAGATCGAAGCGGTTGGCGATTGAACGATGGCTTGCACCAGACTGCGGTTGTCGAAGTCCCACTCCGATGGCGCTGCCCCTGACGGGCTCGAGAGCAGCACCTGATCCGGTGCGGTCCAATTGATGTGCCGTTGACGCCAGACACCGGAGCGTGGACTGGATTCCTGAGGTCCTCCGATGATCGCCTTGTCCAGCGAGACATCTCCGCTGACCACCAGCTTCAGGGTGGCTTCGCCGATCACCTCAATCACGCTGTCGCGTTCCATGATCAGATCGCCGACGATCTGGACGGTTGAATCGCCCGCCACACGAACGATGGCACCTCGTTCGATGTGAAGGTCTCCCTCAATCGTGATGTCCTCCTGAACCGTGGTTTCAGACCATCGAGGAAGGACTCGATCGCTGGGTTCAAAGTCATCATCAGTCGCGATGTCCGGACCGGCAGGCAGTGGCGTGGCGGTCAGGCCCAGCTCGCCCAGAGAGGTCGGCATCATCACGGGTGGGGCTCCCGTTGCCCAGGAAGTCTCACCCGGTGCAGTGTGCAGGCACAACGCTCCTTGCCGGACGTCCCGTGATGAACGGCCCGTGAAGTGGGTTTCCCCCAGCGTGCCGATGGCCCGTGGTCCCTGACCGGATCCCCGCCAGGCCTGAATCCGAGAAGTGCCCCGAAGGGCGAGAAACTCTGTGGCGAAGGCGGCATAGCCGGACAGGTCTCCGCGTGATCGTTCGTCAAATGGATGGACGGTGGCGATGGCGGCGGCCGTCTGCTCCATCTCATTGACAGAGGCGATCGCCTCGATGCGCACCACCGTCGTGGCATCGGTCGGAGGAAGCGCCGTCTGCTCATCGAAAAGACGAACACTCAGCGTTCCATCACCGAGGGGGTGTGACTGGAGGATCCATCCGTCGGCGTGATCGGTCCGCCACGGGGCATCTGACTCCAGGATCGATGCGGCGAGTTCAAGTCCGCACTGTGCGGTCGCTCGCGCGGCCGCAGCACGGGTTGCATTGGCTGCGACGAGCGGGGCATTGTCTTGTGAGGCAAGCCATCCGATCGCCAGCGTCATGGCGGTGGCCATGGCGATCAGCACCATGAGCAGCGCGACTCCTCTGCGCTGGGTGGGGCGGTGACGACATGTGGGAGTCATCAGATCGATCCTCCATCTGGTGGTTGGTGCATGCGAATGGACTCACCGATGCAGTGCGTCACATCCTTGCTTCCAAGTGGAATCACATAGGTGGCATGGACGACGTGGGAGGCCATCGCCGACTCTCGTCGCTGCCGATCGGATGAAGATGGTTGGTCGGAGAAGGTCCATGTCGAGAGTCCGCTCACGAGTACGAGTGATGCCGGTTGAATTCCATGTATCGCCTCGAGCCGATCGAATTCCAACCACCAATCGATGCCAGCGGGGTCCTCATAGGGTTCTTCGAGCAGGCCCTCCGGATCGGCGATCCACGAGATGGCCAGTGTTCCACTCGTGCGGTCGAAGGAGACCCATCGGACTTCATCCGGGTCGACGACATCATTGCCGTCGGAATCTTCAAGCCATACGACAAGGCGGTGCTGTTCAAGGTCGATGAGACATCTGGATCGGGCGAGGTAGGACGACATCCGTGTCTGGGCCAGACCGGCTCTGAGCATGGATGATCTCGCATCGTGCTGGTCGATCATGCCCGAGCTGAGCGCGTTCATCATGGCAGTGATTCCCAGACCGATCACACCGGTGATCGAGACGGCGAGCATCACCTCGAGCAGTGTCATGCCTCGTCGATGAAGACGCATCACGGCCCAGCCTCCACGAGTGTGTGGGGGACCGGAATGAATCGGACGATTCTGGTGATCGAGGCATCTGACGGGGATCGGGCTTCGACCGTGACTTCCACGCCGTCAATGGCTGTGGCGATCGGTGGGGCGATGAACTGCGTCCGACGCTCTGTGGACACCTGCAGCTGACACTGTTGGTAGGTCGGAGGGAGGAGCGGCAGGGTTGCCTCGCGGCCTGCCCGGAGCGATCCCGGTTGTTCAAGGTGACCGTTCCACCCTCCCTGACTGATGTCATCGGTGAAGTGCGAACGCCAGGCAAGGGCTGTTGCGAAGTCGGCGTCGTTGACCCCAGTGATGCGGGCCATCAGCATTTCTGCCGAGAGCGATGCGGCGATGGCCTGCTGGGCATGTTCGGACTGGGCGCGGCCCGCAGAGAGGGCGGACATGACCGCAGTCACGACGACGACAAGCACTGCGGTGGCGAGCAGGGTCTCGAGCAGCGTCAGTCCGTGGCGGCGTGGGACCATGGGCCGGCGGTGATGTGGTGAGAGCGCGGAATCCATCGTTCTCTAACGTCGGATCAAGGCCGCTGAGGGCCCAGCCCAATCGGTCGGATCTGTTCGATGCGGGAAGTTGAGGAATCGGGACAACCGGTACAGCCCGACCCGGCAAGGACGGGCGAGGTCGGAGATACTGCGCACATGCCGCCCCGGCTGACGCACTACACCGCGATGGAACTGCTCCGGGTCATCGGCCTGGCGGCTGCCATTCTCGCGGCGGTCACGGCCTTTGGCGCCGTCATCAAGCCATTGACGGGGGATGCGCCACTGTCGGCGTTGCAGGCGCTGAAATACGTGGGGCTCTCACTGGTTCCCATGATGCAGTACGCGATACCGTTCGCGGCCGGATTCGGCGCGACCATTGTGTTTCATCGCATGGCCACTGACAACGAGATCATGGCCATGGCGGTGGCGGGCCTGCGATATCGGACGATTCTGGCGCCAGTCATGGCATTGGGCCTCGTGCTGATTCTCCTCATGGCCATTCTGGTTCAGGTGGTCATTCCTCGGGTGTATGCCCTTATGGGACGCGTGATCGCAGGAGATGTCACCGCCCTGCTCGAGCACGCGGTGTCCGAGGGCTTGCCGGTGCAGTTTGGAGACATGGAGTTGTGGGCGGAGGCCATGGATGTACAACCCCATCCGCCCGGATCAGAGGCCGATGAACGCATCGTGCTCCGGCGGATGGTGGCCGCTCGGCTCGGGCCGCGGGGAAGCATCGAATCGGATGTGTCTGCGGCCGGTGCCGTGCTGGATCTCTACGAGCGTGAAGGAATCGTGCTCATTCGCATGGTGATGGACGATGCCGTGTCCTGGGAGCAGTCTGCAGGCAACCTCCGTGGGTTTCCCCGGCTTGAACCGACCCATGCGATTGCTGTTCCGCTTCCCGAGCGGACGGAGCCCATGGCGATGACCCGGGCTGAGCTGCGTGCCGTCTCAGCCGACCCGACGCGGTATCCGCCGATCGCCACCGCTTTTGACGTGCTGCAGGATGCGATGGAGCAGCGTGTTCAGCGCGCGTCCATGGCCGAAGCCATGCAGGGTGATGGCCAGGTCGACCTTCGCGCGGCTGACCGCAGCGGGCATGTCTGGCGGATTTCAGCCGGAGGGCTCAAGGGTGGTCGTTTGCAGTCGCCGCCCGGCGGCAAGGTGCAGATCGAAGAGTACGACGCAGCGGGGCGACCCCTGCGTGTGTTCACGCCCAAGAGGGCGACGGTTGATACAGAGGTCGGCGGTCTTGATGGTCGCGATCGAAGACTGGTCCTGGACCTGACAGATGTCACGGTGCAGGATCCGCCTGGCGCGCCGCGTGCGAATCACAGAGCGCACGTCATCATCGGCAATCTGGAGCCGTTTGACATTCCAGCGATGGAGGACGGCGCTGCGACGGAACACATCCTCGCTCAGGCCGCGGTGGCGGCAGAGACATCGAGGGACGTCCGAAAGGCGCTTCACCGATTCAATCAGGAAGTTGAGGATCTGCGAGGAGAAGTCATCAGCAGGCGTTGGCGTCGATGGGCCGTGGCGGCCACGGCGGGTCTGCTTCCGCTGCTCGGTGCCGTGCTGGCACTGACGCTTCGGGCGGCGCAACCGCTGACGATTTACATGGTGGCGTTTCTCCCGGCCCTTCTGAATCTGGTGCTGATCTCCAGCGGCACCACACTCATGCGGCAAGGCGAACTGGTCGAGGGATGGGCCGTGATGTGGAGTGGAAACGGAATTCTGATTGCCTTGACGGCAATCTCCTGGTGGAAACTCTCGAGGCACTGACGATGGCACGACTGGATCGAGACATCGCTGGTCGGTTTCTTCTCAACTTCGTACTGTTGTTTGGCGTTCTGTATCTCTTTGCGGCCACAATCGACGTGATTCTCAATCTGGATGAGTTCACGCGGTTGGCCGAACGCGAGGTTGGCGAGGAGGGATCGTGGGTTCGCAGCATGGCTGTCACGATCATGTATGCAGCGGACTACAACCTTCCACAGGTGTTTCAGTTCTACGCCTGGCTGTACGGGATTGTGGCGGTCGGAGCCGCAGCATTTACGTTGGCTCAGATGAGTCGGTATCGGGAGTTGGTGGCCATTGTGGCCAGCGGAATGAGTCTCAGAAGAGTTGCGGCACCATTTCTTGCTGTCGGTGTGCTTCTCGGAGGACTTCAGGTGCTCAATCAGGAATTGGTGTTGCCCAAGGTGGCATCACTCCTCCTTCGCAAGCATGGGCATGCTGATCAGGAGTCCGTCGACGCATACCCGATTCGTTTCACATCCGATGCGGCAGGGACTCTGATTCAGGCCGCGAGTTTTGACCCATCTTCGAAGCGGCTGACGCGGCCAAGCTTCATCGAGCGGGACGCGCAAGGCCGTACGACGCGCCGGTGGTGGGGCAACGCGGCGACCTGGGATCCTCAGGAGGGGGGGTGGCATCTGGAGCAGGGACAGGTTGTCGGGATCCGTCCGGATGGGCGGGGCTCCAGCCGCGCTGAGGCAGCGGATCTCGTTCCTTCCGATCTCTCCCCTGTCCGGCTCACCATGCGGCGGTACGAGCAGATGACCGGGTTGCTCTCACTTGGGCAGATCTCCGAGATGCTGGCATGGCCGGATTCCAAGGAGGCATCGGCCCTTCGGAGAAGCGCGACGACTCGGTTTTCGATTGTCGTGCTGAACCTCCTCGTGTTGGCGGTGGGGCTTCCATTTTTCCTGGATCGACTTCCAGGTGATCTCTTTCCGCGGGCAGTGCGGTGCACGGTCGTCGTCCTGCCGCTGTACTTCACCGCGGCGGGGCTCATGCTCATCCCGATCCCCACGATCGGCCCGTTGGTCGGGGGGATCCTCCCCGTGCTGTTGGTGCTCCCGATCGCGTTGGCGCGGCTGGGCGGCCTTCGGACCTGACGATGTCGAGGGAATCGTATTCCCGGACCTACACGCGAAGTTGGCTGAGCGTTGAAGGGATCGGGTCGGCCGAGCCGAAGAAGGTTCGCCGACGTGGGGCACCCCCACGCCGATTCGGACCTGTGCGATCGACCACGCCGGGCCCGAGGGCAGGAGGCCCATCCGGCTGGTTGCCGGTGTCGCTGGAGAGGCGCGGTCGAGAGGTGCTCCGAGCATGCGTGTTCAGACCACGAGATTCGGTGCGGTCGAAGTCGGTGATGATCGACTTCTGGAATTCCCGACAGGGCTTCTGGGATTCTCAAGTTTCACCCGATTCGCGCTGCTGCAGCCGGATGAAGAAGGCGTCTTCTACTGGCTTCAGTCCGTGGATTCTGCGGATCTTGCCTTTGTCGTCACCGATCCGAGTCGGTGGTGTGAAGATTATGAGGCAACGATCCGCCGCGAGCACATGGACATTCTCGAGTTGGAGCATGTGGATGATGCTCGCGTCTTCGTGATCGTCAACAAGTACGACGAGGCGTTGACCGCCAATCTTCAGGGGCCGCTGGTGATCAACCTGCGGGCGCGCCGCGGGATGCAGATTGTGCTGTCAGATCAGCGATGGACGACGCGGTGGGAAATCGCGCGTCTTCAGCAACAGACGGCCGCTCGGGCAACCGCCTGACCCACTACGAACGAAGGAGAATCGGCATGCTCGTGCTGTCCCGGCGCCGAGATGAGAGCATCATCATCGGCGAAGACATTCAGGTGACCGTTGTCGACATTCGGGGAGACAAGGTTCGGCTGGGGATTGACGCGCCATCGGCCGTCTGTGTTCATCGCAAGGAACTACGCGATGCGATCCGTCGTGAGAACGAGAATTCGTCGGACTTTCAGGAGCTTCCCGCGGTGCGGCGGCCAGCCTGAATCGTTGCGTTCAGTGGCCTGCGCAGCCGCAGCCTCCTCCGCAGCATCCTCCACCAGAAGCAGAACGATCGGGCGCGGTACTCCCATCGACGGTGAAGAGGCTCTGGACACGCTCGAAACTGCGACCCGTGCCTTCTGGATCGTCGACTGGCGCATCCGCGTCACGCATGGGTCGAAGCAGGGTCACGAGTGATCCGTCCTCAATACAGCGGTATTCGTACAGTGGCATGGTCTGCTCCTCGGATATCCCTCACGCGATGGCGTCGAGCGCCAGGTTGAGGTCGGCGATGAGATCGTCGCAGTCCTCGATCCCCACCGAAAGGCGAACAAGCGTATCGTCGATGCCCAACGCGGCGCGGTCTTCGGCAGGCACCGAGGCATGGGTCATGATGGCGGGGTGATTCACCAGTGATTCGACGCCACCGAGCGACTCAGCCAGCGTGAAGATGCGAACCGCCTCCAGGAATCGCCGGCAGCCGTCGAGATCGGTGTCGAGGGTGATGGTGATCATCCCTCCGCCAGCGGGCTGGCCTTCAATCATCATCTGTCGGTTCGACAGGTCGTGTTGTGGATGCGATGGCAGCTCCGGGTAGATGACCTGCCTGACCCGTGGGTGGGCTTCGAGCATCTTTGCGATGGTCGCCGCAGAGGCGCAGTGCCTTCTCATTCGGAGATCCAGCGTTTTGATGCCTCGGAGCACCAGGTAAGAGTCGAATGGTCCCAGGACGCTGCCGACGGAGTTCTGATGGAATCGGATTGTCTCAGAGATCTCGGAGTCGCCTGTGACGAGGATTCCCGCTACGACGTCGCTGTGGCCTCCCAGGTACTTGGTGGCCGAGTGCATCACCACATCGATGCCGTGCTCCAGTGGTCGCTGTAGCATCGGTGTTGCAAACGTGTTGTCGCAGGCTGAGAGGATGCCGTTTGATTTCGCGATCGCGGCAATGGCGCCCAGGTCCGCCAGCTTCAGCATTGGATTGGTGGGAGTCTCCACCCAGATCAACCGGGTCTCAGGGCGAATGGCTGCGGCCACCGCATCCGGATCGGAGAGATCCGCGAAGTCGAACTGGAGATTCTGTGATCGGCTTCGCACCTGCCGGAACAGGCGGTGGGTCCCACCGTAGAGATCGTCCATCGCCAGCACGCGATCACCTGCTGAGAGGGTGTCAAGCAGGCAGGAGATGGCCGCCAGGCCGCTGGAGAACGCGAATCCTCCGAAGGAGGCGTCGTCCTCCTCGGTGAGCTTCGATCCCTCCAGGCGTGCAATGGACCGTTCGAGGGCGTAGCGGGTGGGGTTATGGCTTCGCGTGTACTCGTATCCGCGGTGGACGCCAGGTGACGCCTGCGCATACGTGGAACTGAGATAGACGGGAGGCATGACGGCCCCGGTGGTGGGGCAGGTCGTCTGGCCGGCGTGAACGGCTTGTGTTCCGAGCCGTGAGGCGTTGGTGGCCATGTCAGGTGCTCAACTGCTTCCGAAGGTGATTGATGAGATCGATGCGGGTGATCAGGCCGAGATATCGCTCGCCGTCCATGACGATGGCAACACGATCGGCTCGGAAGATTGGAATCAGGTCATCGATTGACTGGTCCGGAGAGACCGTCTCCAGATTGCGTGTCATGAAGTCGGAGACCGGCCGGGTGAAGCCCTCGGCGTCCCTGGTGATCGCCAACAGGACATCAGACTCATCGAGGATGCCAATGAGTTGCTCAGACGCATCCAGGACCGCCATCTGGCTGACGTCGTACAGACGCATCATCTTGACGGCCTGAATGACAGGCAGTGACGGGGCGAGGGTCCAGTCTTCGCGATCGTCATGCCGCCGCGTGATGAGATCCCTTAGGTCTCCAGCGGGCCTCGGGCAGAGGAACCCCTGATCGCGCATCCAATAGTCGTTGAACATCCGGCCGAGGTACTTGGAGCCATGATCGCAGACGAACGTTACCACGGTCTTCGGTTCGGTCTGGCGTCTGCACCACCGAAGCGCGGCCGCCAACAATGTGCCGGTGGATGATCCTCCCAGCACGCCCTCGTGCTGAAGCAATTCCCGCGCTGCCTGGAATGCGTCGGCGTCGGTCACACTGATGGCTTCGTCGATGATGTCAAGGTTGGAGACCGGAGGAACGAAGTCTTCTCCAATGCCCTCGACAAGCCAGCTTCCTGGTTCGGTCATCTCCCCACAATTGATGAGGTCCGCCAGGATGGAACCGGTGGGATCGGCCAGCACAATCTGGAGGTCTGGCTGCTGGCGCTTGAGGTAGCCGCCCGCGCCTGCAAGGGTCCCGCCGGAGCCGATGCCGCCAACGAAGGCATCTATACGGCCTTCGGTCTGCGCCCAGATCTCAGGTCCGGTTGTCTCGGCGTGCGCCGCAGCATTGGCAGGGTTCTCGAACTGATTGACGTAGAAGCCGCCGCGCTCTGAGGCGATTCGTTCAGCCACCTCCTGGTAATACTCCGGATGGCCCTTCTGGACGTCGGACCGCGTGAGCACGACTTCGGCGCCTAGAGCTCGGAGGTGTGAGATCTTGGCTTCGCTCATCTTGTCCGGTACCACCACCGTCACGGAGTAGCCACGCAAGCCGCCGACGAGTGCCAATGCGATCCCCGTGTTTCCGGCAGTTGCTTCCACGATGTGGCCGCCCGGCTTCAGGTCGCCCGACTGCTCCGCGGCATTGATCATCGACACAGCGATGCGGTCCTTGATGGAGCTCCCCGGATTCTGGGATTCGAACTTGAGGAGCAGCCGGCAGGGGCCCGTGTCGAGATTGCGAACCTCAAGCATGGGCGTATGGCCGATCATGGACTCCAGATCGGTATGGATGCGGGGCGTCAGATCTGTATCAGAAGCGTGCGTCATGAGGTGTGCAGTCTAGTGCGACCGCATGAATTCGGCACCGCATGAAGGCGGTCCTGAAGGGCTGATGAAAACGACAGGACCGGGACGAGTGAACTCGTCCCGGTCCTGAGAAATCCGCCATGACTGGGGAATCAGTTACCGAGGCTCGAGCGGCCCCGAATGCCGTCAACCTCGTGCGTGTGCACGCCTGCAGAACCTTCGTGGTCGGTCCAGAAGGAATGGTTGAGCATGTAGGCCAGGTTGCCATCGGCCGAGCCGTTGTGGAACAGGCCGTTCTGAGCAGCGTTCGTGCCACCAGAGGCGTAGGAATTGTCCTGCTTGGCCTTCATAATCGAGAGCGTGCCCGTGGAACCATCGAAGTTCGCCACGACTGGCTCCGATTCATAGTGAGCGTTGAAGAGGTAGGGGGAGCATCCGTTGTAGTTGAGCGCGTCTGGATCGGAAGGATCCATGAAGGTGCCCTCGAAGACGGGCGGGGATGCGCAGTCAAACGTGGCGTTCTGGAGCATGGGATGCTCGCAGAGGAACGTCTTGAGATTGCCGTACTTGGCCATGCCCATGGAGGGCTGGCGGAAGCCGCGGGCAAACGTCATCGGGTCGCGCCAGTTGCCACGCTGCCAGACCTTCGGATTGACCATGGCGCTTGGAGAGAAGCTGTAGGTACTCGGAACGCCACGCATCGCGCCCACGCTTCCGGACACGCCAGCGCTGCCCCTCCAAGTGAGGTCATCTTCGATGGTGTTGCACATGTCCTGAACGTTGTCCCAGCAATCGTGCTTCTTGAGCAGATCGATGGTGGCACCGTCCTTGGGTGCGAAGTAGATGTGCGACAGGGGACCACCCAGTTCTGTGGAGCACTGATAGGTATTGGGGAATCGCCACGTGCCGATGCCCGCGTCCTTTGCCTGGAACGGGGAGCCTGGCGTCTGGACCGTGTGGCCTCCGGTGTTGCCGGGGTGGGAACTGTGCCAGGTGTAGGGCAGAATCAGGTCTGCGGCGCCGGAACCGCCCCAGGCCCATGAGTAGTCTTCGCCGCCGGCACCCCAGTTGACGCCGACGCTCTGGTCGAACCAACCATGGGAGCTGACAGCCTGCCACCAGATGCCCAGCGTCTGAACGGCACTGCGGCCGGCTTTGAACGCGGGATTTGGAGCGGCGTTTGGATTGAGGAAGTTGACGTTGAACTCGGACAGATCTTCGGGGGTGCCGGTCCAAAGCTTGCCGTACTTCGTCTCATAGGCCTTCATGCCCATGTGGATCTGCTTGACGTTGATCTTGGACTCGTTGAGCATGGCCGCTTGCCTGGCGGAATTGACCGCAGGCAGGATGAGCCCGACGAGCAGGGCGATGATGGTGACCACGACCATCAGCTCGACGAGCGTGAAGCCGGATCGCTTGGTGTTGTTCATGGCGGGAAACCTTCCAGTTGTGCATCGATCGACCACCGATCAATGCGCTGTCGGATCGTCAGTTGAGTCCGAGCGACCCTTCACCATACCGCGAACCGACCGCGGTAGTGGATTCCAGTGGCAGACTTCTGCGGCCAGAACACGACCGCCCACGCCGTACGGCACGGGCCACGGGATCAGGATTCGTCGGATCCGACTGCTCGGATCCATATGTTCAGCGGGCGAAGAGACGTGCGACCGGTGCCCGCTGCGGCATGATCTCCGCCCAGAAAGGCGAAACCGGTCACCTGAAGGATGCCCGAGAAGATGGTCACTGTCAACCGCCGAGTCGTGAATCTGGCCCCATTCAGCCCGCGCAAAGCTCCCCGGAATCAGGTCCC
>CAYQJN010000004.1:0-22042 GCA_964417845.1 uncultured Isosphaeraceae bacterium
CCGGCGCCCCATTGAAGTGGGCTGAGAATCGCTCGGTGTCGATGGTCGCCGAGGTGATGATCACCTTCAGATCAGGCCGTTTGGCAAGCAATCGGTGAACGCAGCCCAGAAGGAAGTCGATATTGAGGCTTCGCTCGTGCGCTTCGTCGATGATGATGACGTCGTACCGCTCAAGCCGCGGATCATCGGGGAGTTCGGCCAGCAGCATGCCATCCGTCATGACCTGAATGAGCGCGTCCCGCGACCCGCGTCGATCGAATCGCACCTTGTGACCAACAAGATCGCCGCTGGCATCGCCCAACTCCGAAGCAATCCTCGCCGCTACCGATCGCGCCGCCACACGCCTTGGCTGCGTATGAGCGATCGTGCCGTAGACGCCATATCCAGCATCAAGACAGAATTGAGGGAGCCGGGACGTCTTGCCGCTCCCCGTCTCTCCCGCGACGATCACGCAGGCGTGCGATCGGATCGCGTCAACGAACGCGTGCCTGACGGCGTCGATCGGTAGTGGTATATGCGTTCGCTCACACGGAATCCGCCGCCTGCGTGCCTCCGCCCGCGCCTTGGATTCGGCGACCTGGACAGCAATCTTCTCAATGCCGGCGAGCAGCACATCGGATCGTTGACGCCCGCGCAGCCTTCGAAGCCGACGACGAAACCGTCTCCGGTCGGCGGTCATGCACACGGCCACTTGCGTCCGCATTGCATCGACGCGGCGCCGGGCTTCTTCCAATTGCCGGTCATCTGCCATGATTGACACAACCTACCCGGCCTTGCCATCTCGACAACGTTCCTGCTAGTCTCCTGCCAGGTGTTCGATGTGAAGTGGAGGATGCTGGTGAGCATGGGGATACTCGGCCAAGTGACCGCAACTGCCGCGCTGGCACATGCCGCGGCCCCGACGCCCTCCATGTTCGATCCGGTTGGAACGCCCGCCGAGACCATTCTCGACATCACCTGGCTGCTCATTGGCATCTGCGGTGCCATCGGCGTGGTCATGTTCTGCCTCATTGCCTTTGCCGTGCTCCGCTGTCGGCGGGAACCCGGCGACGACCGTGAGCCACCCCAGGTCTACGGCTCGAACCCCATCGAACTGGCATGGACCGTCATTCCCCTGATGATCGTGTTCGTCCTGTTCATGGTCTCCGCCCGTGGCGTCTTCGAACTCGAACGGACGAGCCCCCCCGAAGGTGCACTGGAGGTCACCGTCACAGGGCACCGCTGGTGGTGGGAGTTCAACTATGAAGACGAGGGAGTCGTCACAGCAGGCGAACTGCACGTTCCGATTGATGACGGCGGCGTCGCCGACATCTACCTGACGGTCAAATCAGCAGACGTCGCGCACTCATTCTGGATGCCACAGCTCGGCCCCAAGGTGGACGCCATTCCCAATCGGGTCAATCACCTGTGGCTGCAGGCCAATCGCCCCGGCACGTTTGTCGGCCAGTGCGCCGAGTACTGCGGCAACCAGCACGCCAACATGCTGATCACCGTGATCGTCGAGCCCCGAGCGGAGTATGAAGCCTGGCTTGCCAACCAGAAGCAGAATGCGGTCGATGACATCAAGGTGCGACAGGGAAGGGATCTCTTTCTTCGCACGGCCTGCATCAACTGCCACACCGTCAGAGGCACGGTCGCCAACGGAACCTTTGCGCCGGATCTCACACACCTGATGAGCCGCCGCGAGATCGGGTCGGGCGTCGTTGCCAACACGCCTGAGAACCTGCGGGAGTGGGTCTTTGATCCGCAGAACATCAAACCGGGCTGCGAAATGCCGTCCATGAAACTGACGCGCGATGAGGTTGACCTCGTCTGCGCCTGGCTGGAGACGCTCAAGTGACCGCGCTGCAACCACCGGCCGGCCCGGCGTCGGCATCCGGCCCCGTCCCGTTCCTCTCGCGACTGCATGAGTGGGTGACGACGGTCGACCACAAGAAGCTTGGCACGATGTACGTCGTCACCGGCATCGTCTACCTGATCATCGCTGGCCTTGAGGCCACGATGATGCGGTGGCAACTCGCCTGGCCGGGACAGGAAGTCCTCACTCCGGAGGAATTTAACCGCCTCTTCACGATGCACGGCACGACGATGGTGTTCTTCGTCGGGATGCCGATTCTGCTTGGCTCAGCCAATGTGCTGATTCCACTCATGATCGGGGCGAGAGATCTGGCATTTCCCCGGCTCAACGCCTTCGGGTTCTGGCTCTTCTTCTTCGGGTCCCTGTTGCTGTACTTCTCGTACTTCGGTGGTCAGGGGCTCTATGGAATGGGCTCGGCGCCCGATGTCGGGTGGTTCGCGTATGCGCCATTGACCGAGCGGACCTTCTCACGCGGGCACAGCACGGACTACTGGATCCTCGGCATCTTCGTGGCGGGAATCGGGAGCACTGCCACGGGCATCAACTTCATTGCGACGATTCTCGGCATGCGTTGTCGGGGGATGACGCTCATGAAGATGCCGCTGCTGGTCTGGATCATGCTCGTCGATTCGATCCTGATCGTGATTGCCCTTCCTCCACTCGCCGCAGCCCAGATCATGCTGCTCTTCGACCGCATGCTCGGTGCCCACTTCTTCGACGCGCAAGCGGGAGGATCCGCCCTTCTCTGGCAGAACCTCTTCTGGTTCTTCGGCCACCCGGAGGTCTACATTCTCATCCTTCCGGGCTTCGCGTTCGTCACAGAGATCATCCCGGTCTTCAGCCGAAAGGTGATCTTCGGCTATCCGCTCATGGTGGCGGCGACCGTGGCAATCGGATTCATCAGCGTGGGCGTGTGGGTGCACCACATGTTTGCCGTCGGCCTGAGCCCCATGCTCAACGCCATCTTCATGGGATCCACCATGCTGGTGGGCGTCCCGACCGGGATCAAGATGTTCAACTGGGTCGGCACGATGATCGGCGGCAAGATCCGCTTCGACACACCGATGCTGTATTCAACCGGCTTCCTCTGCCAGTTCCTCCTCGGCGGCCTGACCGGGATCTTCCTGGCGACCGTTCCGTTTGACTGGCAGGTCAGCGACTCATACTTCGTTGTCGGTCACTTCCACTACGTCCTCTTCGGTGGACTGGTGTTCGCGATTCTTGCCGCGGTCTACTACTGGTTCCCCAAGGTCACAGGCCGCATGATGAGTGAACGCATGGGCAAGTGGCAGTTCTGGCTCCTGCTCATCGGGTTCAATCTGACGTTCGGGCCGATGCACGTCTCGGGCATGCTGGGAATGCCACGGCGTATCTACACCTATCACCTCGACCGCGGGTGGGAGCTCTGGAATCTGCTTTCGAGCATCGGTGTGCTCATCCAGCTCGTCGGATTCGCGCTCTTTGCCTACAACCTCCTGCACTCCCTCTTCAAGGGCAAGGAGGCAGGCGATGATCCGTGGGACGCCTGGACCCTTGAGTGGTCCACGACCTCACCGCCACCGGCCCACAACTTTGACGAGGATCCGGTTGTTCACAGCCGGCGGCCGCTCTGGGACCTCAAGCACCCCGACGATCCGGACTGGAAGTACGAGTGATGCGGAGGACACGACCATGACGACTGCCCCCATGCCACTCTCGCCGCCGGAAGCGCTCCCGCAGGATCGCATTTCGAACGGGAAGATCGGCGTCACCTGCATGATCATCTCAGAGATCGCCTTCTTCGGAACGCTGATCTCCGCCTACCTCTTTTACATCGGGCGGGACATCAACGGCCCCTATCCACAAGAAGTGCTTGAGGTCTCCATCGCCCCTCTCAAGGTGCTCTTCAACAGCATCTTCCTGCTCATCAGCAGCGTCTGGATCTGGATGGCCATCCGTTCGATGCGTGCTGGCCGCATGGGCGCCTTCATTTTCTGGTGGGCGCTCACCGTCCTTTGCGGCGCCGAATTCCTGGTTGGCACCGGATTCGAGTGGTACGGCATGATTGTGAACGACGGCGTGTGGATGGGCACGAATCTCTTTGGAACGTGCTTCTACACGCTGGTCGGATTCCACGCGTTTCATGTCACGATGGGCCTGCTCGTCCTGACCATGATTCTGATTCTGGCCCTGATTGGAAAGGTCAAGCCCGACAACATCGAGAAGATCGATCTCGTCTCGTGGTATTGGCACTTCGTGGACGGCATCTGGATCGTCGTCTTCTTCGTCGTCTACATCTTCGGGAATCAACCTGTCTCATGAGTGACTCACCACACGAAGACACGCGGCCCCAGATCGAGTTGCCCCAGCCAACCGCCGCACCGATGGTGTGCGCCTTCGGATTCACCTTGATGGCGGCCGGCCTGGTCACAAACTGGATCGTCGCCATCGTCGGCACGGTGGTCATGCTCTCGGGAGCCGTGCACTGGTTCCTCGACTCCAACCCACGATCCAGAGAAATGGTCGCCCCGGCGACCGATCGGCATCCGACTCCGATCAAACCAAGGCCCGGTGGCGTAAGCCACCTCCTCGAGGACAGCGGGCACCGGGCGAGAATCCCGACCCAGATTCATCCGTACTCCGCAGGCTTCTTCGGCGGCCTGATCGGCGGCGGTGTGATGGCGGCATTCGCCGTGGCCTGGGGCCTGATCGCGCATGGGTCCCTCTGGTACTCGGGCGGCCTGCTGGCCGGAACGATGCTGAGCAGCTATGCCGGGTTCTCAGCGGATGAACTGGCGGCCTTTCATGCCGAAGGGCTGATGGTCGGCATCATCATCCAGGTCGGCATGTCCATTGGCGTCGGCCTTCTGTATGGCGTGACGCTCCCGCTCATCCCGCGATTCCACATGCTGTTTGCGGCCATCATCGTTCCGGCATTCTGGTCGGGACTCACCTGGGCCTCCATCTCCGTCGTCAACCCGGCATTGTCTGATCACATCGAGTGGCTCTGGTTTGTCGGCTCGCAAGTCATCTTCGGACTGGTCGCTGGCTGGTGGATCATTCGAACCGAGAAGATCGGAACGATGCAGAATTGGCACTATCTCGAACGTATCGGTGTGGAAACGCCCGGTGCCCGAGAGAGGGGAGAGGAAGCATGATGCGGTTCACCCTCTTGCTCACCGCCACGATCCTGCTGGGTGCCTGTGACTGGATGCCCGGGAGGCCGACCGCTCCAGAAGTCGATCGGGGCAATCCCGCCGCAGTTCACGGATTCAAGCCGCTCTGGGCGACCAATTGTCAGGGATGCCATGGCGAGACCGGACAGTGGGGACCGGCACGGCCACTGAATGATCCGCTGTACCAGGCGCTGGTGACCGACGCGTGGCTCACCGCCACGATCGCAGACGGGATCGATGGCACGCTGATGCCTCCCCATGCGGTCCGAAACGGCGGATGGATGACCGACGCGCAGATCACCGAGGTGGTCGACGGCATGCGAGACCACTGGCGCGGATCCCCTCCGGCTTATGCGTCCGCGTCTCCCGCGATCATCAACGTGGGACCTCCACAAGGCAATGCCCAGCGCGGCCTGGCGACGTTCAACACCTATTGCAGCCCGTGCCACGGCCAGAACGGAGTCGGCGCGATGGCGGGAAGTCCGATCGACTCCTCCTTCCTCGCGCTGGCAAGCGATCAGATGCTTCGCGCCACCATCGTGTGTGGTCGGCCAGACGTAGGCATGCCCGACTGGCAAGGGAACCTCAATGGTGCCCCCGTGCCACAGCGAGAGGGCCTGGCCCCACTCACCGCAGGGCAGATTGAAGACGTGCTGACATGGATTGTCTCTCACCGGGTCGAGTTCCCCGGACAACCCTATCCGGACTCCGGCAACAACGAACCGGGATTCAGACCATCAGGAGGCGGTGACTGAGCCATGGGCGAGCAGTTTGACTATCGAAGCGCCCCCGACCCGGCCATGATGGGCGACCCCTCAGGGCCTGCGCCATCACGACGGGGCTTCCTGTTCTGGCTTGGCGCCGCGCTCAACGGCATCGCGGCCCTGCTGATCGCCATCCCCGTGGTGGGGTATCTCATCAGCCCATGGCGGACCAACGCATGGCAGAAGTGGATCGATCTGGGCGACGCCAACGACTTCCCCAAGGGCCAGACGCGCTTGGCCACCTACGTCAATCCATTCCGAACACCCTGGGATGGCTACACGGCCGAGACCCCGTGTTGGGTCAAGCGTGAGGCATCCGGAGAGTTCACCGTCTTCGCCATCAACTGCACGCACCTGGGATGTCCGGTGCGGTGGTTCCCCGAGAGCAATCTCTTCATGTGCCCCTGTCACGGCGGCGTCTACTACGCCGACGGTTCCCACGCCGCCGGGCCTCCCCCTCGCGGGCTGTACACGTACGAAGCGAGAATCAAGGGTGGCACCCTGCAGGTCAAGGGCGGACGACTGCCCACACTTCAGGAGTCCGTCTGACCCATGAACAGCGTGCTGAAGTGGTTCAACGATCGTCTGCACCTCACCGAGGTGGTCGGACCAAGCATGACGCACCCGGTGCCCAGAAGCGCCAAGTGGTGGTACGTCTTCGGTTCGATGACACTCGTCATCTTCATCTGCCAGATCGTGACAGGCATCTCCCTGTCATTGCTCTACGTTCCGTCCGCCGGGCAGGCCTTCGAGTCACTGGAGTACATCACGTTCCAGGCTGAGATGGGCTGGTTCCTCCGCGCGTTGCACGTCTGGGGCTCGCACCTCATGGTGGCCGCAATGACCATCCACATGATTCAGGTCTTCCTCTTCGGGGCGTACAAGTACCCGCGGGAGCTGACCTGGATTTGCGGCGTGCTCCTCTTCTTCTGCACGCTTGGCATGGCCTTCACCGGACAGGTCCTTCGGTGGGACCAGGATTCCTACTGGGGCCTTGGCGTCGGCATGTCTATGGCCGGCCGCGTTCCGTGGATTGGTCCCGGGCTCGTCCACTTCGTGCTGGGCGGCGCCATCATTGGCGGCGAAGCACTGAGTCGGTTCTTTACGCTGCATGTGTTCGTGATTCCGGGACTCCTGATCGGCCTCATCGGGCTGCACCTGCTGCTCGTGATCAAGTGCGGCATCAACGAGAAGCCCACGCCCGGCGTCCTCGTGGAGAAGGACACCTACACAGAGAGATACCACACTCTCGTTGAAAAGCGTGGCATGCCCTTCTTCCCGAATGCGGCGGGTCGCGACATGATCGCCTGCGGGCTCACGCTGGGACTCATCTTCTTCTGCGCGATGATGTTCGGACCGTCGGGCCCCTCCGGGGAGCCGAATCCATCATGGGTTCAGACCGCCCCACGGCCCGACTTTTACTTCCAGTCGATCTTCGCGGTGCTGGCACTGCTGCCTCCCTACATGGAAACATTCCTCATCATCGGGTTCCCGATTCTCGCCGTCGGCACCCTCATCCTGCTCCCGTTCCTCTCGGGAGGTGGCGAGAAGCATTGGCGGCGACGACCGATGTCTGTGGTGTTTGTCATCACGCTCCTGCTGTCGCTCTCAACGCTCACCTACTTGGCCTACAAGGCTCCATGGTCACCGGTCATGGACGCATGGAGCGGCATTCCGACTCCGGTCGAGTACGTCCGAGGACGCTCGCCACTTGAGCTGCAAGGCGCCATCGTGATTCAGAACAAGCAGTGTCGAAACTGCCACGAACTCGATGGGCGTGGAGGCAAACGCGGACCAGCACTGGACGACGTCGCAACACGGCTCAACGGCGATCAACTCATCAGGCAGGTCATTCAGGGCGGAGGCAACATGCCCGCCTACGGGAAGCACCTCTCCCCGGAGGAGACGACGGCACTGACCGCCTTCCTGCTCACGATGACGGATACCTGGGAGCACGAACCCGGTGCGGGCTACTCCATGAATCCCAGGCCGACCCAGGATCCCGTGCCCCCGATTCTCCCGGATTCCTGATGCCGAATCGGTGATGCCTCCCGCCTGGCAAACAGAGGCACACTCGTCATGACAGATGCCACGCGCGCCATCCTGTCGTCCTGGACCGTCGAGTTCTGGCCGTTGGTGCTCTCACTCCTTGTGATCGCGGTGTATCTGCGTGGGTGGCTGGGCCTGCGCCGAAACATGCCGAACCGCTTCGGGCCTTGGCGGCCCATCGCATTCACCCTGGGGATCGGGTCATGCTGGCTGGCCATCGCCTCGCCGCTGGATGCATTCAGCGGGCTGTTGCTGCAAGTGCATATGACGCAGCACGTGCTCCTGATGATGGTCGGGCCGCCACTCATCCTGCTTTCAGCGCCGGGTATTCCGCTACTTCGCGGACTTCCCAACACCATGCGCCGCCACTGGATTGGGCCGTTCATCGCCTCACCTGGTGTGCGCCGGGGTTTCCATGTCCTCACGCACCCCATCGTTGGTTGGTCGCTCTTCGTCGCAGCCACCTGGCTCTGGCACCTCCCCGCGGCGTACGAGTTGGCGCTCGTTCATCGCGGGTGGCATGAGACGGAGCACATGGTCTTTCTCTCCACGGCGCTGCTCTTCTGGTGGCCGGTGATTCAACCCTGGCCAAGCAGACCGGTCTGGCCCCGGTGGATGCTCCTTCCCTATCTCCTGGCAGCCGACCTCCAGAACACGTTGTTCTCAGCGATCTATGTCTTCAAGGGCACGCCGATCTACGACACCTACGCCGCGACAGGGCCGCTCTTCGGGATCACAACGCTGCACGATCAAGCCGCTGCCGGCGCCATCATGTGGGTCGCGGGATCAGCCGCCTTCCTGCTTCCGGTCGGGATCATCATCAAACAACTGCTCTCGCCCCGGCTGGCCATAGCCGGGGCCGGCACGCTGTCGGGGCGCGGGGTGTCGCTCCCCGTCCTCACCGAGCTCGACCACCGGCGCCCACGAGGCCCATCTAACCTCCTGACCGCCCCCCTCATCGGCCCGCTGCTCCGCAGTCGCGCCTCCAGGCGAGCCGCCCAGTGGATCCTGCTGCTGCTGGCCGCTGGCGTCGTCATCGATGGCTGGCTCGGCCCTGACCTCTCGCCCATGAATCTCGGAGGCGTCCTTCCCTGGACGCACTGGCGGGGACTCGTCGTGATCGCCTTGCTGGTTGCAGGCAATGCATTCTGCTGGAGCTGCCCGTTCATGCTCCCACGAGGACTCGCCAAACGCTGGTTTGGCGCCAACCGAAGGTGGCCACGCGCGTTGCGTGGCAAGTGGCTTGCCGCGACGCTGCTACTGGTGTACCTCTGGGCGTACGAAGTCTTCAGTCTGTGGGACTCCCCGTGGTGGACGTCCTGGGTGATCGTCGGGTACTTCGTTGCCGCGTTTGCCGTCGATGCATTCTTCCGAGGCGCCGCTTTCTGCCGCTGGATCTGCCCGATCGGCCAGTTCCACTTTGTCGAGTCGATGATCTCCCCCCGGGAAGTGGCCATTCTGGACCGCGACGTGTGCCGAACCTGTCGCACGCGAGACTGCATCCGCGGAGGTCCCGGTGGACGAGGCTGCGAATTGGATCTGTACCTGCCTGCGAAGCGGGGCAACCTCGACTGCACGTTCTGCATGGACTGTGTCCGCGCCTGCCCACATGACAATGTGGGAGTGACCACACGACCGATTCATGAAGATGTCACGCGCCCTGGCTGGCGTGGATCGATCGGCCGCATCGGATCCCGCCCCGACATGGCCGTACTTGCCTCGCTGCTTACCTTCGGCGCCTTCGCCAATGCGCTTGGCATGGTGGGCCCGGTGCTGGACTGGGAAGACGCCTTCACGGATGCCATCGGGGCGCAGACGCATTTGCAGGCCGCCACCCTGGTCCTTCTGGCGACCTGCGTCGTACTGCCCTCGCTCCTGATTCCCTGCGTTGGCGCGCTCGCCCATGCCATGGCTGGGGCATCGATCACCCGCGCCAACCTGATGTGCCGACTCGCGGTCGCGCTCGTACCGATCGGATTCGCCATGTGGCTGGTCCACATGCTCTTTCATTTCCTGACCGCCATCGGAACCATCGTTCCGGTGACACAGCGTGTGTTCGGCGATCTGGGCCTCCCTGCCGGGGAGCCTGCCTGGACACTGGCCTGCTGTCTCGTCGTGCCGTCCTGGCTACTTCCGCTGGAGTTGCTCCTTCTTGATGCAGGGTTGCTCGTGACCATCATGGCGCTCCACCGCCTCAGCACCACGATCGCATCCAGACGGACCACCTGGACGACCGGGTGGCTCGCGATTCCCGCCCTCCTGCTCTTTGCACTGGGCGTCTGGATCGTCATGCAGCCCATGCAGATGCGCGGGACCATACTTCCATGACTCGGTTGATCCCAACGTTGGCGATTGTGATCGCGTTCACCACCTGGGCTCACGCCGACAGTGGCCTCATCAGGCTCAGTGAAGTCAGCGGTCCCTGGCGGGTCACGGTGATGACGGATCCGACACCACTTCGCCAGGGCCCCGTGGATGTCTCAGTCCTTGTGCAGGACGAAGCGACGGGACGCGTGATCCCCGACGCCTCCATCGAACTGTCACTGCAACATGACTCGGGCCTGCTGGTGCTGGTCGAGGCCACGACCGCTCAGGCGGAAGTCCAGCTGATGCAGGCAGCGAAGTTCCCGCTGCCGGAATCAGGTGACTGGAGCGTCGAGACAATCGTCGCATCAGCGACCAACACAGCCACCGTGCAGTGGTCTTTCACGGCAGCCCCTCCACTTCCACCATTTGACCGCGTCTGGCCATGGCTCCTTCCAGTTCCGTTGGGGATCATGCTCTATGCCATCAACCGGCGAATCCGCGCGGGAGCGACCCATGCCTGAGACCAACCCCGACCCACCAAAGCCAACGCCATCACAGCACCTGGGATGCGTCGCCCTGATCGTCGTTCTGGTCGGCGGCATGCTGCTCGTGGCTGTGTCGATCTGGCGAATCAATGCCGCCGTTTCTGATTTCGAATCCCGATTCACGGGCGATGGCTGGACTCGGATTGACGGACCGACCATCGATCAGGAGACCCCCATCGATTCCCCCACGCTTCTGTTCGGTGGCACCATCACCCTTCATGGCGCCACGGCCGAAATCGCCATTCTCGGAGGAGACGTCACGCTCCACGGTCACTATGCCGGGAACGTTCATTTTCTCGGGCGAAACCTCGATCTTGCGGACGGCGCGGTCGTGTCCGGTCTGATCGACATTGCAGGCGCCAAGCACGTGACCATCCGCGGAAACGCTGCCGGAGGCGTGGAAGGATCGTGGGACAGACTGTTTGAGGCAACCAGGGAAGGCACGACACCGTAGGCTGTAGTGAACGATCGCATCACCGAGAGGACCACGCCGATGGCCAAGGCAATCATTGACCCGGGCGAAGTCAAACGCTTCGCCGCTGAACTCAAACGATTCACGGACACCATGCACGAGCAGATGAACGCCCTCATGTCCCGCCACCGGACACTAGGTCAGACCTGGCGTGATCAGGAACACCAGAAGTTCTCAGAGGAGTTCGAACACACGATGCGCACCCTGGCGCGATTCCGTGGGCAGGTTGGAGAACACGTCCCCTTCCTCATTCGCAAGGCACAGCGGGCCGAAGACTATCTCAACCAACGGTAGACCATGGCTGAGCACGCACATGTTGGATCCATCGAAGTCATTGGTGAATTGCGTGGTCGTCTGGTGCAGACAAGTGAACTGCTCACACGCACCGGCGAAGAGTGTCTCTCGCAGGCCACCCGGATCCTGAGCTGGGTCCAGGGCCCACAGATGGAGCACTGGAAGCAGCAGATTCGCAAGCGGGAACAGAAGTTCGCATCCGCTCGCAGTGACCTGGAGCGTGCCAAGATCGCCAGGCCCGATGCTGATCCTCGCAGTTTCATCGACCAGCAGCGTGCGCTCAAGAGAGCCAAGGCAGCCATCGAAGAGGCGCAGGCCAAACTCAAGGCGGTGAAGCACTGGAGCCGAGAACTCGATCGCCAGTTGACACTGCTTCGCGGGGCGATCCGACCGCTCATGTCTGCAGCCGAGGTCGATCTCCCAAAGGCGGCCAAGTGGCTGAAGAACCTCACCAGACACCTCGAGGGCTACCTTGAGGTCGCCCCTACGCTGCCCGACGTCGATGCAGGAGATTCCGAAACGACTCAGTCACTCGGTCGCGGGGGCACGGCTCGACCTGCGGCTGACCAGGACGACGCGTCATGAGTTTCGCATCGGCCAGAGCACGCATGCGGGAGTCGGTCTCAATGCTCAGGATCACCTGGGAGAAGGCTGGCGAGCAGTGGACTGATGAACAGCATCAGCTTCTCGGAGATCGATATATCTCCCCGCTGCAGAGCGTTCTGAAGACCGCAGAGTCCGCCCTCGAGACCATGGATGAGGTCATTCTCCGGGTCAAGCGTGACTGTGGTTGACGACTCGCATGAGGAACCTGATTCGTACCGGGATCCTCCATTCGTGGCATAATGTCGCTACCGGCACCGGGAGCGGGATCAACGCATGACATCGACACGGCTCATCGATCTTGTCAAGGACACACTCACTGGCATGGTGTCCATGGTCACTCGCGCCGATCTCGACCGAGAGGCGCGGGACGCGACAAGATCCGAGTCGCTGGCAAGGAGCGAATCCACCCTACGCAGGTCCATCGAGGACGCGGAACGCACACTGGGGCAGACCTCTTCGGATCTCGAATCGCGCAAGACACGAACGCTCGAACACGCCAACGCCGCATGGCGATCGAAAACCGAAGCGCTGAAGGATCAGGCCTCCACGCGGCGGGAGGCCATCCTCGACGAGTCCGACTCCATTCGTCAGTCCGCGGCCTCCCAGAAGGCCGAAGAAACCTGGCTGGCGGAGACCATGTATGAGGCCAACATCGGCAAGGCCGCCGATACGCTCCGCAGAGCGGCACGAGAGTTGGATGAAGCACGGTGGCGTGAGGACGACATCCTGAAGCGAGCCGACGCCAGACGCGCCGCACTCGGTATGAGCGATCGCGCCGCCTCTGACATCGACCCCGCACCTGAGGTATCGCCCCTCCCCGATGCTGATGCCATCACGGCATCGCTCGATGAAGCGGATGGCCAACTTGCGCTGATCGACGGCGCCCTCGGTGATCAGTTGCGGCGTGAGTTCGCCCGCTGGGGCATGTTTGCGGTGCCCATTGCTGCCGGCACGGTGATCGGTACCACGTGGCAGCCGCTCTGGCCGTCGCTGGCCATCAGCGCCGGCGTCGGCGTCATTGGCTGGCTGGCAGTCTCGCTCGTAATCAAGAGCCAGAAGAGACGCTGCGTCCGAGCAGCAGAAACATTGGCCAGACACGCCTGTGATCTGGCGCAGCGACGACACGACCTTGCCGAAGCCGCGTTCGCTGAACAGGACGAGGAGTCCCGGCAGGCGCGAGACCAGAAACGGGACTCGGCATCCGCGACGCTGGACCAGCGACTCCAGGCCGCAGGCCCCAGAGCGCGGCGTCGCCTTGAAAAGCTGAGCACCAATGTCGAGGAAGCCATGGAGGCTGCCTCGTCCAGAAGAAGCGAATGGCTGACGCGGGCCGAGGCTGAGTATGAAAGTGGCATGAAGGAGGCAAAGGACGCCTGCACCCTTACCACCAAGCAGGCCCGCTCACAGCACGAGTCGTCCGTGGCAGAATCCGAAGAGCGATGGCTGGCCGCCAAGCGTCAGTCTGAAGAGGAATGGGCCACGCGCCATGCTGCAGTTGAGGCCCAGTTGAAGGAGATCAAAGGACTGGAGTCATTGCTGGCACACGCATGGCCTTCCTGGGAAGGTGACTGGGAATCGCTTCAACTTCCTCGGGACTTCAACGGCAACATCGGCGTTGGTGTCATTCGCTGCGAACGCGCCACGCTGCAGCAGGAGTCGTCTTCCTGTGACCTCCCCTGGAATCTGCCCGAGTCGATGGAGCTCCCAGTTGCCCTCGACTTCCATGGACGAGGATCGCTTCTGCTGGAGTGTCCGGAAAAGCACCGACGCAGTGCCGCGTCCATCATGCAGGCCCTGATTGCCAGAGTGATCACCACCATCCCTCCTGGCCAGGTTCGCCTGACGCTCTTTGATCCGGTCGGACTCGGCCAGACATTTGCCGGATTCATGCACCTGGCAGATCACGATGATGCCCAGGTGCTTGAACGGGTCTGGACCGAACCTCGGCACCTTGAACAGAAACTGAACGACATCACGGAGCACATGGAGCGGGTCATTCAGACCTATCTCCGCAACGAGTACAACTCCCTCGACGAATACAACCGCGCCGCAGGTCAGATTGCCGAGCCGTATCACGTCCTGGCGCTCGCTGACTTCCCCGAAGGGATCTCCGAGGCCGCCGCTCGCCGCATCGCGAGCGTCCTCACCAGTGGGCCCAGGTGCGGCGTCTTCACATGTCTGCTGCGCGACCCTGCCAAGGAACTTCCGGGGCCCCTGCGGGAACTTGAGTGGGAAGAGCATCACATCCGTCTGACCTGCAAGGGCGACCGGAACTGGTGCGTCACCCACCCGCCGCTCGGTGACTTCGCGTTCACCCCGGACGGACCCCCGGACGACCGTCGCCTCACGGAGATCGTCACCAGAGTCGGCGCGGAGGCCTCGGGTGCACACCATGTCGAGGTTCCGTTTGACTTCATCGCCCCGAAGCCCGAAGAGCAATGGACCCGATCGTCTCGCAAGGAGCTTTCGATCGCACTGGGGCAGAGTGGCGCGACACGGTTTCAGGAATTGCGACTTGGGAAAGGCACCAGTCAACACGCGCTGGTCGCCGGACGCACCGGCTCTGGCAAGTCAACGCTCTTGCATGTCCTCATTACCAATCTGGCGTTGTGGTACGCCCCCGACGAACTCGAGTTCCATCTGGTCGACTTCAAGAAGGGTGTCGAGTTCCAGACATACGCCACACACGCGCTCCCGCACGCCCGCGTCGTAGCTGTTGAGAGCGATCGCGAGTTCGGCCTGAGCGTCCTGCGCAAACTTGATCAGGAGCTCCGCCGCCGTGGCGACCTGTTCAGGGACGCAGGCGTTCAGGATCTGGCTGGCTGGCGAGATCACAGCGATGAGCCGATGCCGCGCGTCCTGCTGGTCGTGGACGAGTTTCAGGAGTTTTTCATCGATGATGACAGCACAGCGCAGGAGGCGGGCCTGCTGCTCGATCGACTGGTCAGACAGGGCCGGGCCTTCGGCATGCACGTGCTCATGGGATCTCAGACGCTGGACGGCGCCTTTTCGCTGGCCCGCAGTACGCTCGGTCAGATGGGCGTGCGGATCGCGTTGCAGTGTTCCGAAGCGGATTCGTATCTGATCCTCAGCGATGACAACCCGGGTGCCCGGCTGCTCAGACGCCCTGGTGAAGCGATCTACAACGACGAGGGTGGGAAGATCGAGGGCAACTCGCCATTCCAGGTCGTCTGGCTGGACGAACGCGTTCGAGATGATGCCTTGCAGCAGGTATCGTCTCTGGATCAGGCCAGGAATCCGGGTGCCACGCGTGAGCAATTCGTGTTCAGGGGGAACATCCCCTCGCTGCTTCCGAGTGACCCGGGGATCTGCTCATTGATCGAAGGCGCGTTCCAGGCAAAGGCCAACACGCTGGATGTCACCCTCGGCGATCCCATCGCCATCACCTCGCAGACACACATGCGACTGGAACCGCGCAGCGGATGCAACGCATTGCTTGTCGGGCAGCATTCCGAAGCCGCCAACGCCATCCAGGCATCCATCATGCTTCAGGCCGCAGCGACCCTCCCACCCACCCAGGACCCTGACGCTCCCGGGCTGATGGTCTGGGTCCTCGATGGCATGGCACCTGACGCGCTCTTCGCTGGGCGGCTGGTTCAGGCTGGCGTGGCCGTGCCGCATCAGCTCACACGAGTGACCTCCCGCAATGTCGAGGAGGAGCTTCAGCGCCTCTCCGAGATCCTCGCTGCTCGAAGCGATGGGAGTCGGGCCGGCAAGGCCACGATTCTGATCCTCGGTCTTGAGCCCAATCGCATTACGGCATTGAAGCCCTCGGACGACAGTTTCTCGTTCTCGATGGATGACGACGCCCCGCCCGCAGTGGATCAACTCTTTGCTGATCTTCTCAGGGACGGTCCCCGTGTCGGGATTCACAGTCTGCTCTGGTTCGACGGGCTCAACAACCTCAATCGCGGCCTCAGCCGCGCCTCGCAGCGAGAATTCGACCTCAAGGTGCTCTTCCAAATGAGCGCCAACGATTCAGGACAATTGATCGACACGACGGCTGCCGCCGATCTGGGGCCCAATCGGGCCATTCTGCACACCGAAGAGACGGGCATTGCCGAGAAGTTTCGACCGTGGGCCATGCCGGACTCACAGTGGGTGCAGGACGTCGGCCGCGTTCTCGCCGCCCGATAACACCGACTCCAATCGGGTCTCGCGGGCACGAATCTTCCCGCCTTCCACCAATTGTACGAAAGCATTCACACGGGCCACCGGTCTTCCCAATAGATGACGCGGAGGCCGACGTTGTTTCGGCCCGATCTTGGAGATGCCCATGTACGCCACCGACCAGAACACCGCGAACCAGAACACCATGATCCTGCAGATCGGCACCTCGTGGGCCGTCTGCACACGCACTGCCGTGCCGGTCATTCTCGCTCGCTTCCCGCACCGCCAGGAGGCCGTGCAGTGGCAGCAGGACCACGAAGCACGAGTCACGTCCAAGGCCGCCTGAGGGCCACCAGCCTCGCTCACCGGCCTGCTAGACTCCGGGATCGCCCATGCGATCTCAGACGCCCCACCTTCTTCGATTGATGCTCCTGACCGGGCTGATCCTCTCCGGATGCAGCTCGGTCGAGCGCGCGCGTCCCCGGCCCAAGGCTTCCTCGACCATCCGCGATCTGGATGGAATGCAGAGCACCAGCATCATGCGTGGAACGGTCGGGGCTGAGACGGTGGTGCTGGGGTGGGACGACTCCGCCAGCGCTACGTATCGGCCTGTCCATGTACGTGGCTACGGTCTGGTGGTTGGCCTTGACGGCACCGGCGCACGCGATGTCCCCCCTGCCGTCCGGGCCCACATGCTGCAGATCATGACGCGGCAGGGAATCGGAAGCGAGCAGATTGGCGCGGGGCACCTCTCTCCTGAGGCAATGCTTGACTCGGAAGACACCGCCATCGTGATCGTCGAGGGCATCGTTCCTCCTGGTGCGGTGGGCCGGCGGCGCACGCCACCGGCCGTCAGTGGACGCCTGCCGGAAATCCTTCCTGGAACAACATTTGATATCCACGTGCACGCTGATCCGAGAACCGGCACGACCAGTCTCGAAGGTGGCAGGCTGTACACCACGGATCTCTTTCCCGGTCCGCTGCTGACCGGAGATCGACAAGCCAGACGGCTTGCACAGGCGGGCGGCCCGATCTTCCTCAACCCGTTCATTGAAGGTGAGGATGTGGCGGCGGGTGACATCAACACGCTGCACGGACGCATTCTCAACGGCGGGCAGGTGCTCGAGGATATGCCGATCAAGTTGCGGCTGGTCAATCCAAGTCATGCCCGGGTCCGTGTCATTCAGGACGCCATCAACCGGCGGTTCCCGATCGAGCGAGGTCAAATGAATGACACCGCACGCGGCGTAAGCGATTCAACCATCGAATTGACAGTGCCGCCCTCACTGCGAAATGATCCAGACACATTCATGCACACCGTCAAGCACGTCACGCTGCGACAGGTGGACACCGATCGGATCGCGAACTCCGTGCGGCGATCATTGCAGCGGAATCCCGCCGATGCCGCCGCCGCCTATTGGCGATGGGTCGCACTGGGCCCCCAGGCCCTGCCGATGATCCGCAAGATGTATGACTATCCCGAGTCGTTGCCCAGACTGGCCGCCCTGCGTGCAGGCGCGGCCCTGGGGGATGCCGTGGCCGCCGTCTCTCTGCGGAGCATGGCAGAGGAGGGCACGCTTGAGGAGCGCCTGGAAGCGGCCCACCTGCTGGCCAGTCTTCCTGCCGACCCACGCACGGAGGATGTCCTTCGGCGCCTGCTCGACGATGAGCACGTGGAAGTCAGACTCCGTGCCTACGAAGCGCTTGAACAGTTGGGCACCCCCTACGTGCGCAGAACATTGATCCCCGGCCGTTTCGAATTGCACGAAGTCCCCTCCGCCTATCCCGCGATCTATGTCACGCAGGTACGGGCACCTCGAATCGTCGTTCTCGGCGAAGCACTCGAGGTTGAACGCCCAATGACCCTCGGCCTCTGGGACAACACGCTGCTGATGCGTGAGGGCATCGACGACACCGAGATCGAAGTGTTTCATCGCCCGGTCGCGGGCGGACCTGCTGAGATCAACCGCATCCCCCCCGACTTGCGCGAGGTCATCCTGCTGCTGGCACACCAGCCCACGGTCGAGGATCCCACGCCCGGCCTGGGGCTCACCTACAGCGAGGTCGTCGGCGTCCTGCATGCCCTGTGGCGACGCGACTATGTGGCCGCAGACTTCAAGGCCCAGCAGGACCGACTCCTGGCGGACATCCGCCGCGCTGCCACGGCCAGCGAGCACCAGCCGCGGCCCGAATAGGCCCACAGAACCCTCAAAAACGCCGTTCTGGCGCGCCGATCCTCGCCCTGACGACATATAGTGGGTGCCACCGGCAGCGGGTGCCTGCCGAGCCCGTCCAGGATGGACGGCGGTTGGACAGGGAGGTCCACCAACGCCATGCGTCTGACACACGTCACAGTCTCTGGGTTCAAGTCTTTCGCGGACACCGTCGACTTTCACTTCGACGAGGCGAAGGTTGGCATTGTCGGCCCGAACGGGTGCGGCAAATCAAACGTGGTGGATGCCGTCAAATGGGTCCTCGGCGAGCGATCAGCCAAGAGCCTTCGAGGCGGCGCGATGCTGGATGTCATCTTTGCCGGGTCGGCCGGACGCAAGCCGCTGGGCATGGCGTCGGTCACGCTGACCTTCGAGAATCCGATCGTCGACCCCACCGCAACGATCATGGGCGGCCGCCGGGCGCTGGCCATGGACACCGACGAAGTCAATGTGGGGCGTCGTCTCTATCGCGATGGACGCAGCGAATACCTGATCAACGATCAGAAGGTCCGATTGAAGGATGTCAAAGACCTCTTTCTGGACACAGGCATCGGCAACGCCGCCTACTGCATCATCGAGCAAGGTCGCGTCTCCGCCATGCTGCAGGCCAGTCCGGTCGAGCGGCGATCGATTCTTGAGGAAGCCGCTGGCGTTGCCAAGTTCAAGATGCGCCGAGTTGAAGCGCAGCGCAAACTCGAACGCACGGAAGTCAACCTCGTTCGCGTCCGCGAGCAACTGGAAAGTACCGAACGCCGACTGCGACTCGTGCGAGGCCAGGCGAAGAAGGCTCGAACATTCCAGGAGCTGGACGGGCGCTATCGCACGCTCCGACGCGACCTGGTCTTCGATCAGTTTGCCGAGTTGCAGGACCGGCTCGTGGGCCTCACGAGCAGGCTGAGTGATCTTGCTGATCAGCGGACCGCGCTACAGACGGCACTGACCGACCACGAGGACGGCGTGCAGGATCTTGAAATCGCAAGACACGACGCAAAGGAACGCTGTCACGAACTGGCTCAAACGAAAACGGAACACGAAGCAGCCTCAGCACGAGCTGCTCAGCAGGCTGAATTCGCCAGGCGACAGCGAACCGAAGCAGCCGACCAGATCGAGCAGGATCGCGAGAGCATGGCCGAGTGCACCCGTCGAACTGCAGAACTGCAGGACGAACTGGATCGGCTGAGCCGCGATGCGACCGGCCTCGGAACGGCACTCGAGCAGGCGGAACACGCGGTCCGTGACATCACCTCCGATGTCTCCCAGGCCGCCCATGCCGTGGAATCCTCCGCGGCAGCGACCCGCGAGGCCAGGGCCACCAGAGACGCCTCTTCGGCCAGACAGGCCGAAGCGCAATCCGAGTTCTCCGCGCTCACCGAACGACTGCAGTCAACAGCTGAGCAGATCGAGCGCATTGAGCCGCGACTGACAAGCGTGGACTCAGAGATTTCGATGGCAATGGATCGCCAGACGTCCGCGACCAGCTCGCTGGAAAGTGCTCGCGAACGCGTGGCAGCATCCGAATCCGATCTGCGCCGGCACGATGATGACGCGACCGATCTCGGACAACGTCATGACACCATTCTGGACACGCTGGCAGACGTCCGACACGAGCGAGCAGCCGCCGGTTCGCGGCTTCACCTTCTGGAGGAGATGCAGCACGCCCACGAGGGACTCGGCGACGATGTCAAGCGAGCGCTCGATGAGGCTGGCGATCACATCGCTGGCGTTCTGGGCGACTGCATTCACACCTCCCGTGAATGGGCCTCGCTGGTGGAGTCCGTGCTTGGACGGGACGTCGAGGTTGTCATCACGCCAACGGACGAGAACGCGTCGGCACTCGCCTCGTGGTGCCGCGAGGAGCGCCTCGCGATGGTGATGGCGGTCGCCGCCTGCGAACACCATGAGCAGGCCAGAACGCCACTCCCCCCCGGCCCCACAGGCGTGCGGCATGTGCTTGACCTTCTGGAGATTCGCCCGGAGGCGCGCGGCATCGCGGAACGGCTGCTCGGCAACACCGCAGTGGTCGAGACCTTCGAACAGGCCCGGCAGTTGGCCGAATCCTCCATGCGATCATGGCGTATCGCCGCCATGTCAGGCGAAGTCATCGAACCTGACGGCCGCATTCGCATTGGTCGACCGACTGCGGCCGGGTGGATCTCACGCCGAATGGAAATGGAGGACCTCGAGGCCAGCGTGTGCGCCTTCGACGTCCGAATTGCCGGCTTGGAGCGGGATCTCGAAGCCCTCAAGACAGCCTCCTCCGCGGCCGATCAGCGCCGCCGCAATGCGGCCGACGCGCTGCAGCAGGCGAGCAATCAGGTGGTCGATCTGGAGTACAGCCTGCAAGGCATCGCCAACGAGTTGTCCCGACTCCGGCACCAACGCAAAGAGATCGAGGACGAACAACGGGACCTGACCCTCCGGCGTGGCGAATTGAACAGTCAATCTTCGTCCCTTGAGCGTGATCTGGCCGAGGCCACCGAAACGCTCACGAACGCCGAGTCTGCCATCGAGTCGCTTGAGCAAACCGCGGAGGCCGCCCGAGCGACGATGCAGGAATCGCAGGATGCATTGGCTGCCGCGCGAATCGAAGCCAGCCGCCTTGCTGAACAGCACCAGTCGGCCATGCGGGAACAGCGGCATCTGACGAGCAATGCCGAACGCGAGTCGGATCGACTTCGCACCCTTCGCGAGAGCCTTGCTCGCCGCACGGGCCAACTGGATCAGTACGAAGCCGTCATGGTCGCGGCCGAACAGAAGGCCACGTCGAGTGCCGCCGCCGTCGAGGCCATCGGAGGCGAGATCGATTCGGCCCAGCAGGGCGTGGCCGCCGCCGAAGAGTCCCTCGAGCGTGCTCGCGAACAATTGCAGGGCGTCAAGCAGCAGTCAAGCATTCTGGAACGCGACCACCACGCACTTGAGCTCTCTCGACGGGAAGCAGAGGTCAACCGAGAGAATCTCGAGGAACGCACGCTTGAGGAACTCGGGATCGATCTCCCCATCGAGTACCCGGCCTGGAACGAGACTTCGGATGACACCGACCTGAATCGCAGTGAAGCGCAAGCTGAGGTCGCCGAACTCAAGAAGCAGATCAAGTCGCTTGGAAACGTCAACATCGACGCCATCGAGGAAGAGTCCCATCTCGAAACTCGAAACGAGGATCTGATCGAGCAGGTTGCGGACATCGACACGGCAAGAGGTCAACTCGAGACGCTGATTGCGGATCTCGAAGTCGCCAGCCGTGATCGCTTTGAAGAGACCTTCAAAGCCGTTCGAGAGCACTTCGCCGGCGCCAACGGACTGTTCCGGCAACTCTTCGGTGGAGGGAGTGCCGATCTCTATCTCGTGGAAGACGAGCAGGGCCAGGTCGACATGCTCGAATCGGGCATCGAGATTCGCGCCAAGCCACCCGGCAAAGAGCCACGCGTCATCAGCCAGCTCTCAGGCGGCGAGAAGACCATGACGGCCGTGGCACTCCTGCTGGCGATCTTCAAGTCGAGGCCAGCACCGTTCTGCATCCTGGACGAAGTGGACGCAGCTCTGGACGATGCCAACGTCGGACGGTTTTGCGGCACGCTGGATCAGTTCCTCGATCGAAGCCACTTCATTGTCATCACGCACAATAAGCAGACCATGCTCTCGTGTGATCGC
>CAYQJN010000004.1:22052-46034 GCA_964417845.1 uncultured Isosphaeraceae bacterium
ATGGAGGCACGCAGCCCGAACGCGGCGTCTCCAGGCGTGTCACGGTGCGTGTTGATGAGGTGGGTGAGGGCGGCCGGCTGAGCGCTTCGGCACGCAACAGAGCCGACGAGGCCCCGTCCACACCACCAGAGGAGCCACCGATCGTCGAGATCCCCGAGTCAGGCGATCACGCCAGCCGGACTCAGGCGATCCACGAGTCACCCCAGGCCGTCACCACCTCAAGCACCCCCTCCAGCTGAGGGGACGCGGCGCCGGTTGCCGGAAACGGATTGGGCGTATTGAAGACGTGATCGCCCCCCTCGATCAGCCGGACCTGTGATCGAGAAGGATTTGCCTGCGCGAGCGTGACGGCGTCAGCGGGATCCACCGTGGGGTCATCGGTACCGTGGATCAACCCGATGGGGCGAACGATGTCTCCAACGCGAGCGGGCAGATGGTGACCATCAGGGTCCTCAAGTTGCTCCTGAAGCCATGCCGGGCCGATGGCCAGGGACTGCCCGGTTCGAGACGACTGCATGGGAACCGGCTGCCCCGCCTTCAGGATGTCCACCGCCTCACCTGGGAGTCGCTGGAGAGAGGCCGGGCTGCTCATCGCGATGACACCTACGACCGGAGCACAGGCCGCGTCGCGTCCGTGACGCCCAACGGCCAAAAGAGACGTGGCCCCGCCCCGGCTGTGTCCCAGCAGCACCACCCCACGGCCCTGTCCCGCCAGCACGCCGCGATCGATGGCCGTCAGAAGACATGTCAGGTCTTCGACACCACATGACCAGGTGTCCTCTCGAACCGCATCAACATCGAACACGCCGTGCCCATGATCCATGCCGCTGTGCGAGAGATTCACCCGGTGCACAATGTGGCCCTGCTGACACAACTGCGTCGCCAGCCAAGGGAACATGCCGTAGTCCTTGTATCCGAGGTAGCCGTGCACGATGACGAAGACGCCGCGGGCATCCCCTGTCGGAACATGAGTCGTTCCGCGAATCTCACGACCTTGAGCCCCAGGGATGGACCAGTCTGAGGTCATCACGCAACCTCCGCAGGCAGGTGCGACACGACCTCGCTGGCGAACTCCATGGTCCCAAGAGAGCCGCCGAGATCTCGCGTCCGAGCGCCCGCCATCAGCGCCGCGTTGTACGCATCACGAATGCGATCGGCAATCGCCGCACTTCGCTGATGACCAGTGGCGCCGGCCAGATGCCGCAACATCATCACCCCGCTCATGATCAGGGCCAGCGGATTGGCAATGCCCCTTCCAGCGATGTCCGGTGCAGAACCGTGCACGGCCTCGAAGACCGCGCAGTGGTCGCCGCCGTAATTGGCGCCGGGCGTGACGCCAAGGCCGCCCACAAGTCCGGCGCACAGATCGCTCATCACATCGCCGTAGAGGTTCTCACAGAGCAGGACATCGAAATGCTCTGGCGACTGCACGATGCGCATGCTTCCCGCATCGATGATGGTTTCTTCGTACGCCACGCGCCCTTCGTATCTGCGCGCCTCGTCACGGCAGCATTCAACAAACAGACCGTCCCCCAGTTTCATGATGTTGGCCTTGTGCAGTACCGTCACTTTGCGACGACCACGAGATACCGCGTAGTCAAATGCGAACCTCGCAATGCGGCGGCTTGCCTGCTCCGTCACAACCTTGAGACTGGTCACCACGCCGGGCGTTATCTCATTCTCGATGCCCGCGTAAAGCCCCTCGGTGTTCTCACGAATCACGACAATGTCAACGCCCGGATCGCTATAGCGTGTCTGGACTCCGTCCAGACTTCGCACCGGTCGCACCGCCCCGAACAGGTTCAGTCGCTTCCTGAGCGCCACATTGACCGATGTGAACCCCTCCCCGATCGGTGTGGTGCACGGCCCCTTCAGCGCCACACGATGCGTCTGCACCGCTTCGACCGTCTCGGCCGGCAGGGTCTCGCTCGCCCCACGCTCCACCGCTGCCAGCCCCGCACGCCGCTCAATCCACTCAATGTCAGCGCCTGCTTCATCAAGGACATGTTTCGCAGCAGCGGCCACCTCGGGGCCGATGCCGTCGCCGGGAATGAGAACCACAGAGTGGCGCATGGGAAGCTCCGTTCCATCGTGAATGAAGCGGCCCACTCTACCATGACCCCTCGCTCGCTTGACGGCGTGAATGCCAGTCGTGACCATAGCCAGCATGCCTTCGGCCTTGCCGGATTTCGACGCAGTGGTCATCGGCGGGGGAATCGCCGGACTCATGACACTGGACGCGCTGATTCGGCGCGGCTGCAGGGCGTGCCTGGTCGAGCGAACCGCACTGGGTCACGGCCAGACCGTCTGGAGTCAGGGCATCATTCACGGAGGCCTGAAATACGCGCTGGGTGGCCGCATGGGCACGGCCGCGCGGGCCATTCGAGACATGCCGCACCACTGGACGCAGATGCTCTCAGGTGAGCGGTTGCCCTGCCTCTCCAACGTGACCAGACGAGCCGACGCGTGCGCCCTGTGGGCTGCGCGTGATCGACACGCGCTGGCCGGCCTGCTCGGAGCCAGACTCGCGCTGCGAGCCTCCCCCACGCCGTGGCCGGACGACTCCCGGCCGGATGCCCTGCGTCAGGTTCGAGGCCGCATCCATCGTGTCCCCGAACCAGTGCTGGAGCCGACCAGCCTGTTGGGCACACTGCGTGATCAACTGACGCCGCATCTGCTGCGTGGCGAGGTCACATCCATCGATGATCTGGCGGGGATTCCGGTCCTCACGATCCAGGCGGACGAGCGGACCTGGACGGCGCGGACGACCAGAGTTCTGATCACCGCCGGTCTCGGGGCCTCGGAGTTATGCGGCGCCATTGGTGTCCCTGATCCTCCGGCCATGCAGAAGCGGCCGCTCCGGATGGTCCTCGCTCGAGGCCCCCTGCCCGTGCTCAACGGGCACTGCATTCGCGGCACCAAGCCCTGGCTGACAATCACCACGGTCGCCAACCACGCCGGGCCCACCATCTGGCAGATCGGAGGCGACGTGGCCGAGGCGGGCGCCAATCAAACCGAACACGAGACGTTGGTACAGGCCCGCGGCCAGCTCGCCACGGCCCTTCCCGGAATCGACTTCAAGGGCGTGTCCTGGTCCACCTACATGGCACCGCGAGCGGAACTGGAGACCGGCGACGGTGGTCGCCCTGATCGACCCGGGATCATCCACCGCGGTCCATGCAGCATCGCATGGCCCACCAAACTGGCGCTGGCGCCCATGCTGGCCAGTGATCTCAGCTCACTCGTCACGCCCACCGATGCCACCGGTGCGGTGCCTTTGGACTGGCCCAGGCCACCCGTCGCCACACCCCCCTGGGAGGAGACACGCTCATGGACTACCGACCACTCGGCCACACCGGCCTGAGCGTGTCCCACGTCGGATGGGGCACGGTCAAGCTTGGCCGCAATGCGGGCGTGAAGTACCCGAGCCACTCTGAAGTGCCCGACACCGCCGAGGCCACGCGGATCGTGCATGCCATGCTTGATCTTGGAATCACACTGCTCGACACCGCCCCCGCTTACGGTGACGCACAGGAGAAACTCGGCGAGGCCCTGCGCGGCCGTCGAGACGACGTCGTGCTCTGCACCAAGGTCGGCGAATCGTTCGACGGCCACCACAGCCACCACGACTTCTCCGCTGACGCCGCGCGGCAAAGCCTCGAAGCCAGCCTCCGATCGCTGCGAACCGACTCCGTCGATGTCGTCCTGATTCACTCTGATGGTCGCGACCTCGAGATCCAGCATCAAACCGACCTGGTCGAGACCCTGCAAGTGTTGCGAGCCCAAGGACTCACCCGCGCCATCGGTCTTTCTGGAAAGACACCAGAGGGGGCTCGGGCCGCCATCTCCTGGGCCGATGTACTCATGTGTCCATACAGTTCCGCCGACACCGAACACGAGACCGTCATTGCCGAGGCCGCAGAGGCAGGGCTGGGGATCCTGCTCAAGAAAGTGCTTGGCAGCGGTCACCTCCCGCCCGATGCGGCCCTGACCTATGCAGCCAGCGAGTCGCCCATCGCATCAGCCATCGACAGCATGGTCATCGGAAGCCTGAGCCCCGTGCGGATGGCTCACAACATCGCCGTCACGGAATGACGAGCGTCTGTCCTACGCGGAGGCTGTCCGGATCATCACCGAGGGTGCCGCGGTTGGCCTCATGAATCACCGTCCACCGGCCAGCGTCGCCGAAGTAATCTGCCGCGATCGACGAGAGTGAGTCCCCGTCTGACACGGTGTGACTGCGCCCCTGGGCGGGCGCGATCGCCGTCTTTTGAATCGGCCCCTCCGAGGGTATCACCTTCAACACACGCCCGACGCTCAGTCGCCGCGGGTCGAGGCCCGGATTGGCCTCGAGCAGCCGCCGCCAATTGGATCCGTCTCCATAGACGCGGGCGGCAATGGCAATCAGCGTGTCGCCCTTCAACACGGTGACGGTATCGGGTGGTTCAGGCTGTGTCGCGAGCACAGGTGCGGACGAGGAAGCCTGAGCCGGTCCAGCCGCGCCCTCCTCAAATCCGCTCGGAATGACATTGGTGGCCAGCATACCGCCGCCCATCTCGATCACGGCCCGCGCGGTGTCCACCAGGCCCCGTGCCGTGTGTGGTGTGGTCACTGGCTCAACGTCCTGAACCGCGATCTGAATGGAGGTTGTGTCTGTCCGCAGCGGTTCACGCGGCGGCACGTCCTTCACCGTCGCCGGTGGCCCTGCCTGACTGATGACCTCGCCCCCCGCCTCCGCCGGTTGAGGCCCGCCCCCCAAGACCACAACCACCATCACGACGACGCCAACCGCCCCCAACAGCACCAGTTTTCCGCCGATCGACATAGGTCACCTCCACCTGATCCCATCGGCCGAAGTCCCGGCCCAGCGTGAGCCAGGATCACGCAGGGGGCGCCGCTTCCGGCAGCATGTCGGCATCTCCCTCTGACGGTCCGTCCTTGTCCCGCTCGCCGCGGAACACCAGCGGCGAGGCGATGGCGACCGAGGAATAGGTTCCGACGATCACACCGATGACCAGTGCAAAGGCGAATCCGCGAATGCCGGTTCCGCCAAAGACATAGATGATCAGGACGGCGATCAGCGTCGTGACGGACGTGAGCAGCGTTCTGCTGAAGGCCTGGTTGATCGAGCGGTTGACGCACTCTTTGCTCGGCACCGGCCGCTTCCCACGATTCTCGCGGATGCGGTCGAGAATGACGATCGTGTCATTGAGCGAGTAGCCAATCACCGTCAGCAGCGCCGCCACGATCCCCGTGTCGATCTGAAACTCCTCGATCAGCAGGCCACCCGAGGCCCACGCCTGACCGGCCACGACCCCTGTCAGCGACAGGAACCCGACCACGATGATGACATCGTGGCACAACGCCGCGATTGCTGCGACCGAGTACCGCAGCGAGCCGAATCGAACCCAGATGTAGAACAGAATGCCCGCCAGTGACAGAATCACCGCGCCGACGGCATTGGCGGTCCGGGTCGCTGCCACCGCTGGCGCGAAGCTCGAGACCTGCTCGAAACTGCTCTGGCGACCGAGCGCCTCAGCAAGCAACTCCCACTCGCGCTCCGCCAGCCGCTCATCAACGAGTCCAGCCTCGTGACGAAGATAGTTCACATCTGGATCAGAGACGGCGACGGCGACAGCGCGCCACGTATCGTCACCAGCGGGCTCAACCCCCGCTACGAGCACGTCACGGCCGACGGTGTCTGAGAAGTCGGGGTCCTGTCGAATGCGATCAACGCGACTCTGCACTTCTTCCAACGTGATGGGCGGATCGATGTCCTCACCGAGGACCACCACGCCGCCCCGGTAGTCTGACACGTCTGCCACACTGGAAGTCAGACCCAGGATTTCGCCAATCGTGCCGGCATCAATCTGCGCGGTGCGGGTGGCCCAATCCTCGCCCCCCTGCCCGGCAAACGCTCGCCCTGGCGAGATGTTCAACTGCGGACCGAACTCCTCGAGCAGCGCCGCCTCGACCACCGACTGAATACCCTCGTCCTGACCGAGTCCGGCTGGCGCCGCCACCTTGACCTGGAACGAATCACCGACCGTACGACCGTCCGCGGTAGCGGCCTCTCCGACAGTAAGCACCTTGGCCCGCGAGAGCTCACGCAGGATGCGCGACTCAAGCGACTCATCCATTGGGGCTGCATCTCCGATGGCCTGCACGCGCTCAGCGACGGAACCGGCGCCGCTCTGCGGCAGCAGGATCGGATTCCCCTGTGCGTCCGCACCAGTCTGCATCGTGATGGCCACACCACCACGGAATTCCGTGTCAAACATGTTGGCGCCACGGGAGAAGAAGAGCCAGATCGCTCCTGCGATGACGATGGCGCTCACGGTCCAGAAACCACGACGCATCCCGACCCAGTCAATGTTGGGGCGGAGCGCCTTGCCGATGGAGGGAACAACCGATGGAAGCATCGGCAATCTGCGGCCGCCGAACCAGTACATGTACGCGTCGAACATGAACCGTGTCACGAAGAGGGCCGTGAACAGGGTGGCAACGATGCCGATGCTGAGGGTGAGCGCGAATCCCTTGACTTCCGTCGTAGGCTCCATCAGGAGAAGGACCGCGCACACAATCAGGTTGGTGATGTTCGCGTCGAGAATCGTTCCGTAGACCTGAGCGTACGCATCACGAACCGCTTCACGCAGATCGCGAGCGCCAGCTTCAAGTTCCTCTCGAATCCGCTCGTAGATGAGCACATTGGCATCGACCGCCATGCCCATCGTGAGCACCACGCCAGCCAGACCCGGAAGCGTAAACGTCCCCTGCATCATGGCCATCACACCGAAGATGATGATGCCGTTGAAGATGAGCGCCGCATCGGCGACCAGTCCCGCCAGGAGGTACCAGATGAACATGAAGACGCCGACGACCAGCACCGCCCACAAAAACGCCTCCAGACCACGCGTCAGGTTGTCAGCGCCGATCGAAGGACCGAGGACACTGACCGCGATCGGTTCAGGCGACAACCTCGCTTCCAGCGAACCGGCCGCAAGAACCCTGAGCAGGTAGCCCAGCTCCTCGGGTGAAAACGAGCCGCTGATGGTGCCCGAATTCGAGATCTGATTGTTGAGGTTCGGTGCCGAGTAGACCTTGCCGTCCAGCACGATGGCCATCGGCTCGCCGACGTGCGGCTGCGTCAACCGGCTCATCAGGCTTCCGCCAGAGGCGTCCAGACGGAACGACACGGCTGGTCGCCCCAGCTGATCCACGGTTCGACCCGTGCCCTCGACGGCCCAGGTCGAATCCGCTCGATGGGTCATCGCCTTGCCGGGCTGACCGTAGAGCAGAACGTAGTACTGCCCGTCCCGCTCCGCCGCGACCAGCCGGTAACTCGATCCGAAGTAGGACACGGGATCGGCCTCAAGGGCGGCGAGCGCCTCCGGAGAATCCACCCACTGCTGCAGGTCGTGAATCGGGAACCACCTGGCGACGATCGAATCGGTGTTGTCCGGACCGACCTCAGCCAGCTGACCACGAAGTTCCTCGACATCAACGCCCTCGACCGCCCCGGGGCGAGCCGCGATATGGAAATCGAGTACACCAGCACCCTGCAGCAGACGCATGAGATCACGCGGGTCATCGAGTCCCGTCCGACGCTCCTGATACACCTTCCAGGCATCGACCACCTCTTCCAACCCGGACCTGGCCGCAGGGAACTCCGTGGCCAGTTGATCGATAGCGACGTCCCGTGGCGAAGGGGTGAGGACGGCTCGGCCGTCTGCACCAACCACGATCTCACCTTGCTCATCGCGAACGACTTCACGAGTGTCAGGCAATTCCAGAACACGCACCACCCGACTGCGATCGAGGCTCATCGCCAGCAGTTCTTCCTGCACCGACTCGGCTTCTACTTCCGCGCCTGCGATGGCCTGTCGGATTCGTCGATGTTCAGCCTCATCATCCGGAGCTGCGGTGTCCAGTTCCTGTCTCAGTGCCGAGGCGGTGTCATGGGCCGCCTGCAGGTCCTCGACGAGTTGACCACGCTCACTTCCACTGCCGAACTTCGCAGGCGCGTCCCCGTCAGCCAGCGCACGCTCCAGGGCCGATCGCTTGATCTCCGTCGCGGCGACGAATGCATCCAGCCGCGAGCGATAGGAATCGGCCAGCCGCTTGACCTCTTCATTTGGCAGCGGCATCACGACTTCAATCCGGTCGGTGCCGAGCGGGGTCATCGCGATATCGAGCACGCCCTGCGGATTCACACGCTCCGAGAGAACGCGAATCGTCTGGTCCAGAAGCGCGGGGCGGTCAGCGCCCTCCGGCATCCGGACCGAATAGACCAGACTGACACCGCCACTGAGGTCGCGACCCAGTCGGATGCGATCCTCAGGTGGATTGACCGCCCACAGGCAGCCCCCGATGACGACGATGATGACAACCAGTTTCCAGAATGCGTTCTGCATGGGGGATGAAGTCTCGCTGCTGCAGCGGCGGTCAGTCCGCGGCTACTTCCTCGGTCGCCGTGGCCGTTGATTCGAGCACCTGCTGAAGGGCTTGCCGGGATACGGTGATTCTGCTGTTGGAATGACGATCGGTTTCAAGGAGGACCGCGTCAGGCTTCAACTCGACCACGCGACCGATCAGGCCCCCGATCGTCTGCACGGTGTCATTCTTGGAGACGGCGGCGAGCATTTGAGCACGACGCTTCTTCTCCTTCCGACCACTCAGCATGGAAAAGCCGACGACGGCCACCATGACGAAGACCAGAATCAGGAAGAAGTTGTCGCCAAACGGCCCTACCGGGGCTGGCGCTGCGGCAGGCTCCCCCGACGCGGTGGTCGTCACCTCGGCGGGTGCCTGACCGGGACCGCTGGCCATTGGGGGAGGTGCTGAGGCAGGATTCGTCGTGCCCTGTTGGCCCAAAGCCGCCAGGATCAGTCCATGTCCATCCATGTTCATTGATGCGAACTCCAATCGTCTCGACTGCTCATCAGGCGGAGCCTGCGACGTCCTGCGCTGAGTCATTCAGCACCGGCCACGCTCGGCCCAGCGAAGACCACGCATCATCCCTGATGGCGTGCCTGATGTCCACCATGAGCCGTTCGAAGTGCCGGATGTTGTGAAGGCTCAGCAGGATCGGCCCGAGCATCTCCCCGGCCTTGAAGAGATGGTGGAGGTAGGCTCGGCTGAACCCGCCGGCACATGCCAGACAATCACATCCGGCTTCAATCGGTCCCAAGTCCTCCCTGAAGCGGGCATTGCGGATCTGACAGCGTCCTGTGGAGGTGAAGATTCCGCCATTTCGTCCGTTTCGGGTGGGCAACACGCAGTCAAACATGTCGATTCCCGCCTGAACGGCCCTCAGGATGTCCCGTTCATAGCCCACCCCCATGAGATACCGAGGTCGATCCCCGGGCAGCAGCGGTGCCGTAATGGCCACCGTGCGGGCAATGGCGTCACTCGACTCGCCCACCGCCACACCCCCCACCGCATATCCGGGAAGATCAAACTGGGTCACCTGGGCGGCCGACCGTCGCCGCAGATCCTCATCGGGTCCGCCTTGGACGATGCCGAAGAGCGCCTGTTCGTCCGCCCGCCGATGCGCCGCAACACACCGTTCCAACCAGCGAGCCGTTCGATCGACCGCGTCTGCCAGGCGACGACGATGGTCACCGGCCACCTGTCGCTCGTGAGCAGCGGCCAGATCCGGCCGCTGGGCGCGGATGCGATCCGAAGATGCCACCGAGGGCGGGCAGTCGTCAAAGGCCATGATGATGTCCGCACCGAGATTGTTTTGCACTTCGATGGCTCGTTCCGGTCCGAGTTTGATTCGGCTTCCATCCACGAGCGATTGAAAGGTGATTTCGTCTTCCGAGATCGAGTTTGTGTCCGCGAGCGACCACGCCTGGAAGCCTCCGGAGTCCGTGAGGATCGGTCCGCTCCAACGCATGAACGCATGCACCCCGCCAAGATCGCGGACACGATCGTCACCCGGCCTGAGCATCAGGTGAAAGGCGTTGTTGAGAATGATCTCTGCGCCCGTATCACGGACCTGCGAGGGAAGCAGGCCTTTCACACTGGCTCGAGTCCCCACCGGCATAAACGCCGGCGTCGCAAAGGAGCCGTGGGGCGTGTCCACGCGGCCCACCCGCGCCCCGGTGGACGCCGATGCTGCCTCAATCTTGAATTGAACCGGCTCGCTCATCCGCCGTCGCCGGACCGCTTCGATGCATCCTTCAGGATGCGTTTCTCTCTCCCTGTCAGGCTCATAAGGCCCTCGCGGGAGATTTTGGCCAGGATACGGTCGATCTCATCTTCTCGAGGCGCTGCTGATGCCCGCCTGCCACCCCCACGACGGCTCCGGCTGGTCGGATCGAACCGACCAAGCCAGTCGAAAAACCGATGCAGCCGGTCGGGGTGTCGAATGAATCCGAATCCCGCCAGTGCCCCCCCGAGATGGGCCGCTTCGCCGCCGGCATTGTCCGCACCAAAGAAGATCGAAAGCACGGATATCACGATCAGCGCCCACGCCACCGTCGCCAGACGCATCGGTAGGACGAAGAACAGCAGCACCATTACATTGGGCGCAAGGAACGCACCGCCCACAAGCACCCCGAAGACCCCTGCCGACGCGCCGATCAGCGGCGTCCCGGTGGCGTTGAACAGCAGACCCGGAATCGCGTGAAGCCCCATTGTGTCCACCCAGACATAGCCCGCAAGGTTGAGTAGCAGGTACAGCAGGCCGCCCGAAACTCCGCAGAGCAGATAGAACGCCAAGTAGCGTTTTCCTCCCAGGACCCGTTCAATGAGCGGCCCGAAGAAGTACAGCGCAATCATGTTGAACATGAGATGGAAGAGATCCGCGTGCAGAAACTGAAAACCGATCAGCCTCCACAACTCCCCGCCACCAATCACCTTCTTGGTGGAAAAATGCATGGCGCGCTGAAGCGGCGCAGCGGCACTTCCCTCGGCGATCGCCTCCAGATCTCCTGACGCGTTGTACACGGGGAGCCCCGCCACATCGACCGGTGTCAGATGACCACCCGCATCCTTGACCACAATGCGCTCTGACACCATGTGGCGCCCGAGCGATGTGCCCTCAGGTCGCAGTCGCTGGGCCGTGAATGGCGTCGCGTTGTACTCGGTCCAGACCCCGTCACTTCCAAGAACCCAGTACCGGCCTGTTTCGATCACGCCGGTGCGTGGAAGAAACCCGTCGATAACGAACACCGCGACGCACAAGGCGATCAGCCACGCGTTGACCGACCCCGGCCATCGCCGCCGCGAAGAGAAGCCTCCGGCTGGCATGCCGGATCCGGGTACTCGCGTGTAGTCTCGGTCTGCGATGCCCATCAGCGACGCCGCTCCTGATGACGGCGGGCACGCCACAGTGTCATGGCCGCCAGCGTCTTGCCGTCGATCAAGACCCCCTCCTGAATCATTGAGTCGATCTCCGCCTCCGTGAACGGTTCCGGCTCGACCTCTTCACCGGGTTCCGGTGTTGGCGCGCCTTCCGGCGACGCCATGGCCTCAAACACGTGCATGCACTCGTCCGCAAAGCCAGGGGATGTGTAGAACGTCCCCAACGACGTCAGTTGGGTCGCCCGGCATCCGGTCTCCTCTCGCAACTCACGAGCAGCGGCACGCTCCGGGGGCTCTCCAGGCTCCAGCTTCCCTGCAGGAAACTCCCAGAGGGGCCCTCCCACTGCCATCCGCCAGTTGCGAACCAGCATGAGCCGGCCATCGGGAAGAACGGGAATGATGGTGACAGCTCCCGGGTGACGCACGACTTCCCGCGTCCGCGCCGTGCCGTCCCCTGCACGCCACGTACATCGCTCAACCGCGAAGATTCGCCCTTGCAGGACTGGTTCCCTGATGATCGACCGAGTGGACACGACCCGTGGATGATACGGTGGTCCGCCATGACGGGTCTCGACACGCCACCACTCATTCGCCTTGAATCGGTCCACAAGTCCTTCGGTGGTCCGCCGGTCCTGGATGGCATTGACCTGGAGATTCCTCGCCACAACACCACCGTCATTCTCGGGCCGAGCGGCGCTGGGAAGAGCGTAGCACTCAAGCTGATGATCGGCCTGCTCAAGCCGGAATCAGGGGCCATCTGGTTCGACGACGATCGGATTGAGTCAATGCCAGAGTCCTCTCTCATCAGGATTCGTCAGCGCATCGGATTCCTGTTTCAGCAGGGCGCCCTCTTTGATTCGATGTCGGTGCTTGAGAACATCGCATTCCCGCTCCGTGAACACACCACCATGCCCTCCGGCGAGCGGCGTGCACGCGTCCTTGAAACCCTTCGCCTACTCGGCGTGGAAGAGACGATCGACCGGCTCCCGTCAGAGCTCTCGGGTGGACAACGCAAGAGAATTGCGCTAGCCAGAGCAGTCGCCCTTCGACCAGAGTGCATGTTGTATGACGAACCGACGACAGGACTCGACCCGATTCGAAGCGATGTCGTCGCCCGGCTGATTCAACTGCTTCGCCGGGAGCTCAACCCGACCAGTGTCGTTGTGACGCACGACATCCCACTGGCATTCAAGGTGGCCGATCAAATGCTCCTGCTGCGACAGGGACGAATCCACCTCGCGGGACCGCCATCGGCCTTCGAACACAGTGACGACCCGATTGTGCGATCATTCCTCGATGGAGACGCGGACATGGGTGACGAGGTAGCAGCATGAGCAACACGCAGCGTGATGGACTCATCGGAGTCTGCGCCATCGCAGCAGTCGTCAGCATGATCGTCCTGCTGCAGCTCTTCGGAGAATTGGGGTTCGGGCAGACTTGGACACTGACGTTGCGTGCGCCGTCCACGTCCGGAATCACAGACAGCAGTGTGGTGGTCCTCGATGGCGTTCAGATCGGAACGATCGACGCCGTCAAGGCGCTTCCGACCGGTCCCTGGGCCGTGGAGATAAACGCCGCCATCGACGAGTCGGCCCGTGTTCCGACCGGAGTCACCGCACTGACATCGGTGTCGCTCCTCAAGGGATCCGCCAATCTCTACCTCGAATCGCCGAGTCCCAGAACCGGGACCGAAATGCCAACGGACGGCACGGCCGTCATCGAAGGCGAGATCCGGTCGGCGGCGATGCGGGACATCGTCGATGCCGTGACAACGCAGGTGCAGCCCACCCTCGCAGCCATCACCGAATTCAGCAGGGAGTGGGCCCCGGTCGGGCCGGGGCTGGCAGCGCTGCTCTCGCCTGAGCGGGCGAACGAGGCCGGCAGCATCCCGGGCCTGCTGGCCGAAGCAGGCGAGGTACTCACCGCCGCACGCGGCTGGCTCAATGATCCGGTTCTCCGAGAAGACGCCCGCGAGCTGCTGCACTTCGGCCTGGCCAGCCTCGACCGCGCCATGACCGCACTCGAGTCCTTCGACACGCTGGTGCAGACCATCGATCGTGAGTCCACCTCCGTGGGCACCGAACTTGCTGCCGCTGGCCGCAGCCTCGCAGAGACGTTGCATCAGGCTGGCGGGATCATGAGCCGGCTCCAGGAAGGCGAAGGAACAGCCGGTCAGATGCTCGTCAATCCGGACCTATACAACCACCTGGCCGAGACGGCCAAGCAACTCGACCGGCTCGCCGAGTCGATGCGACTGATGGTTGAGCAGATCCGCGAGGAAGGCGTCGGCCCTTTGATCACGCCCTGAACGCGTGAGGCGATGATCAGCAGACAGTCAGATCGTTGCCCGCATACCGATCTCGACCGTCCGGCGCGGTGGAAGGTCGAGCATATCGGGAAGCACCGTGGCGTTTCGCAGGAGGTAGGCGAACACAGCGACTCGCCAACGCGACATGGTCCGATGGTCGGTCGCCAGCGCCACCTGGTCTCTTCTCACCCAGTACGTCACTGTCCTGGGGTCGATCGGCACGCCGCGGTCGGCCGCCTCACGCATCATCGACGGAACGTCGGCGCTCTGGAGATATCCGAATCGCAGTGAGGCCGTCCACACACCATGATCGCGCGCCACAAGACGAAGACGCTGCTGGTACGGCACGCGAGGCACACCCAGCGCGTGAAGGTGCACAATCACCAGCGTTTCCGGAAGACCGTCAAGGTGCCGCTGCAGTTTGCGGATCGTCACCGGTGTCACTGATTCCATCCGACCAAAGAACACGCCGGTACCTGCGAAGCGCGGGGTCTCGTCCCCGAGCCCCTCGATGAATCGATCGAGCGGAAGGCCATCTTCCAGACGCCCTCGGTTGACCAGCGACAGGCCCCGCTTCCAGGTTGTGATGAGCCCCAACACCAACACCGCCAACAGGAGTGGGAGCCAGCCTCCCGTCGCAATCTTGGTGGCATTGGCAGCGAGAAAGAGAGTCTCAATCGTGACGAGCAGCCCGGTCAATGGCCCGAGTGCCCACCAGGACCATCTCCACCGGCGGCGGGCCACGACCGTGAACAAAATGGTCGTCACCAACATGACACCGGTGACCGACAGTCCGTATGCACCCGCGAGTGACTCGGCGGATCCAAACAGCAGGAGCACCAGCACACAGGCGCCGGCCATCAGGAAATTCACACCGGGCAGGTAGATCTGCCCCTCTACCGGAGAGGTGTGCACCACACGCATGGGTGGCAACAGGCCCTGCTGAGTCAACTGGCGGGTCATTGAGAACGCGCCGCTGATGATGGCCTGGGACGCGATGATCGCCGCAATGGTGGCCAGCACCACCATCGGGATCAGCATGCCATCGGGGACCAGTGCGAAGAACGGATTGCCGACGGGCTTGCTGGCCGCCAGCATGATGGCCCCTTGACCGAAGTAGGCAGCCAGCAGGCTTGGGCACACGAGCAACCACCAGGCCAGGGTGATCGCCCTTCGACCGAAGTGCCCCATGTCCGCGTAGAGGGCCTCGCCGCCCGTCACGCACAACACGACGCCCCCCAACATAAGGAAGCCTGCTGAGGGCGACGACAACATGAGCTGCATGCCCCACATCGGCGAGAGCGCCTGAAGAACTTCGGGATGCGACAGTACCGCTCGAACCCCAAGTACCCCGATCACCAGAAACCAACCGACCATGATCGGACCGGCCAGCCAACCGATGCGTCCACTTCCAAGCCGCTGCGTCAGGAAGATGCCGAGCACGATGAACGCGGATGCGACCACCACCCAGTGGGCGTGCGTCCCCTGGTGGATCGGCGTCAGACCCTCCATCGCGCTCAGGACGCTGATGGCTGGCGTGATGACGCCATCGCCATACAGCAGCGCCGCGCCAATCACGGCAAGCCACAGCAGCACACGGCCGCGACCGCGATGATCACGCTCATCCCGGGACTCCGCCAGCGCGCGGAGCGCGAAGAGCCCACCCTCGCCGCCGTTGTCAGCACGCAACAGGATGGTGACGTACTTCAGACCGATCAGCAACGCCAGGGTCCAGACCATGACGGACAGCGCCCCCAGCACATGACCATCGGCGGCCGCTTCACCACCGGCGGCCATGCTCACCGTCTCCCGAAGCGCATACAAGGGGCTGGTCCCGATGTCGCCGAAGACGACACCGATGGCCCCGAGCATCAAGAGGGGCGTTCCCTTTCTCACCTGCCCATGGCTACTCACGCGCGCACCCTACCACAGGCAGGACTTTCCACCGACCCGCCATACCCAGTCGCCCTGGACGTCCGCCGGTGAGATCTGCGGCACCACACCACGGTGCGCGCACCGAGCCATCCCTCCTCAGTCCATGAGGAAGCACCGTCCATTGAAGAAGAACGGGGCGAGCCCTACTCAGCCACCACGATTTCCACGCGCCGGCTCTTCTGCGCAGAACCCATGGGACGGTCCGGGCCGTAACTCATGACCGCCATGTCGTCCTTGGACACACCGTTGGCCGCCAGATAGTTGCGGACCGCCCAGCCACGCTCGAACCCGAGGTGGTAATTGCTGGCGTGCCCACTCTTCTTGATTGGATCCGTATCCGTGTGGCCTGCGATGACAATGGACTTGCCCGGATACTGTGTCCGCAGGATGTCCGCAACGCGGGCGAGCGAATTCTTCGCCGCTGACTTGAGTGCAGTGCGGCCCGAATCGAAGAGCACATCGCCCTCAACGGACACCGTTACATCATTGGGCCCATAGGTAGCCGAAACACCTTCGATACCGTCGAAGCCGCCCGACCGCTGGTCGAGTTGCGCCTGCCAGTCGGCTGCCTGCTGCTCGAACTGCGACTGTTGCTCGCGCAGTGAGGAGTTTGCCTGACGCAACTCACCATTGGCAGCATCAAGCGCCTTGTCGCGCTCATCCAATTGGGCTCGCAGTTCCGTGTTCTCCTGCTCCAACAGGGCCAGTTGGTCTTTCTCGGCCTGGCTCTCGCAACCAGTCGAGCACGCAGCTACACCAGCAAGGGTGAGCAGGGTTGTCAAGGTCAAACGCATGGTCGGGTCTCCTTTCCGCAACGGTCTGTCGTTCCTTCGGTTGAATGCGCTGATCGAGCGCCAGGATGCATTGAAACCGCTGGTCGGCCGGATGTCCACCTGACCGAGTTGTCCACGGGTTGCACCAGTCCTCCCCTCGGCATCTCGACCGTCGGCATCAGCACGCGCCAGCCCGCATCCAGCCACCCCTGACCGAGGAAAACGACGAGCGTCGCCACTGCCAGATGGGGGCCGTACGGCAGTTCTCGCTGCACGCCGCCCTTCCACCGCGAGCCTACGGCCGCCGCCACCGTCCACGCGAGGCCCAGAAACGGCGCCACGAAGAAGATGATGACTGGCAGGAACCACCCCAGAACGGCCCCGACGGCCGCCAGCAGATGCACGTCTCCGAGGCCCATGGCCTCACGGCCGAAGCACAGCGTCCCGAGGATCCGCACGCCCCAGACCAGGCCTCCACCGACAAGCCAGCCCAAGGCGGCCCCGCCAATCGACTGTACCCACCGCGGCGGAACGCCATCGAGGCCGGCCAGCGCGAGGCCACCCACGATCATGCCGACGACCGGCAAGGCGAGATAGGCCATCTCCACGAACATCTCGCGGCGGGCATGTGGGTAGTCGGCCAGCGGGCTGTCCTCCCGCACATACGCCTCATAGTCGGCAAAGCTGGGCCGCAGGATGCCGCGAAGCAGCAACACCTGGGAGACTCCGACTCCTACCAGGCCGCCCAACGCCACCCCCGAGAGCGCCCACCCCGTACCGGGAATGGGCCATGCGTCACCCGCGGGTCGCGCCAATACGCCCTCGATCAACCACAGGCACAGCGCGGCCGCACTGACGAACGTTGGGATCTCAATCGGGATGAGGAAGGTACGCGCGTCAATCACGGTCATGGCATAGAGGCCTGCGAAGAGAAACGCGACGGCGACATACGCAGGCCAGGCCAACATGAACTGTTGGCGCACCCACCAGAACCCCCCTACATCGCTGCACCAGCCGCCTGTCACATCGCCCATGAACAGACACACATACAAACCAGTGAACACCAGCGCGAACATCAATTCCACGAACGGGTAGACCGGGCTGATTCGAACCTGGCAGAATCGACACCGGCCGCGCAGGACCACCCACCCGAGGATGGGCAGGTTCTCTCGGAAGAAGCGAAGGAGACCGCCGCAGGTCGGACAGCGGCTGGGCGGGTGCGACATGGACATCCCCCGTGGCAGCCTCCAGTTCACCACATTGATGAAACTGCCTACGCACGCACCAAACAGGAACACAAACACGAGCCACGGGCCGTGTCGCAGCAGCGATTCGGTTGACGCGATGGCAGCGAGCACCACCTAGCCCGCGTCCGGTTCTTCGGGGAGTCTTTCCAACTCCTCTGCAGCGGCATCGAGGACTTCTTTGCACCGGCTCACCAACGCTCGCCCCCGGCGGTGGGTCGACATCGCCTCCTCCAGACCAATCTCACCCCCATCCAGATTGGAGATGATGGACTCCAGCTCGGCCATCGCGTCTTCGAAACTGAGTTCCGACGGATCAATCTGGGCGTCAGGCATCGTCGCAGGGTAGGTCCGGCTGTCCTTCATCGCCAGCGGTCCCCGGAGCGATCACCCTCGAGTGAATCACACCGTCACGCACATGCGTGCAGATGTCCTCTCCCGTCAACGGCTCCGAGGCACGGGTGATGAGCCGGCCATCGGCTCCCACCGTGACCGAGTACCCGCGCGCCATCACGGCGGTCGGACCGATCGCCTCGAGCACCCCCGCGCGGCTCGACAACGCATGCGCCCATCTGGCCATCTGCCCCCGGATAGCGACCTCGGGATCTGCTGCATCGAGACGGCCCCGCGCCTGAGCGATGCGCGCCATCCCGATCCGGTGAAGCATGTCAGCATTCCGGGTGAGCCTCGCCCTCCTTCTGGACAGCACGGCATCGGGACGCCGCGCCAGGAGCGCTCGCTCCCGACGGGTGAGTACCCCAAAGGCGCTGGCAAGTCTCGCCGAAACTGCCGCCCCGAGTCGATCCTGCGCCCATGCCAGATGTTCAGAACGCCGCCCCATCATTCGCGTCATCCGCTGCGAGAGATCGTCGGCCAGCAGCCCGAGGCGCACCCGCTCCTCGTCCTGATCGGGCAGGAGACGCATGACGGCCTGAGTCGGCGTGGAGGCCCGCACGTCCGCCACCAGCTCGGCCACCGTGGTGTCAGACTCATGACCGATGGCGGCCACGATTGGGAGCTTGAGATGGTGGATCGTCTCAGCAAGCCCACGATCGTTGAATGCCTGGAGGTCTTCTGCCGATCCGCCGCCCCTCGTCAGGATCACGGCGTCGATCTCCATCGGCCCCGAAGACGCATCCAGTCTGCGGAGCGCTTCGGACATGCCGGCAGCGGCCCTCGGCCCCTGCACAGGGGCGTCCACCAGCAACAGGCGACAAGCAGGCCATCGCTCGGATGCCGTCGCGCACACGTCGTGCAGGGCTGCGCCAGCGGCGCTGGTCACGACGGCGACGCGGCACGGCACGCGCGGCAGCGGTTTCTTCGCAGCATCATCGAACCATCCAAGTCCCCTGAGTTCGGCGCACAGCCGGGTGAATGCCGCTTGCCAGGCACCCTCCCCTCCAGGTCGAATCGTCCGAATCCGGAGCTGCGTCCGTCCCTGCGGTGACCAGTGAACAACTTCGCCCTCCACTTCCACCGCATCGCCGGCCTTCACGCCCACTCCACAACGCCGCACGTCGGACGCCCACATCACGCAGGAGATGGTCGCCTTGTCATCACGGAGCGTGAGATACCAGTGCCCTCTTCGATCAGCGAAGGTCCCGATCTCTCCCTGAACGCACACTGACCCGGGAAACCCCTCGGCCAGCGCGGCTGAGATGCGTGATCCAAGTTCCGACACCGACATGGCGATCGGCTTCTGTCGATCGTTCGACGGCGTCCAGTGAAACGGCAACTGGCCCATGAGACGCACATGTACCACGATTCCCCACAGGCGTGGTGGCATCTGTGATACTTCCGGGTGCCATGCCCGCCACCGACCTGTCACTGACGACGCCAATCGCGATGCTCCCGGGAGTCGCTGCAGATCAGGCCGCGGCGATGGACCGGATGGGACTGCGGTGCGTGGCCGACCTGCTGCTTCATGCCCCCCTGCGGTACCGCAGAACCAGATCGTGGCAGACCAGTGGTGCTGCAGCCGTTGCTGCATCAGAGGACACCACGGACGACCTTGAAGTCAGAGGTGAGGTGGCCTCGGTGCAACGTGGCTTCGGACGCCGCCCGAAAATCGAGGTCGTTCTGGAGGACGACGACGGCGAGATCGACCTGGTCTTCTTCAACCAGCCCTGGGTGCAGCGGCGGTTGCACCCGGGCATGCGCATCGCGGCCATTGGCCGGCCCAGGTCGTACCGCAAGCGAACACAGATCGCCAATCCCGAGTGGCGCACCCTTGAGGCGGACGCCACCATCACCGCGCCATCTGACGACGGGGCCGAGGCCGACCTCACGCCGGTGTACTCGGCCTCGGATGAGTGTGATCGTGATGCCATCGCACACCTCATTGCATCCATCCTCGAAGACGCGGTGGCCCTTCTCGACGACCACCTGTCGGATGTGTTTCGCACCCAGCGCGGACTCCCCACGCTGGCCGATGCCTATCAACATCTCCATCGCCCCGAGGACCAGGCGCAGATTGGCGCGGCTCGCAGACGATTGGCTTTCGATGAACTTCTGATGCTTCAACTCGGTGTCATGATGAAGCGTTACCACAGACAGACGCACCTGCATGCTCCACCACTGCCGATGACCGACGACATCCGCGCACGCATCCTCGCGCGGATACCGTTCACGCCGACCGGGGCGCAGCGGCGCGCGATGGATGAAACCGCCCGGGATCTGACCCACTCCGAACCGATGAACCGCCTGCTTCAGGGCGATGTCGGAAGCGGCAAGACGGTCGTTGCACTGGCAGCCATGCTTCAAGCCGTTGCGGATGGAAGGCAAGCGGCGATGGTCGCCCCCACCGAATTGCTCGCCGAGCAGCACGAACGCACACTTCGGTCACTGCTCGCCGGCACGCCACTTCGGCTCGCCGGGTGCACGGGGTCCCTGTCGGCGTCTGAACGCACCTCCATGGAGCAGCGGATCGCATCGGGCGAGATTGACATCGTCGTCGGAACACACGCGGTTCTGTCCGAGCGGGTCGTGTTCAAGTCGCTGGCCATCGCTGTCACGGACGAACAGCATCGCTTCGGCGTCCACCAGCGGGCTGCACTGCGAGACAAGTCGGCCGACCCCACCCAGTGCCCGCATCAGCTGGTGATGACGGCGACGCCCATCCCACGAACGCTCTCACTGACGCTGTTCGGCGATCTCGACGTGTCAACCATCGACGAGCTTCCCCCCGGACGCACACCGGTCGAGACGGTGGCCGTGGCCCGCCAGGATGCGCACGCCGTCTACGAAGACGTATCAAGCCGAGTTCGCTCCGGCGAAAGGGCCTTCATCGTGGTTCCGGTGATCGAGGAGTCATCGCGTGGCCTGACCGACCTGACATCCCATCTGGATCGACTGCAACAGGGGCCGCTTCGAGAAGCGCATCTCGCAGCGATGCACGGCCGCCTTGACCGCGAGGCGCGAGATGCCATCATGGATCGGTTCCGACAAGGTGACATTGATGTGCTGGTGGCCACCACCGTCGTCGAGGTCGGCGTGGATGTTCCCGACGCGACGGTGATGGTCGTCGAGGATGCGGATCGATTCGGACTGGCCCAGTTGCATCAGCTTCGAGGACGGGTGGGTCGGGGCACCATCGCATCACGCTGTGTACTGATAGCGGATCCCACAACCGACGAAGGGCGTCGGCGCATCGAGGCGATGGTGGAGACGACCGATGGATTTCGAATCGCAGAACGTGACCTTGAGATTCGCGGCCCGGGCGAGTTGTTCGGCGCACGGCAATCAGGCATGCCTCCATTCCGAGTGGCCACGCTGCCTGGAGACCTCGACCTGTTGGCACTGGCCCGCCGGGATGCTCAGACGATGATCGCCGCTGACCCACTGCTCACTGGCAACGCCCACGCCCTGCTGCGCCGAAGGCTGCTCAAGGCGCATGGACAGTGGCTGGGCCTGGGAGACGTGGGATGAGCGTGCAGCACGAATTGGCCGCCCACTTTGAGGAACTGGCGGCACTCATGGAGATCACGGGCGCCAATGCGTTTCGCGTCAACGCCATTCGCAAGGTAGTGCGTGTCCTGCAGGAGTTCGAAGGCGATTTGCGAGCAATCGCTCGGACTCCAGGGGCGCTCGAAGGCATCGACGGTATCGGCACGAGCAGCGCCGCCAGGATCAAAGCGTGGCTGGACACCGGAACGATCACAGATCTCGAGCGTCTTCGCGGCGAAGTTCCGGAGGGTCTCACCGGCCTGCTGTCGATTTCCGGCCTCGGCCCCAAGACCGTTGGTCGCCTCTGGCGAGAGGCCGGCGTCGAAGATCGCGCGGGGCTCAAACAGGCCATCGAAGACGGCCGGCTGGCGGATTTGCCTCGCATGGGCGCCAAGACCATCGCCAACATCGCGGACTCACTGGCATTTGCCGAACAGGCCGCCAGACGCACCTCGATCGGTGTGGCCCTTCCACTGGCAGAATCACTCCGCGAGCGGCTGCAGGCTGTGAAGGGTGTTCAGTCGGTGGAGTACGCCGGTTCACTCCGGCGCGGATGCGAGACCATCGGCGACATTGACCTGCTGGCGATCGCGTCGCATCCAGAAGCGCTCTTCGCCGACTTTACAACCATGGATGGAGTCAGCCAGGTTCTGGCGTCGGGAGACACCAAGGCGTCAGTACGTCTTGAACGTGGCATTCAGGTAGATCTCCGCGTTGTGGACGAAGCGTCACACGGCGCGGCGTTGATGTACTTCACCGGATCAAAGGAGCACAACGTCGCCCTTCGCCACCGCGCGCAACAGCGAGGCCAGCGATTGAATGAGTACGGACTTTTCGCGGAAGACGATGCCGATCATCGCGATCCACTGGCCGGTCGTACCGAAGCGGACGTGTACACGGCACTCGAGCTTCCCTTTCATCCACCCGAACTGCGGGAATCGCGAGACGACATCGAAGCGGCACCGCCAGCCATTATCAGCGAATCCCAGATCGTTTCCGAGTTGCACGCGCATACGACGGCCAGCGACGGGCATCTCACCATCAGGGAACTGGCCATCGCCGCGATGGACCGAGGACGAGAGGTTCTGGCCATCACCGATCACTCTCGCTCTAGCGTTCAGGCCAACGGGCTTTCGATCGAGCGGTTGCTGCGGCACATCGAGGCCATTCGGGAGGCCGATCACGAATTCACGGACATCAGACTGCTAGCGGGCGCAGAGGTCGACATCCACGCAGACGGCTCGCTCGACTACGACGATGAGATCCTCGCTCAGTTGGATCTCGTCGTGGCCTCTCCGCACGTCGCGCTCAAGCAGTCTCCCGCCGACGCAACCGCTCGACTGATCGCCGCCGCAACCCACCCGCTCGTGCACATCATTGGCCACCCCACCGGCCGGATGATCGGTCTCCGGCCGGGGCTGGAGCCGGACATGAAGGCACTGTGCGAAGCGGCGGCCGCCCATGGAACGGCATTGGAGATCAATGCCAATCCGAAGCGGCTCGACCTCAGAGACCGGCATGTGCGAACGGCGGTCGCATGCGGTGCAATGGTGTCCATCAACACCGATACGCATACTGCCGATCATCTTGACTTCCTTCGATACGGCGTCCTCACGGCCCGTCGCGGCCTGCTCACGGCAGACCAGTGCCCGAATGCATGGCCGCTGGATCGATTGTTGGAATGGCTCGACCAGCGATCCTGAACGCAGTACCCTGCGCCGCCCATGTTTGACACGCTTTCCGATCGGTTGACCGGCGCGATCCGCCGCCTCTCTGGCCAGGGTCGCATCTCCGAATCCAATGTCCGCGACACCATGGCCGACGTACGCACCGCGCTATTGGACGCGGATGTCAGCCTCGAAGTCGTCGATGCGTTTTGCACCGAAGTTCAGCAGGAGGCGCTTGGCGAGGAGGTACTCAAGAGCGTCCGTCCGGGCGAGCAGATGGTGGAGATCGTCCACCGCCGGCTCATTGAACTCATGGGACCAGTGGATGAGCATCTGGCCCCCGCTGATCCGGGACCAACGGTCATCATGGTGTGCGGTCTTCAGGGGACGGGCAAAACAACGACCTGTGGCAAGGTGGCGGCCTGGCTCAAGCGACAGGGGCGAAGCGTGCTCGTCTGCGCTGCGGACCTGCAGCGACCAGCCGCCGTCGAGCAGCTGCGTATCGGTACGACCGCCGTCGCCGAGACTGCGCGGGGCCAGGCCAGAATCGGGTTCCACGGAGAACCCGATCGCTGCGGAGCCTATGGTGAGGCCGTCGGCGTCGCCGTTGAAGTCTGCCAGCGGGCCGTACGCAAGGCCCGTGAAGAACGGTACGACGTGCTGCTGGTCGACACCGCAGGTCGGCTCCACGTCGACGCTGACTTGATGAAGGAACTGCGTTTGGAACTGGCGGCCGATGTCCTGATGCCGGTGGAGATGGCCGGGTAGGTCGGTCGTATCCCCGCCCACGCGGCCCC
>CAYQJN010000005.1:0-1297 GCA_964417845.1 uncultured Isosphaeraceae bacterium
GATGACTCCATGCGATCGATCGACGTCGTGATGCGAGAGTTCGCTGCTGCCGTGCGTGACGGTCTCTCTGGCCGCAAGGCCGCCGCGGAAGGCGCCGATGAGGCCGAGCAGACCTCGACGGAAGAGAAGCCCCGTAAGCGTTCCAGCCGCGTCGCCTTCGCGGCGGACGCTGCCGCACCCGCCACTGAAGAAGTCGCCGCAACGGCGACTGAAGAAAGCAACTGACCTCGAGTCAACGTGGAGATATGACCGTGACCATTGCCGCCAAAGACGTGATGACCCTTCGCCAGAAGACGGGTCTGGGCATGATGGACTGTAAGGAAGCCTTGGCCGCCAACGACGGCGACATGAGCGCCGCCGAGGAGTGGATTCGCGCAAAGCGAAAGGGCAAGATGGATACCCGCACCGAGCGGACCACCGGCGAAGGACGCATCGCCATCGAACTCGGCGACGGGTGCGCAGCCATCGTGGAAGTGCTGACAGAGACTGACTTCACCGCTCGCAACGAGGAATTCCTCGACATGATGAAGACAGTGAGCGCCTCAGCCCTCGGGTGCCCCACGGGAGACATCGCCGTCACTGATCAAATGACCGCCGCCATCGATAACATCCGCGTGAAGACCGGCGAGAACGCCAACTTCGCGCGCGGCGAAAAACTCGAAGGTGGCGTCTACGGGCAGTACGTGCATCACGATGGCAAGCGAGCCTGCCTGCTGCAGATCGAAGGCGAAGCCGATGCGGACACGCTCAAGGGCATCTGCCAGCACATCACCTTCTACGATCCTGCCGCGATCACTCCCGATGATGTTTCTCCAGAGAAGCTCGACGAGATTCGCACCAAGGCCGTCGAAGAGGCGAAGGCGTCGGGTAAGCCCGAGGAGATCGCCGCGAAGATGAGCGAGGGCAAGGTCCGCAAGTTCCTCGAAGAGAACACGCTCATCAAGCAGAAGTACGTGCTTGACGAGTCGAAGACCATCGAAGAGATCCTCCCCGAGGGATGCACGATCACCAGGTTCGTGCGGTACACCCTGGGCGGCTGACCGCTCAAGGGCAGAACATCGCAGGAGTCGGGATTGCTCAACGGCAATCTCGACTCCTGCTCTTTTTCGGGTGCGGTGAACATCGGAGGCAAGCCACGCCGCCGAACAGCCGATTTTTCGATGGCACCCGCCGCAGGATGCCCCCATATTGGCACTGAAGGACCCCGCTGCATGCACTTCACAAGGCACTCACCGTCTCTCGCACTGCTGATGGTCTCGCTGCTCTCGACCGGGGCCCATGGCTCCAGCGACTTCGG
>CAYQJN010000005.1:1397-42793 GCA_964417845.1 uncultured Isosphaeraceae bacterium
CACTGCTGATGGTCTCGCTGCTCTCGACCGGGGCCCATGGCTCCAGCGACTTCGGAATCGGCATGATGAACTGGCTCACGCAGCCCATCATGCAGGATGCTGAGCGAGACAACTTCGTGAACTTCACCAGCGCCCCCACATCGCCATCGGTTGCCAACGGATGGGTCATTCAGGAAGTGGCGGACACCATTCAGGGTGGGGCCAACTACAGCCAGGTCGATGCATACCTCTCTGCCGTGGATGCAGCGGGCCACGTCATATCACTCAACTACGGTGACACGGACTGGCACGGCGACGTCAGTACGGTTCAGGCCAACGTCACAACGATCCTCAACTACCTCCAGGTCTCCACAGCGACACTCACGACGAACACGGGGCCGCAAGGGCCAACCATTGACATCAATCTGGATGTCGAGCCCAAGGGATCAACGACGGCGGCAGAGTGGGCGTCAATGATCAGCTCCGTAGCGCAACTCATTGAACAGCACAACAGCGGTAGTCCGGCCGTCTACGCCACCCTGTCCGGATTCATCTCCATGGCAGTGCAGAATGAGCTCATCGGGGGGAGCCTCATCGCATCCGTGTGGTCCGACATCGACACACTCATCGTGATGGCCTATCGCAACCTCCCGTGCTTCTCGACACCATGCGTCGGCTCCGACACCGCGCCGTGCGCCGACGGATTCATGAAGTGGGGGCTAGCGCTGGCCGACACGGTGCCGAGCGGCAAGCACTGCGCGATCGCCCTGGAACTGGGCCTGGGAGGTGGCGATATCGGCGCCTCGTGCTACAAGATCTCGTTCGGCACGACCGGCATCTATGACCACCCACAGTCCTCGGATCCGCAGACTTACCGACGCAACTACCTGATGCAGGCCATGACCGACGCATGGGACATGATGAGCCCCACCCAGCAACAGGCGTTCCACCCCAGTGGCGCGTTCATCCTGCACAGTTATCAGTGGCTCAGCTGCTTCCGGGACAATCAACAGGTCACTGGTGGCGGCGCTTGCTCACCGACAGGCGCATGCGACGACCTGTCGAAGTGTGTGCCGACCCTTCCCTCGCACGCAGCAGACACCAACTTCGACGGAGTGGTGAACCCGATCGATCTCGACATTGTGCAAGCGCACCTCGGGTCCTGTTCTCACGACAGCACCCTCGACGGCGCGGTCGACATCAACGACCTGCTCAACCTGCTCTCAGTGTGGGGGCCGTGCAACTGACGTCCGCGGTCGCGTTCAGTCGGCGGAGATGACGTTCGGCCCCCCACCGGCCTTCTTCTCGTAGTGCCCGTCGCCCGCCCGCTCGTACTTAGTGAAGCCGAGCCGATCCAGGTTTTTGTTGCTGAGCTGCGACTTGCCCTTCATGTCGGACCACTTGCCCGCGATGTTGGGCAGCGCAGGAATCCGCGCCACGGGCTCGCCGGTCTCGGGGTGCTTCGTGAGCGGCTTGTCGCTCATGGGTTGCACGACCTCGAAGATCTCTCCCTCGGAATCGTCATCGGTCACCACTTGATAGAGATAGGTGGGCATCGGCGCATTCTAGGGTGATCTACCACCCCGCTGGCGTGCCTTCTTTGCGTGGATCGCTGGCGGGCGTAATGCCTTCAGGCGTGATCTCAATGATCTGCACCTTGCCAACGGTCGGCCTTCGCTTCGTGGCGTGCCCCATCGCCTCCATCGCCTTCATCATCCCGTCGTCCGTCCAGCATTCTTCAAACTGCAGGACGTCCGGCATCCATTGATGGTGGACGCGGGGCGATGCCAACGCCTCCTCGGGCGACATGCCTCGAAGAAGCACATTGAGCATCACCTGCAACGTGCCGTTGATGATGCGTGGCCCTCCCGAGGCACCAGCGATCAGTCGCACGTGCCCCTCTTCGAGCACGATCGTTGGTGACATGCTGCTCAGAGGTCGCTTCCCCGGCGCTGGCGCGTTGCGATGGCTCTGCATCAGGCCGAACGCGTTGGCCTCGCCCGGCCTCGTAGCGAAGTCATCCATCTCGTTGTTGAGCACGATCCCCCATTCCGCAACCGCAACCAGACTCCCGAATTCGAGGTTGATCGTCTCGGTGCACGAGACGGCCCACCCATCGGCCGTGTACACGCAGAAGTGACTGGTCCCGGCGTCATCCGGTGGAGGAAGGACCCCTGCGTTGGCACTCGAGCGGGCTCGATCGAGCGGGATGGCCCGAGCGGCCGTATCGAGATGCGAGGGATGCGTCATCTCGCGGATCGGCACCGCCACATGCACGCCGTCGGCCCCGAATCGGGCACGATCGGCAAAGGCGCTGCGCATCGCCTCAACCAACACATGGATCCATCGCTCGCTCCCGGCCGCCCCCGCATCGGCCATGCGTCGGTCCAACATCCCGAGAATCTGCTGCATCGCCACCCCGCCACTACTGGGAGGCGGCATCGAGATCATCGTGTATCGATCGAGCACCACATCGCTCTCAAGCGGCACCGACCAGGTCGGCTCATACCGATGCAGATCGCTTCGGGTCATCACCCCGCCAACGTGCTGCACCGTCGAGGCGATGGCACAGGCCACTTCACCTTCATAGAAGGCCGATGGACCTTCTCTCGCAATCAGTGTCAACAGTGCGGCCTGTGCCGGCTGGCGGACGATGTCCCCTCGACGGAGCGAGCCGCGCCCACAGAGGTGTGTCCAAATCCAGTTGCTCACACCGGCGAGTTCCGGATGATCACGTCGCCGCTCACGCACCCACTCCATGGCCCGAAGCCAGGGACCACCCACCGGAACTCCCATCGTGGCCGCTCGGATGGCTGGCTCGAGGCACGCCTCCCATGGCAGTCTCCCCCATCGCTGGTGCGCCGCCCACAGGCCCGCCACGGTCCCCGGTACAGCGACCGCCGCGCCGCCATATCGACTCGATGCACCAGGATGATCGACGTAGAACGATTTGCCGACCTCCTGCGGGCATCGCTCGCGGTAGTCGAGCGCCTGATTCACGCGGTGGCCATCCTCCCCGGGTCCTGACACCACCATGAAGCCGCCGCCACCAACGCCACAACTGAACGGATCAGCGACAGAGAGCGCAAAGCTGGTCGCCACTGCCGCGTCGATCGCATGACCGCCGCGCCTGAGCATCTCAATACCGGCGGACGATGCGACCGTGTGGTCGGCCGCCACAGCGCCCCGTGTCCACGTCTCTCCACGAGCCATCGCTGCGCAGACGACGATCCAGAGCAGCATGCACCCTCGATTCATTCGAAGTGCGCCCGGACGAAGTCGACGGCCTCGCGAATCTCCTCGATCCTCTGATCCCCGCCTTCCCGCTCAATCACGGCATCCACTTCCTGCGGCAGCGATCGCGCGATGGAAAAGAAGGCGTCCCAGTCCACCGATCCCTCGCCCAATGGCACTTCGGATCCCCAGATGCCTGGCTCCGTTGCAGGCGTCGCATCCTTCAGATGGATTGACACGATGCGTGGCGCCAGTTGCTCCATCGCGCTGATTGGATCGCCAGCACCGTACAACAGCATGTTGGCGGGATCGAAGTTGACACCAAGCGAAGGACGATCGATGGCCTCGAGTGCCTCCGCCAGCGTCTGGGCCGACTCCTGCCCCGTCTCAAGCGCCAGCCGCACGCCTTCATTGGCGAAGATGTCCACCAGTGTCCTCACGCGTGTCACCATCACATTGCGTTCCGGGTCGCCGGCATCCTCCGGGATGAACCCTGCATGCATGGTGATGATGCCAATTCCAGCGTTCTCCGCCAGAACCGCCATCGCCCGAGCCATCGCCTCGTTGGCCTCCCAGGTGCCATCCGGGCGAATGCCCCCAGTCTCCCTGATCCGCTCAATTGTGCTGTAGTCTTCGCCAACAGGCTGGAGCATGCCACCCAGAATGGTGATGCCCGCTTCGATCAGCCGTGGCACCGCATCGCCCCACTGATCCCGCTCACACACGATTGGGGAAAGGCCGAGTTGGACGGCATCCAGACCGGTCGCGTGGATTTTCGCCACGAGATCGGCGGGGTTGCTCGGCCGAAGGCTCCATGATGTGGTTCCGAGGCGTGCAAGCGGCATGAATGGTCCTTTCCCGGGAGTTTCCCGCAGTCTGAGAGGCTCGAGGGGGCGACCGAACAATCGGGCCCTTCCTGACAGGATCTCCGTGGCTGGCAGAGGGGTCAACGGCTACCATACGCCCTCTCGAAAAAGACGCCCCTTCCCGGAGGCGGGCGACGGACTCCTCATCATGGCCATGACCCCTGCGGCCGGCACCACCGGCCTCGACATTCAGACAGTCGCACCTCCGCGAGGCATCTGGCCTCGCATGGAGGCCTTCTTCAGTCGACTGAGTACAAAGAACAACTTCTGGCACCGCGTCTGCTCGCTCATCTGGCTTCCCTACGCATGGCGGTCGGGCATCTCGATGAGGCGGCTGAGCACGGGACGATTCACCGCCATCCTTCCCTTCAAGCGCGTCAACCGAAACTGGTACAACGCCATGGCGGGCGCCGCCCTCCTGGGCAACTCGGAAGTCGCTGGTGGCATGTTTCTCTTCTCCGAGGTCGGAGTCGACTACATCGTCATCTGCAAGGAACTCAATTACCGGTTTCTTCGTCCCTGCTGCGGACCTGCCATCTACGACGTCGTCGACCTCGAAGCAATGCACGAGCAGATCGTCGAGTCCAAAAAGTCGGGCGGCGAGTTCAACGTGGATCTCACGATGGATGTCCGGCAGATCATGTCGAAGCGGGATCGCACGCTTCGAGTTGGTCGCTGCGAAATGACCTTCCACTGCGCTCCCAAGTCCGCTGTACGGAGTCGGAGCAGCAGGAAGGCCCGCAAACGCCGCAAACTCACGGTCTGAAACCGGCGTGCCGAATCTCGTTCGATCAGTCGGCTGGAGCCTTTATGCGACGTCGTCCTGGACGTGGTGCATCGGTATGTTTCTGCCCGCACTGCTTATGCAGTGGTTCGGCTGGGGCGGATTCGTTCTGATTGCCCTTCCGAACTGCATCGGTGCCGCGGCCATGGGCCTGGCACTTGGTTCTCCGAGTGCCTCTCGCCGATTCTGCACGCGGCACCCCGTCGCCATCGGCGGATTCGTCAGCATCACCCTCGCGTTTCATCTCATCTTCCTGTGCATCGCCGGCAGCTGGCTCACTCCACCGACTCTCGTCATGCCTGCAGGCTGGCTGATCTGGCCGGTCGGAGCGATCATTCTGGCAGGTGGCGTATCCCTGGCCCCGCGGAGGTGGTGGCCATGGATCGGCGGACTGGCATTCGGCGCCGGTGCCCTCGTCATCTGGATGAATTCTGACGCGTGGACCAGCCCGGGCTGGACGGGAACGCGACCACCGATCGATCTGGCATGGCTCGCGCCGGTGTTCGTCATCGGCTTTCTACTTTGTCCATGGCTCGACGCCCCCTTTCACCGAGCCAGGCAGGAGACCCACGGGCCCATCGCCTCGCTGCTGCTCGCCCCGCTCTTTCTCTGCATGCTCTTGGTCACCGCGTCGTATTGGTCGCTGAGCGAGGGGACCGCCACGCCTGCAGTGCTGCTCTGGCTCGCCGGGCAGTCGATCTTCACGATGGCCGCCAACATGAAGGAAATGCGGCCCGGCGGCGTCGCTTCGGGGCAGGACGCGTCTTGGCTCTGGGGAACGCTCGGGGTCGCCGCCGCCGGGGTCGCGCTGCTGGTCATCCGCGACCAATGGGCGACGGCGCTCAATGTCTACCTCGGACTGTTGGCACTGTATGGCATCGCCTTCCCGGCACTGATCATGGCATGGTGCCGTCGCCGCTCACCGCGACCAACCCCCGGAGGGCTCACTGCCCTCACGCTGCTGCTACTGGTCGCCGGATGGCTCGGGAACATCGGCTTCATCACTGGTCCGAGCTGGGTTGCGGTGCTTCCAGCCGCCATCATTCTGCTGACGCCCGGCCTGATTGGAAAGCGATGATCAGTCTGCCCGGACGCTACTTCGCGCCGCAGCACTTCTTGTACTTTTTCCCTGATCCACAGGGGCACGGCTCATTCCGGCCTACGACGGCCGCCCCCGCAGCAGGCGTCTGCGGGCGGGCGGGCTTGCGGCCGGTCCGAACACGCCGCCCTTCGCTGGCAGCCGCTGCCGCCGCCGCCACGGCCGAGCGGTCCGCGTCCTGCGCCTCATCGGGCGCTGGCTGCGGTGAGCGTGCAGGCGCCACTTGCGGGGCCCTGGCGGGTTGCTGAGGCGCCTCAGATTCCTTCTGACGAACCTGTGGCTGAAGTCTCGCCTTGAAGACGAGGTCCGTCACCTTGTCTCGAATGGCGATTTCCATGTCTTCGAACAGCTTGGCACCTTCTCGCTTGAACTCAATGCGGGGATCCCGCTGGCTGAAGCTCCGGTATCCGATCGACTCACGAAGCTGGTCCATCTGGTGAAGGTGTTCCTTCCACGATGAGTCGAGAATCTGAAGCAGAATCCACTGCTCCAGATGTGACACTTCCGCTCGCATCGTGAGGGCCAACTTGTCCGTCAGTGTTCCGCTCGGGTCCCGATCGAATTCAGATCGCTCGTCTTCGGAGAATGCTGTGCCCATCGTTTCTCGAAGCCAGAGATCCACTGCCTCGACGTCCCGGCCGACATCCTGGAGCACCCGCTCCGCCCGCCCCGAGATCTTCGCCTCATCCCACGTTTGAGCCTCCTCAATCAGGAGCTTCCGAATCTCCCGGGGATCGGTCGCGGGGAGCGACTCGGCGGACCACTCGAGCTCGTATCTGGCAGACACCCACGTGCAGAATTGCGAGATAGCGGCCGCAGGATCCTGCTGCATCGATGCGTTCGTCATATCGATCGCAAAGTCGATGGGGTAGTAGATCTCCCGCTGCCGATAGAGATTCTGGGCGGCTTCGATGATGACGACACTGGCTTCATCTGCATCGTGCGCGTCCAGCAACTGGTCCACAGTGAACTCAACACCGAATCGTGTCGACACCCATTTGGCAAGTTCCTGCTTGGGGAAGTCCTCGACCAGATAGGTGTCAAGTGGCCCGAGGTCCACGGCCTCGAGCGCTGCTTCCGCATCCCGCTCCATGAAGTCGAAGAGCTCAGATCGCCCGAGCCCGATCAGATCGGACGCCTTGAGCGACGTCCCGAAGTGGCCATTCATCCAATCCGCCAGGCCGTCCCAGTCATCCATCGACTCGTCACGCTCGGTCACATCGCCGCTTCCGAGGTCGATTTCCTCACTGAGGAACTCGCCAATGGACACTTTGAGGATCGACATGGCTTCTTCGCGAGCCATCCGCCGAATGCCCTCATGAAGGTCTTCTCGATCATTCGTCTTGAGCCGAGTGGGTTCGATTGACACACTCATGTGCTCACGCACCCACTCAACGATGCAGGTGGCCGGGTAGCCAGGATCGAGAAACCGCCACGCTGCGTCCGCGGATGCCTGCTCCAGATGGTCAAAGATCAACGACTTGATCTCGCGGCCCTCAAGAATGCGCTGACGGGTCCCGTAGAACTCATGCCGCTGGTGGTCCATCACCTCGTCATATTCAAGGATGTTCTTCCGAATCAGAAAGTTCCGCTCCTCGACCTTCCGCTGCGCTCTGCCAACCGCCTTGCTGAGCATCGGGTGTTCGATCGCATCGCCTTCCTTCATGCCCAATCGGCTGAGTAACTTCAGCGTGGTGGGACCGGCGAACATCTTCATGAGCGGATCTTCGAGGCTCAGGAAGAACCGCGACGACCCGTTGTCTCCCTGGCGACCAGACCGTCCCCGCAACTGGTTGTCGATCCGACGTGACTCGTGCCGCTCTGTACCCACGACATGAAGTCCACCGAGGTCCTCGGCATTGCTGTAGAGCCGAAGTCGGTGCATCGTGCACGCGCCGCTCTCATCAAGCGCCTTGAGCAAGGCTTCCTTGGACAGCGATTTGGCCTTTGACTCTTTACCGTAGCAGTGCTTTTCGTACCAGTGCTCGAGCAGTGACCGCTCCACCTCCTGATCGGTCATCGCATCGATCTGCTTGCGGGGAAGACCTGTCACGCGCGGAGCGACATGACGCCAGCAGCGTGTGACAATTCCGGCCTCGGGCATGTCCGCCGTCACGTCCGATGGGCAGATGTCGCGGCGCTTCCAATGGTCGATCAGTTCCTCGTTGGTGAATGGCTGCAGTTTGATGTCCGTGCCACGGCCCGCCATGTTGGTGGCGATCATGACCGCCCCAAGCTCGCCCGCGTGCTTGACGATCTCACTCTCCCGCTCGTGCTGCTCAGCATTCAGAACTTCATGCCTGATCGCATGACGCTTCTTGAGGAGGTCCGACACCTCCTTGGAGTTTTCAACCGAGGTCGTACCGACGAGCACCGGCCGCCCGATGTCATGAAAGTTGGCCACCTCATCGATGATGGCGTCGTGTTTATCGTTGATGGACAGGAACACGACATCGTTGCAGTCGTTTCGCACCACGGGCACATTGGTCGGAATGACGACGACATCGAGGCTGTAGATCTCATAGAACTCCGTCGCCTCCGTGTCGGCAGTACCGGTCATGCCGGAGAGCCGTTCATAGAGTTTGAAGTAGTTCTGAATCGTGATCGTGGCCATGGTCTGCGTTTCCTGCTTGATGGGAACGCGTTCCTTGGCCTCCACCGCCTGATGCAGGCCGTCCGACCACTGCCGGCCGATCATTTTCCTGCCCGTGTTCTGATCCACGATGATCACACCCTGCTCACCAGAGTTGTCGGGAGCGACGATGTAGTCGCGATCACGCTGATAGACACTATGCGCACGGATCGACTGCTCAAGCAAATGTGGCATGTCGATGTTCTCTCCGACATAGAAGGATCCGAGGCCGGACTCCTTCTGCGCCTCCGCGATGCCTTCGTGGGTGAGCGTCGTCCGCTTTTTGTCGAGTTCAACCTCGTAGTACTGCGTGTGACGATCACGAGCCGACTCGAGGCCGGGAAGATCGCCCCGCCGCGACTCAAGCCGCTCCTTGATCGCGGGAATGCCCTCTCGGTCTCGCGCGTTGCGGATATCTCCCTCGAGCGATGAAATGTCCACAAGGCACTTCTGTACCTGCTCATCGGCCGAATTCCACTCCGCCTGCCTGGCGAGAAGATGGCGAGCAAGACGATCGGCCAACTCATATCGAGGCTGACTGTCGTGCGCCGGCCCACTGATGATGAGCGGCGTCCGGGCTTCGTCGATGAGTGTCGAGTCGACCTCATCGACAATCGCAATCTGCCGACGCTTCTGCACCTGCTCAGCCGCTGACATCTTCATGTTGTCTCGGAGGTAGTCGAATCCGAACTCCGACGTCGTCCCATAGACCACATCGCAGTGGTACATGATCTGTTTGAGCTGAGGTGGCTGGCGGTGCTGGGGGTGAATCGCCCCGACCGTCATCCCGAGCGCATGGAAGAAGGGGAACATCCAAGCCCGGTCTCGCTGCACGAGATACTCGTTGACGGTCACGAGATGCACCTGCTTGCCTTCGATGACCGAGAGGTAGCACGACAGTGGTGCCACGATGGTCTTGCCTTCGCCGGTCTTCATCTCGGCGATGCAACCTTCATAGAGCACCATGCCACCGATGATCTGCACATCGAATGGCCGCGCCCTGAATGGCGGCTTCGACTCCGGCCAGACCGCCCGCACCGCTTCATAGAGTGGCAGCGGAATGTCCATCCATTGCCAGGCGGGAACCGCCTGCGTGTTACCCAGAAGGGCCCCGGACGGGGGCTTCGGCTCAGCGGATTCCATCGCGGCCTTGGTCTCGTCGAAGAGCGACCTCGCTTCCCCGGTCAGGACGTTCGGATCAAATCCAGCCTCTGGATCAAAGATCGTTCGAATGCCCACGGCGCGATCCATGGCTTCACGAGCAACAGCAAACACCTCCGGTTGCATATCGCTCGTCTTCTCACCAGCTTCATGTCGTTGCTTGAACTCTTCGGTCTTGGCGCGGAGTGCGCCATCGTCGAGTCCCCGCACCGATGCTTCAAGTGTTGATACCTGATCGACGATTCCGAGGTATCGCTTGACGAGGCGTTCGTTCCTGGTTCCGAACACCTTGCGCGCGACCGTCGAGACGAGTGGGAAGGCCATTGTTGTGATTCCTGGTTTGAGGTTCGTCGGAGTGTGAGATTCAGGTCAGCGCTGAGGCCGACCACTGACGCGTCACACGCCGGGCGGAGGCAGGTGCAATCGGGCAGGTCCGATGCGATCGGACTCTTTGACCCGCAACCGCCCTGCACGAGGCGCTGGGGTCGATCCCATGGGGAGATCACCCTGAATCTGTGACGCGGCCTCGGTCACCACCGAACAGCAGTGAGATTCCACCAGAGCAACATGCGGGCGAAGATCGCCCTCGACGCCGGCGGCCTCCACCGGGTCACCAAGCAGCGCGCAGACCATCGCCAACAAAGGGACGATCGCCAATGAGATGGTGCGGCCGGAGTCGCTCATGAACCGGGTAGTCTACCGGGCGACCTCAAAAGGAGCGTGAGATCGTGCCCGACCGCAGCATTCAACTCGACATCGAAGAGATTCACTGCGCCAGTTGCGTGGAATCGGTCCGAAAGGCACTCCTTGAGCGGCCAGACGTCGATGAGGTGTCCGTCAGCGTCCAGACGGGCCGGGCCAGCATCAACGGGTCCATTGATCCCTCCGAGGCCGCCCGGATCGTGACAGCCAGTGGCTACCCCGCCCATGTGGTCGATGATCGCCCCGAGACGGCAGCCGACCTGCATGACCACATCGAACGGCGGGCCGTGCAGAATGAGACCGCGTGGCGTCGGCGAGCCATCATCGGACTGGGCATGTGGGCCCCGATGGCCGTCATCCACTGGGCCAGCGAGCCGCTGGGCATTCACGGCCCCTGGATTCCCTGGACCCTCGGCATCATGGCCACACTGGTCGTCGCCGTGGTCGGCCCGGGGTTCTTCAGCTCCGCGTGGGCGGCCGCTCGCCGCGGCGGCACCAACATGGACACGCTGATCAGCATCGGTGCCGGGACCGCGTGGCTCTACTCCGTCATCCTCTTCGTGCTCTCGCAGATTGGCGTCCAGCACGAACAGCCGAGCTACTTCACGGAAGCAGCCGCATTGCTCGGACTCATCAGCCTCGGCCATTGGCTGGAGGCCCGGTCTTCCGCTCGAGCCGGATCGGCCATTCGCGGACTCCTTGAGTTGCAACCCAACACCGCCGAGCGAATCGATGACCTGGGATCGGTAAGCACCGTGCCAGTCACCGACCTGGCCCCGGGGGATCAGGTTCTCATCAGACCGGGCGGTCGTATCCCGGTCGACGGCGTTGTGGCCGAAGGCACATCGGAGGTGGACGAGTCACTCATCACCGGAGAGCCCCTCCCGATGGTCCGAACCGTTGGTGATCCCCTCGTGTCGGGGTCGACCAACACTGTTGGCAGACTTGTGATGTCGGCCACCACGGGTGGACACGACTCGACCATTGCTCGCATCGCCAGACTGGTGTCCGACACCCTGAGCAGCCGCGCCTCGATTCAACGCGTCGCGGACCGAGTCAGCGGCATCTTCGTGCCGTGCGTGCTGGCCGTCGCTGTGATGACCGTGATCGGCTGGACCCTGGCCGCATGGACTTCCGGAGACTGGTCGCGATTCTCCACCGGAATCATCGCCGCAGTCACCGTGCTCATCATCTCCTGCCCGTGCGCCCTCGGCCTCGCCACTCCCATGGCCATCATGGTCGGTACGGGTGAAGCCGGTCGGCGTGGCATCCTGATCAAGTCTGCAGCGGCGCTCGAGCGAGCCGGCGGTGTCAAGCGGGTGGTGTTTGACAAAACGGGCACTCTGACCACCGGGAAGCCCACGGTCAAGACGGTGACACCCTCCAGCGATACCACTGAGGACCGCGTGCTACAACTGGCCGCGGGAGTCGAACAGAGCAGCGAGCACCCGATTGCGGCGGCCATCGTCCACGCCGCCGTGGCCGCGTCCATCGACATTCCTCCCGCGGAAGACTTCGTCGCCACACCGGGCCATGGTGTCCAGGGCACCGTTGAAGGACACCGTGTCGAGGTCCGCCGCGCCTCTGATGCCAGTTGCCTGGTGGACGTCGACGGTGAGGTCGCAGGCACGATCGATGTCCATGACACGCTGTTGTCCGACGCATCTGACGCCGTGAGCGCTCTTCATCACCTTGGCACCGATGTTCACCTGCTCTCTGGTGATCGGCTCTCCGCGGCACGAGAAGTCGCCGGCATGGTCGGCATCGACGAAGGCAACGTCCGCGCCGATGTCACTCCGGAAGAGAAGGCTGCTGCCATTCGGGATGCCGCTGTCCCCGTGCTGATGGTGGGTGACGGCATCAACGATGCCGCGGCACTCGCATCGGCCACGGTGGGTGTCGCCGTCGGATCCGGCACCAACATCGCCATCGATGCTGCGGATGTGGTCATCCCGGCCCACCGACCTTCCGCGGTCCCGGCGCTCATCAGGATCGCCCGCCGCACACTCCGCACCATCCACCAGAACCTCTTCTTCGCATTCTTCTACAACACCATCATGATTCCAGTCGCCGCCTTCGGGCTGCTCGGCCCCTGGGGACCGCTGATCGCCGCCGGCGCGATGGCACTGAGCGACATCACGGTCGTTGGAAATGCGGTCAGGCTGGGGCATTCACTGCGTCGCGATGCCCGCAGAACATCAAACATACCCACGAATGAGGGGATGCCTGCAACGACCTCGCCGTAGACTCGGCTGACCCCACCGGAGACGTGCCTGTGCCAAACCCGCTTGCCCCCCTTCCTGACAAGGACTTCGGATATGAGGAGGCTGCACACCTGCTGAGACGCGCAGGATTCGGGGGAACGCCCTCTCAGATCGTCGCCTTGGCGGACATGGGTCGGGATGGCGCCGTCGATCACCTCATCGAGTGGGAACAGACCGGTGATGCGCTCACGGACGGAAGTCAATTCGACGCCGACATCATGTCGCCACTCCCGGCAGACCAGCGGAAGATGCTGCAGCAGGCACGCCGTCGCGGGGATGAAGACACAGTTGAGAAGTTCCGAAATGCACGCCAGGAACGCCAGCGGGAAGACCGGCGACAGATGCGGACGATTCAGGCCTGGTGGCTGGAACGCATCATCGAAACGGCCAGACCGCTTCAAGAAAAACTGACGCTTTTCTGGCACAACCACTTCGCCACGGGATACCGGGCGGTTGAAGACAGCTGGCACATGATGCTCCAGAACAACTTCTTCCGGCAACATGCAGGCGGAAACTTCAAGGACGATCTTGTGCACGGGATCATTCGCGATCCGGCGATGATCAAGTACCTCAACAACAACCAGAACACTCGCGCCGCTCCGAACGAGAACCTCGCCCGGGAACTGATGGAACTCTTTACGCTGGGCGAGGGAAACGGATACACCGAAGACGACATCAAGGAAGGTGCCCGAGCACTGACCGGAATGACGTACCGCGATGACGCATACGCATTCAATCGTCGCACACACGATTCGAGCGGCAAGCGGATCTTCGGCCGGGCGGGCCAGTTCGATGGCGACGACTTCGTCAACCTGATTTTCCAGAGGCCATCCATTGCGTGGTTTGTGCCCTGGAAGCTCCATCGCATCTTTGTGGACGACTCCATGCGGACCGACGGCGGAATCAAGAAAGCCGTCGATCGCATGAGCAGCACCTTCCGCCGATCCAACTGGGCCGTTCGTCCCATGCTCAGAGAGTTGTTCCGATCCCGATGGTTCTACGAGCCGGCCAACCGCCGCTCGATGATCAAGTCTCCGATCGATCTGGTCGTGCAGGCAAGCCGGACGCTCGGGACTCCGATCCGCGACATCAATCGCGTTAACCAGGCCTGCGGAATGATGGGGCAGGAACTCTTCCAACCGCCGAGTGTCAAGGGTTGGGAAGGCGGACAGAAGTGGATCAACACATCCACGCTCCTCGTCCGCAACAACCTCATGCTGTACCTGATGACTGGCAAGGATCCGGCCGCCCGGCAATGGGAATCGGCTCGGAGCGACTGGGACCCCTCTCCATTGGTGGCGCATCTGCGGGGCCTGCCGAACCGGGACGAGCACGCGGACGCCGTCATCTATCTCTCAAGGCTGACCCTTGGCGATGCTCCGACCGACGGCCGAGTCGAGCAGTGGACCAAGGTCACGAAGGATCAGGGAGATCTGAGCCGCAAGTCACTGATCCATCTGCTGGCACTGATGACAGCCTCGCCGGAGTATCAGCTCTGCTGAGCGTGGAGGAATCACGATGACCGAACGCACACCCTGGACCCGACGTCAATTCCTCCACAGAGGCACCACGTTTGCGAGCCTCGCTGCGACGGCCCCGCTGTTCATCCAGCAGGCCAGTCGCGCGATGTCGCTGCCGACGCACTCACTGCTGACGTCTCTGGCAGGCGTTCCGCAGGATCGGGTGCTCGTGGTCGTCCAACTTGGCGGCGGGAATGACGGACTCAACACCGTGGTCCCCTACGGCATGGATGAGTACTACAAGCGGCGCCCCAGGCTGGCCATCGCAGCGCCGGGCAAGGGCGGTGATGCCGCGCTCTCTATTCCCGGGGTCGATGGGCTGGGCCTGCATCCGGCGCTGACAGGCCTGAGAAGTCTGATGGATGACGGCGTCGGGACCATCGTTCAGGGCATCGGGTATCCCAATCCCAATCGATCGCACTTTTCATCCATGGACATCTGGCACACCGCCGACCCCAATGGACGGGACAACGGATGGCTTGGCAGGTACTTCGACAACACATGCAGCGGCACGCCGGAAGCAACATCGGGGATCGCCATCGGGAACACAGCCCCATTGGCCATGCAGGGCGCCAAGGTGCTTCCCGTCAGCTTCGAGTCCCCTGAGTTGTACCGCTGGATGGGAGAGGACATGGGTGACGGCATCGATGCGGCATGGCGGTCCATGCCACTTCGAGACACGCAGGGTGCCCCGGAGAACCTGGCCTTTCTGCGCCGCACAACGCTGGATGCGCAGATGTCGTCCGATCAGATTCGAAGCGCCGCAGCAACCCGACCGCTCACCACATGGCCGGGAGGAGATCTAGCCTCGCAACTCCAGATGGTGGCGGCCATGATCCGCGCCGGACTCACGACACGGGTCTACTACGTCACGCTCGGCGGATTTGACACGCACGCGAACCAGGAAGGCGCGCATCAGCGCCTCATGCGGCAGGTTGGCGACTCCCTGCTCGCATTTCAGAAGGAACTCCAGGCGCAGGACAACGACGGCAGAGTCCTGACGATGGTCTTTTCGGAGTTCGGTCGTCGAGTCGGCGAGAATGCCTCGGGCGGCACCGACCATGGCACTGCGGCGCCCATGTACCTCGTCGGGCCAATGGTCAAGCCCGGAGTCCTCGGTACGCATCCGAGCCTGACGAATCTCGACGATGGCGATCTCAAGTACACGGCCGACTTCAGACAGGTCTATGCCGCCGTTCTCAAGAACTGGATGGGTGCAGACTCCGGGACCATTCTCAAAGGTCAATGGACGCCCGCCCCGGTCCTCAACGTCTGAGCGACCGCGCAGCGACGCTTCCGCGAGGTCATCCCTCCCGCTCCACACGCGCACGTTGAATCGGACTCACCCTGCCCCAAAGCCATGAGTTGACGCTCGGAATGTACTGACCACATGAGTCCATTCGCTCGCAGGCTCCTGGCATATCCTGCCTACATGTTGCTTGCACTCCTGCTCAGCCTCGCCGTGCCCTCCGCGCCGACGTCGGTTGGACGGTGGATCGAAACCCATCCCGATCTCGGTGGCGTTCACGCCGTCGCATCACACCCCAACGGCGGGTTCGCCTGCATCGATCGAGACACCGGCATCCTTCGCGTCGAGCCCGCCGGCACGACGCTTGACCTGGGACGATTCCTGCATCATCCCGAAGGACTCGCGATCGGCGACAACGGCGTCTTTTTCGTCGCCGACACCGGCCGCCACCGAGTCATGTTCTTCGATGTGGACGGCCGCATGTTCGGGGGGTGCGGCGGCATCGGTGATGAGGACTACCGACTCCGATTCCCAGCAGCAGTGGACGTCAATGAAGACATGCTCGTGGTTGCGGACACAGGAAACGATCGAATCCAGGTGTACGAGCCGGGCGGCAGTCACATCAGGTCCATTGCGGGCCCACCGGATGATCCGATGCGTGGGCCGGAAGGTGTCGCCATTGACGAGGCCGGGCGAATCTGGGTCGCCGACACACACAACCACTGTGTCCGATGCCTGCAGCCCGACGGCACAGAGGTCAAGCGGCTCGGGTCATGGGGAACATTCCCGGGCCAGTTCATGGAGCCAAGCGGCATCGACGTACATGGCGGCCTGGTCGTGGTAACCGATCGCCTCAACCACCGCGTGCAAGTGCTCAGCGCCGAGACCGGAGTCGTGCAGGAGTCCTGGGGCATGCACTCATTCAAGCCCAGGCAGGGAGAAGGTCGGGTCCACTACCCCACCGACGCGGCCGTGATCGCCAGTGGCGACATCCTCATCAGCGAGCCCTTCGAAGAGCGGGTGCAGCTCTTTGGTCCGACCGGCGCAGCGATCGAGACGCCCGCGGCGGCACCGCGGGGTGTGCAGTCCCACTTCGGACCGATCGTTGCCACCGACGGTCGGTTCCTGTGTACCTGGGAGCCGGAGATCCGCGCCATCCACGTCTTCGATCTGGACCGCGCCACGCCGATCCGCCTCTCGACATTCGGTGCGCCGGGCACAGCGCCGGGCAAACTCGGACATCTGACCGCGCTGGCCGTCGATGCAACTGCGGAGCGGCTGTGGGCGATTGATGCGGGAAACGGACGGGTGCATGAATGGGTGCTGACGCCGCCTCCCCCGGAGGCGCCGCGGTTCGACCCAACCATGGCGACGCTGAGCCGCTCGGTCCCGCTCGAGTCAGCAGGTCCCGGCACGCTGCTACGCACCGGCGATCGGCTCGTCTACGTTGACCGGGCAGCAGGGCAGGCGATCACGCTCAACGAGGACGGACTCCACACGGCGTCAGATGTCCCCGATTCGCGTGATCCTGCCGCAGTCCTCACCTCTGGAGCCGATCAGTATGCCGTGCTCGATGCCTCCGAAAATATGATTCGACTGTATGACTGGCCGGGCGCCGTTTCCCCCACCGCCGCGATCCCACTTGATGAGTGTGTCGACCCGACCGATCTGGCCGCCACCGCTGATGGGTCGCTGGTGGTCCTTGATCGCGGTGGGCACCGGGTGTACACGTTTCGTCCCGATGGGACGCCGGGCCCGGGTTGGGGCACGCGTGGAATCGACCATGCCGAGTTCTGGCGCCCGGCGGCACTGGTCGTGGATCACCAGGACCGTGTCATTGTTCTGGACCATGGGAACCACCGCGCCCAGATGTTCTCGCCCGACGGCGATTGGCTCATGACCTTTGGCACAGGCCGCGCCTGGACCAGACGATCTGCGCCACGGGATCTACCCGCGTCCACCAACGAAGGAGAGGCCCAGTGAAGCGAATCCTGATTCTGGCGCTTCTGGTTGCCCTCGCAGGCTGCCAGACACCGGCGGCATCACTCAAGACGGGCGACGGTTCCTACCGAGTGGCCTGGCACCCGGCCGGCGAGGAGACCATCGCTGCCAACGCGTACTTTGACCTGGAAGTGCGTGTCACGCCGCGAGGGGACGCCTCTCCACCAGCAGCATTCACCTTTGATGCCACCATGCCCGCCCATCGCCACGGCATGAATGTCATCGTGTCTGCCGAGCCGGTCGGGGACGCGACATGGATCGTCCGGGATGTCCTCCTCCACATGCCCGGCGAATGGGCGCTCGACTTCGACGTCACCGACGACAACGGCGTCGTCCACCGCGCCCGTGAGATACTCGTAGTCCAGTGATCACCACGCTCCTGACAGCGCTGATCTGCACTGCCAGCCCGGTCGGCCACAGCGCGGCGGCGATGGCGACAACGCTCAGCCCCGAACCTGCCCCGCCACCGAGCCCCACCAATGCGCTGGCCGATCGCGATGACGCAGCAGCGCTGGGGCAGGCGCTGTTCTTCGATGCCACACTCTCTCGGCGTGCTGACATCTCGTGCGCCACATGCCATGACCCGGCGCAGGCATTCACCGATGGTCGTACCCGCGCTGTCGGAACGGCGGAAGGGACATTCAACAGTCCCACCGTTCTGGGCGCGGCCCATCATCGCTGGCTGTTCTGGGATGGGCGAGCCGACTCCCTCTGGTCCCAGGCGCTGGGTCCCATGGAGAACCCGCGCGAGATGGACGGTGCCCGTGTTGACATTGTCCGGTATGTCTCCGAATCACCGCACTTGCGAGCCGCGATTGCCTCACTGGACCACGAGCTTCCTGCCATGGAGGATGCAGCACGATTTCCCCCTGGCGCCCGTCCAGGAACACCACAATGGGACGCCATGTCCGGCGCCGACCGGGCGGCAGTCACCTCAAGTTTCGTCGTGCTTGGCAAGGCCATTGCGGCCTACGAACGCCGACTGAGGCACGGAGTATCCCCGTTCGATCGTTGGGTGGCCTCCATCACGTCAGGGGCGCGGGACGATGCGCTGCTTCCGGCCGACGCTCTTCGGGGCTATGCCCTCTTTGCTGGAGAGGCCGGGTGCACCCAGTGTCATTTCGGTCCGCTGCTCACGGATCTGGAGTTTCATGACCTCGCCCTCGCCCCTGAGGATCCGGCTCGACCCCCCACCGGGCGAGCAGGTGGATACGAGGCCCTCCGCAGCAGTGACTTCCGGCAGGACGGACCATGGAGCGACGCCCCTGCGTCCCGCGCCGCCAGACGGGCGGCATCGGCTCGCGTCGGCGCGGAGCACTGGGGTGCCTTCCGGACGCCATCGCTGCGAAATGTGGCCGTGACCCCGCCATACATGCACGATGGACGATTCGCATCACTGGAGGAGGTTCTGTCGTTTTACAACACGCTCGACGGCCAGGTGCGGCGGCATCACCACGCCGAAGACGTCCTCAAGCCGCTTGAGTTCACCGACGCCCAATTGGCGGATCTGGAGGCCTTTCTGGAGTCGCTCACCGGGGCACCGCCAGACCCCCGCCTCCTTCAGATCCCCCCGATTCCAGGCATCCAACCAGCGATTTCAGACGAATAGCGGCTGGCCCCCCACGAACGATCGTGTAGGCTGGTGAATGGGAGGGAATCGAGAGGAGTCCCGAATGCTTCGTGCAGGAATCGGTCTTGGAGCGACCGTGGTCGTCGCCGGAATGGCGATGGGCCACTCCGATGATCCGAAAGTCAATGACCGATTCGGTCCCTACCGGGGCACCGGCTGGCAGGCCAGCGATGGCGTTCCCATGCGGGGCGGCTTTGCCTCCTCTGGAGACATCACACTTCAATCCTGGCTCACGCTCGACGATCTCGGCGGCGCCGAGACCGGCAACGACTGCTGGGGCTACACCTCCCCGAGTGGACGTGAGTACGCCATCATCGGCGACTCCGATGGCACCAGCTTTGTGGAGATCACCGACCCGTCCGCGCCCGACATCGTCGGCAAGATCATCGGGCCAAACAGCCTGTGGCGAGACGTCAAGGTCTTCCAACATCACGCCTACATCGTGAGCGAGGGTGGAGACGGCATCCAGGTCGTCAACATGTCCAACATCGACCTCGGCCTCGTGACACATGTGTCGACCGTGACTTCGGGCGGCACGGCTACCACGCATAATGTCGCCATCAACACTGACAGTGGGTACCTCTACCGGTCAGGCGGCGGCGACAACGGGCTTCGGATCTACGATCTCAACGCAAGCCTGACGAATCCACCCTATGTCGGTTCCTGGATCACCAAGTACGTCCATGATGTGCAGATCGTGACGTATCCACCCGGCAGTCAGTACGAAGGGCGTGAAATTGCCTTCTGCTGTGCCGGCTTCAACAGCGGTTGGACAGAGACCGGGCTGTCGATCGTGGACGTCACAGACAAGGACAACATCTTTGTCGTGGCTGAAATGCAACACACCAACAACAACTACTCCCATCAGGGGTGGCTTACCGACGACTACCAGTACTTCTATCTCAACGACGAACTGGACGAGCAGTACACCGGAACGACGACGACCACGCGCATTATTGATGTCAGCAATCTGTCCAATCCCTTCCAGGCTGGCACATGTACGACCGGGTCGTCATCGATCGACCACAACCTCTACATCGACGGGAACCTGATGTTCCAGGCCAACTACCGCAGTGGCCTGCGGATCTTTGACATCAGCAACCGCCTCAACCCTGAGCAGGTTGCATGGTTCGACACCTACCCCACTGACGACGCGGCGCAGTTCAACGGCATCTGGAGCACCTACCCGTACTTCCCGAGCGGAACGGTCATTGGATCCGATCTGGAGCGTGGCCTCTTCGTCTGGACCATCACGGCGCCTTCGGTCGCCACCACAGTCATGGATCCAATGCCTGAGATGCTCGACCCGGCCGGCGGCGATTCATTCCGCATTCAGGCCTCCATGGTGGATGGCGTCGATATCGATCTCGACGCGTCACTGCTCCGCTGGGATGATGGCTCGGGCTGGCAGGAATCGGCCATGACGATGGTCACACCGGGTAATCCCGCCATCATTCGCGCCACTTTCGGACCTAGTGAGTGCGCCACCATGGTGGACTTTGAGGCCACGGTGACAACGACCGACGGGTTCAGCGTGACTGCCGCCAGCGGCGCGATCATGTCAGCCAACGACATCGTGGTGAGTTTCGAAGACGCCTGCGAGACCGATCCCGGTTGGAGCGTCGACAACAACTGCACGGATGGTCAGTGGAATCGCGGCACGCCCGTTGGCGGCGGCGACCGGGGCGATCCGGCCACCGATGGTGACGGCAGCGGACAATGCTGGCTCACCGACAATGTCGATGGCAACAGCGACGTTGATGGCGGCACCACCACCCTGATCTCCCCGATTCTCGACGGGTCCGCCACCAGCGCCATCCTCGAGTACACGCGCTGGTTCTCCAATGACTCCGGGGCCGCCCCGAATGAAGACGTCTTCACGATCCGCATCTCGGATGACGGCGGATCGACCTGGAGCGTGCTCGAAGTCGTCGGCCCGACCGGCCCTGAGTCCAGCGGCGGGTGGTATCTCGCACAGTTTGACCTCGGATCGATCGCTGAAATCGACCAGACCGACCAGATCAGAGTCTCATTCGAAGCGGCCGACACCGGCAACGGCTCGGTCGTCGAAGCAGGCCTCGACGGTATTCGCATCTCGTCCATTGACTGTGAGCAATGCGTCGGTGATACGGATGGAAACGGCGTCGTCGATGTCGAAGATATCCTGGCAGTCATCGCCGGATTCGGCACCGAATACACGGTGGATGACATTCTGGTCGTCCTTGGAGCGTACGGCAGCGACTGCTGATCGCGTCCTTGCTACCAAAACCCACAGCCCGCGTCGTCTCATACGGCGCGGGCTGTTTCTATCCTGCATCCCATGTCTGGATGCGAGTCGTGCACCAATTGCGCCCGTGGATGCCAGCAGGAAGGGCCTCCCACCGCCACCCTCCCGACCGACAAGCCCGTGGTCGTCTGGGATGGAGACTGCGCATTCTGTCGTCGGTGGGTCCGGCGATATGCGGCCCTCACGGGTGACGCGATCGCGTGGGTTCCGATCTCGGATGCCACCGACCACTTCACGGACATACCCCCAGCCCGATTCGCGCGGGCCATCCACCTCTTCAAGCCCGACGGAGAGGTCTGCGAGGGAGCCAGGGCGGTCTGCGAAGTCATGGCGATGGGCGGGATCCGCAGTTGGCCCCGCGCGATCTATCGCTTGGCGCCACCCATCGCATGGTGCGCTGACCGAGCCTATCGGTGGATCGCCGGCCATCGGCGATTCGCCGATGTCGTCTGCCGGCTGACCGCCTCTCCGGTGCAGGAGCCTGCGACGCATCTGCTCACGCGCCGCATCTTCCTGAGACTGCTCGGTCTCATCTATCTCGCAGCCTTCCTCTCACTCGGGCCTCAGCTGGCCGGGCTAGTCGGGTCCGGGGGCCTGCAACCCATCAGCACCCTGCTGCACGAGTCCGGTACGGCCCAGTGGTGGCAACTGCCGACGTTGCAGTGGCTGGGCGGCGATGGTGCCCTGCAATGGACTTGGATCGTCGGAACGATCGCGGCTGGGTGCCTGGTACTCGGCCTGGTGCCTCTCGTTGCAACGGCGACCTGCTGGGCTATGTACCTCTCGCTGACGAATGCGGGCGGCGTCTTCCTGCAGTACCAGTGGGACGCGCTGCTCCTGGAGTGTGGTGTTTTGGCCATCCTGTGGGCCCCATGGACACGCACGCTCAACAGTCCTGATGCCAGACGACCCTCCGCGTTGGTGCACTGGCTGCTCATCCTGCTCCTGGCCAGACTGGTCTTCTTCGCAGCGGTGGCCAAGGTGCAGCATGCCGACCCCACATGGGCCGACTGCTCCGCACTGTCCTACCACTTCTGGACGCAACCCCTTCCGTGGATCCCCGCGTGGTGGGCCGCATCACTCCCTCCGTGGACCTTGCGGTTGGCATGCCAGATGATGTTCATCGTTGAGTTCGCCGCTCCTGTGCTACTCCTGGGTCCCCGTGTCCCACGCACCATCGGCGCCGCCCTCATCGCCGCATTGATGGTTGGTATTGCCCTCACCGGAAACTACGGGTTCTTCAACTGGCTCACCATTGTCCTGTGTCTGGCGGCCCTCGACGACGCAGTGCTGCTGCGACTGTGGCCACGCGTCTCGCGCGGGGCCATCAGAGTGGGCATGGTGCCAGCGGCGGCCAGGGGACGCCGATGGGTTCGACGGTCAGTGGCAGCCGCGCTGCTGCTTATGGTGGGCAACGCCATCTGGGCACAATCCACCACGCGGCCAGGACCGCTCCGACAGGCGGCGTCCGCGATCGCACCGTGGCGGCTCGTGAATCACTACGGCCTGTTCGCCACCATGACGACGAGCCGCCCGGAGATTCGAATCGAATGGTGTGATCAGGCCGGGACGTGGCACGAGGTCGTCTTCTTGTACAAGCCAGGGCCACGCCAACGCGCCGGTGCATTCTGCCAACCCGGCATGCCGAGGCTTGACTGGCAACTCTGGTTTGATGCGCTGTCCTATCAGCGAGCGCTCCGGGCGGGACTGCTTCGCAGCGATGCCCCGCCTCTTCAACTCACCGGCCGGGAGGTGCTGCCAGCCCTCCTGCAGGGAATCTGGAGAACTGACCCGCAGGTACTGGCGCTCCTGGAGGTCGGTCCCTCAGAATCGCCGACCGCCATCAGGTGGCATCTCGATGCGTATCAGTTTGCCGACTCCGCCCATGCGGACGGAGACTGGTGGACCAGTCAGCGGCTTTTCAGTTCGAAGCCGCTGCGTTTCCGCCCCGCGCCCTGACTGCGCGGGCGGCCCACTCGACGGTCCGCTTCACCCGCGCGCCCACTTCATCGGCTGCCGACGCTGCGGCAAATCCCGCCACACTCCGGCGGGGCATGGGCAGCGGACGACACACCTGTTGCGTCCACAATCCAAGCCGGGCCGTCAGGGTCGCCGCCACCAGGCCCTGACCACCGGCGGATGCCACCGTTCCAATCCGCGTCGAGACGAGATCCGCAGCATGCTGCGTCACGTCAACCGCCACCGCATGCCACAGGACCATCCGAAGCAACCGAACGGTGCCCGCAGCTCCAGGGCGGGCCCCATAGGCCGTCGCCACCCGACGCATCAGTCGGAGGTTTCTCCAGACGCAGATTGCCGCGTCAATCCACGGCACACCTGAAAGCGTCACCAGGAGCCCGGTCCGCGCCGCTTCGCGGCGAATCTCCGAGTCCACGCGGGCGTCAAGCCGCTCCAGGTAGACATCAAGCTTCCTCGCAGCCGACGCCTCGCTGGAGCGACGAGCATTCTGCCAGGCCCGCCAGAATTCCATGCCTCCCTGCCCTTCGGGAAGTGCGTGCGCCCACCGGCACAGGACCGCCGAGGCGTCAGTGCCCGGTTGGCCAAGTTGAGACCGGAGACGATCCACGCGGCGGACCGCATGCCATCCCAACCACTCCCGCCACAGGCAGCACGCCAGTGCGGCGGCGACGAGCCCGCCGACCAGCCCCAGCGACCAGGCCCACACGGGCCCCACGGAGGCCAGTCGATCCGCTGCCAGAACGATCTCACCGACCACCATCAGGCCAGCCAGTACGACCACACCGGCCAACAGCCAGCGGCCCGGGTGACGAAATGCGGCAATCTTCCTGATGGTGGTGGCCTTCCTGAATACGCGCGTCAGTGTGGTGTTGGCGTTTTGCCCATCGCAATTACGTCAGAAGGCGTCCAAAGGTTTGATTTGGCATTATTTGATGACAAATCCTGTTCTCGGACACACCTTTGGCCGACCTCGTGCGTAGGTGAGTGTGAGGCCGCGTGCCTCGCAGGAGTCCCCAACGATGAAGATGCGTAGCCCACACGACTGGACCTGGGAAGCTTGGCGAACTCGCCTGGGCCGCCTTCTCCGTCGCACCGAGTGTCGATATGACCTTGGAAAGGGCGAAATCCTGCTTGCCACGGGTACTGGGCCCCATGACCTCCAAGAATTGTGGAACTACGGATGGTCCCCAGGCGAAGCAGCACTTGCGATCACCGAGGCGCTTGAACTCCGCTGACCCCAGCGTGACTTGAAGCCCCTATCCCGGATGCGACGCCGGCCCCCTCCCGAGGGGGCCGCGTTGTTTCAGCCGCCGCCGCCGATGGGTGGCCCTGCGGTGGCGTCAGCGAATCAGCTGCTCTGAGGGAACCGCCCACGATCGCAGCCGAATCATTCGATACCGCAGGGCGGCGATCCGGGTGAATTCCATGGTGGAACCTTGCATTCGGATTGGCAGCCTGTAGGCTGGTCCAGCGGAGGAGAGAACGGCTGTGCCAAAGGTTCTGGCCAATATGTTCCGGTTTTCGGGTGCGGTGTGCGCCACCGCGGTCGCCATTGGCGGTACCACCCCTCAGGCCCTTGCTGACGCTGAGTCAGGAGGAGGCTTTGAGCATTACCAGCAGGCCGTCTACGACCTCACAGGCGTGGAGTACGGGGCCGGGCTGGCCGTCATCGAGGACGCCTTCGAGATTGGTGCTGGCGTGCAGGCGATGCGCCTCAAGTGGGAGTCGGTCATTCTGGAGACGTTCGACCACACCGGTGCCCCTAATTGGGCCAGCGAGGCCTGGTTTGGGATCGAAGGGGTGGATCAGGATGGAGCACCACTCCAGCAGATCGTCCAGCCCTTCCCTGATGACTTCGATGGCGGCGTCTTCGGACCGGTCGATGGCTCTCTCGATATCGAGTTCGCCCACCTCTTTGCGGATCCCGACGGCATGTTGGGCCTGCTCGTCGGAAGTACGTGGGATGATGGATCAGGCCTTCCCGCCGGCCAATACCTCAATGGAACGCTGATCGTGGAGTTCATTGGTATTCCGGCTCCGGCCACGCTCGCGGTGCTGGCCCTCGCTGCCCGCGGCAGACGACGACGACGCTGATTCATCGCTGAATGAACACACGCGGATCCGGCCACTCCGATCTGGAGTCTTGGCGCAATCGCGACATGCCGGTAGTATTTGCTCCTGAGATTGAGTCTCAGGAGAGAAGCCAGTGAGCCCATCGACCACCCTCGACGCCCTCGGCCTTGACCGCCCCGCCACGATCACGCAGACCTGCGGATCGGAAGCGCCGCTCCTCCGTGCCATGGGCCTCCGGGAAGGTGCCAGCGTCACGCTCCGGCAGTCCGGCGCATCGTGCATCGTCGAGACCTGCCAGACGCGGGTGGGCCTCTCGGCAGAGTTGACCCGATCGCTCAACGTCACTCCAATCGACTGACCCCCAGTCATGCCATCACCATCAGTCAGCCCCGCCGGTGGTCATCGGCATCGCACGCGTGTAGCCCTCGTCGGCCAGCCCAATGTCGGCAAGACCACCCTGTTCAACGCACTGTGTGGGATGCGGTCCCAGACAAGCAATATTCCGGGAACGACCTTTGAGGCTACATCGGGGCGATGCGGTGATCTCGCGGTCATCGATCTCCCGGGCACGTGGAGCCTCGGGCTCGAACAGCCCGAAGCGCAGGTCGTTCGACAGTGCCTTGAGGAGTCTGCAGACGAGTCCATTCGACAGGACGTCGTGATGCTCGTGCTCGACGCGTCCAAACTGCATCGGGGGCTGCATCTGGCCATTGAGTTGCTCGCCACAGGGCGGCCGATGGTGATCGCACTCAACATGGTTGATGTGGCGCAGCGCCGCGGATTTGAAGTTGACCCTGACAGGCTCTCCATGTGGCTGGGGTGCCCAGTCGTCGCCGTGTCCGCCCGTCAGCGGACAGGACTTGACCGCCTTCAGTCCGCCGTGGCGAACGCGGCCCCATCGACCGCTTCACTTCCTCCGATCGGTGATGCCGCAGCCTCGGACGCGTGGGTTGATGGCGTCGTCCAGGAGAGCATGCCATCGCAGCCGCCCGGCGAGACGGATCGCTTGAGCGTCCGTCTGGACAAGGCCTGCACGCACCCGATCCTCGGCGTCGCCTTGTTCCTGCTGGTCATGGCCGGGCTGTTCTGGACGATCTTCGAGTTCGCCGCCATTCCAATGGACCTGATCGACGTGATCTTCGGGCACGTCGGCGGCTGGCTGGAAGCCACGCTGCCGGACGGCGCGATCCGATCGCTGGTCGTGGATGGAATTGTTGGCGGGCTTGCGGGAACCCTCGTCTTCCTTCCACAGATCGTGCTGCTCTTCTTCCTGATCTCGCTGTTGGAGGACACCGGGTACCTCGCGCGAGCAGCTTTTGTCATGGACCGTGTATTGCGACGTTTCGGCCTTCCGGGGCAGGCCTTTGTACCAATGCTCTCAGCCCATGCGTGCGCGATTCCAGCCATCATGTCGGCCCGACTTGTGCCCGATCGCAAGGACCGCCTCGCGGTCATGCTCGTCGCGCCTTTTCTCTCATGTTCAGCCCGGCTGCCGGTGTACGTCCTGCTGATCGGCGTCCTCTTTGCGGAGCGGCCGCTTCTGGCCGGACTCGTGTTCGCCGCGGCGTATGCACTTGGCATCGTGGCGGCCCTGCTCTCGGCCGCACTTGCAAGGGGCACGATTCTCAAAGGCACTGCGCGGCCGATGGTGCTGGAACTCCCCTCCTACCAGTGGCCCTCGATCCGGACGGCAGTACTCACCTGTTGGGATCGCGGATGGCTCTTTCTTCGCAAGGCCGGAACCGTCATCCTGGCCATGGTCATCGTCCTCTGGTGGTTGAGTTCGTACCCCAAGCCACCGGACACACCCGTCGCCGTTGCCACCTCCGTCGAAACGAGTCACCAGCCAGCCGAAGTCAATCCAATGGCATTCTCATTCGCCGGGCGCATCGGCCGAACTGTGCAGCCGGTCTTCGAACCCTTGGGGTGGGACTGGCAACTCAGCGTCGGCGTGATGACGTCGTTCGCGGCCCGAGAGGTCTTCGTCTCGACCATGGCCGTCCTGATTGCAGGGTCTGACGACGTGGATGATGACGAAATCATCCATCGGATTCAGACTGCGCAGCGGGACGACGGAACGCCGCTGTTCACGCCAGCTACCGCTGCCAGCCTGCTCGTCTTCTTCGTTCTTGCCATGCAGTGCCTACCGACGCTGGCCGTGACCGCCAGGGAGGCCGGTGGATGGAAGTGGGCAGGCCTTCAGTTCATCTGGATGTCGGGGGTGGCATGGATCGCGGCGTGGATCACATTCATCATCGTTTCTGCGACCATGGGTGCCTGATGCCATGGTCAGACTGGCAATTCTGGTGTGTGAGCGTGGTCATGGTCGCCGCCCTGGCGATTCTGACAAGGCCGCTCTGGGGTGGGCGGTCCAAGGCCCGTCGTGGTACTGCGCCGAGTCGACGGGCGCATCTGACCCTCGAGGGTCGACAAGTCGGTCGATCCGGGCGATCCTCCTGACATGCCTGGCCAAGATGCATCCATTGCCATCATCGGAGTTGGTGCCATGGGCACAGCGCTGGCCGATGGGATCCGCGCGGCTGACCGCCGTGTTGCGGCGCTGGCAAGCAGGCATCCGGCGCGATCGAACTCCGTCGCACAACGGGTTGGTGCGCAGCTGGTACAAACACCGCAAGAGGCCGCAGCATGCGCCGATGTGATCCTGCTCTGTGTCCCTGATGATGCCATCAGCGGCGTTGCGGGCGAACTGAGTGATGTACAGGGCAAACTGATCGTGCACACGGCCGGGGCTCGAGGCTTGGCGGCACTCGACGTCGCGGCAGGGCGGGGGGCCCTGACCGGCTCCATTCATCCGGTCATGGTGGTCGCCGGCGGCGGCAGAGGTCATCACGCCTTTCACGGCGCGTCTGCAGCGATTGACGGGGGCTGCGAGGAAGCAACATCCTGGCTCACGTCGCTTGCGACTGACCTTGGATTCATTCCACTGACAGTCCCAGCGTCGCACCGAGCGCTGTATCACCTTTCCGCATCGCTTGTAGGCGGCCTGATGACCGGGCTGCTCGCATCAGCCGTGGACCTCTGGGGACACCTCGGGCTTGACCGGACTGAGGCGGCGCGATCACTGGGGCGAATGGTGCAGGAAGCTGGCCGCAATCTGGAGGGTCTGGGCGTCCCCCACGCCGTCATGGGGCCGGCGGTGCGCGGCGACATCGGGACGATGTCTCAGCACATCCAGGTGCTGAGCGTCGATGCGCCGGAACTCATCCCCCTGTACCGCGACCTCGTCCAATTGTGTCTCCCCTACGCCCTTGAGCGGGGGCTCCTGGAGCAAGCACAAGCCGATGCCATCGCATCCGCAATCGGACAGGCCGACTGATCGTGGAGTGGACTTCGCGCCAGCGCGACCTGTTTGATCAGGTATTCGAATCCGTTCTGGAGACACTCCCGCCGCGATACCGATGCGTTCTGGACGAAGTGCCGGTCATCATTGATGACGCGCCACCATCATCGCTCCTTGAAGACCTCGACGCCGACCCAGGCGATGTGTGCGGCCTTCACACCGGAATCCCGATCACCGAACGGAGCGTCGAAGATTCAGGCGTACAAGGCGACACCATTCACTTGTTCCGTACGGGCATCGTCGAGGCAGCAGGCGGGATTGATTGCCTGAAGGGGCTCCGGGAGGAGATTCGCATCACGTTGCTGCACGAGTTGGGGCACCACTTCGGACTGGACGAAGTTGATCTTGAGGATCTCGGCTACGGCTGAGCGGGTGCCGCATCCACGCCAAGGTGCGCCTTGAATGCCGACAGCACGGACTGGGGTCCGACGTATCGTCCCCCCTGGTAGCTCCCTTGAACAACGGCATCATCTGGACCAAGCCAGACCAGATTGGGAATCCCCCGACCGCCCCATTTGGATTTGATGCCGCTTGAATCACGACGCTCAAACGGAACCGACGGAAATGTCATTCCATAGTCCTTGAGGTACGCCTCCATCACGGCTTTGGTCCGGTCACTGCTGACCACCACGATCTCAAACGCGCCCTGATCGCCATGCTCCCGATAGAACTCGACGAGTTGCGGTGTAAACCGCCTGCAGGGACCGCACCACTTGGCGGTGAAGTAGAGGAGAACATTGGGAACGTCCGCCAATGCCGCCGACGGAATGGAAGTACCGTCGGGCCGCACCAGCGTGGGGCCGATCTTCTCGATCAGCGTGCCGTGGGCATCACCTGCCGGCTGATCAACCGTTGCAACAGGAGTCGCCTTGGGCTCAAACGCCCGCTTGGCGCAGTCCGAGAGCGTGAACACATCGGCAGGCTGCGGTGCCACTTCCATGTGTTCCAGAACAAAGTCAGCATCCCCAATGCGGGAGCGATCGACATGAGCATGCGGAAAGAGAATCGGGCCAGCCTGCTTCCAATCACTGAAGGTGCGCGAGACCAGAATCGGTGCCCCTGTTTCATCCGGTCTGGAGAACGAGAATCGGGTCAGCAGATGCGTCTCGGCATCAAAGAAGAAGTACCAGGGGCGACCGGCGTTTGGAGCGATGACGACCCGCCACTGCGGCCGCCCTGCGATCTCACGGACCCCACTGCACGCCATGGCACGGGACAACGATGCGATGTGCAGGAGCGAAGTCGGGTCATTTTCAATGCGGAGTTCCAGCGCCACTTCGGCGGCTGCGGGATGACAGACACCTGTTGCGTCTTCCAGCCAGGCTTGATCACCAACCGCACCCTGCGCCTCCCTCCAGGTGCTGCCGTCCATCGACATGGTCAGTTGATAGTCCCCGCCCGGCCGTGACGTGATCACGATGTCCCCCGTGTCCTCACCGATCCGCCATCCGTAGGTCCGCTTCATCCCCTTGATGGACGCCCATGCGGCACGTCCTCCCGTGGCGTTGAAGAACTCGTCAAAGAGCTCATCGACGCTGGGTTTCGCCTCCTCTGGCGCCTGAGGGGCCACCCCCGCGTTCCCTGAAGACACTGGCGCCTTGCCGACGCTGGGCGCCGAGCACACCATTCCCAACACCGCAATCAGAAACATCCGCATTTGCGCCACACCTCCTGAAACGAAAGCAGTCTAGTCGGTCCCTGACAATGCAGCAGAGATACTTCTGATCAGATCGAGAGGGCACCCGATGAGAACAGATACCAATCAGGCTTTTCGAGAGATGTATCGCCAAGCACTCGTCCCCGGAACGCTGGACGTCAAGACGAAGGAGTTGATGGCGATCGTCGCGGCGGTCAGTCGCCTCTGTGAGCACTGCCTCCACCACCATGTCCCCCTCGCGGTCAAGGCAGGGGCCACCCGAGAAGAGATACAGGAGACGCTGGATGTCGCCGTCCTCATGGGTGGTGGCCCGGCACACGCTTTCAGCCAGATCGTCATGAAGCTCTACGATCAAACGGCCACAGCACAGCCTCAACCCGCCTGAGACGCCGTGCCAGAAGCGCCGCTCCACTACATGACCTCCTCCCTTCCGGACGATGCAGCGCGCCCGCGAGTCTGTCGCGGGCGCGCGGATTGTCTTGTGCCCGGCGCGCCCGGCCACGGCGGCCGCCCGAGACTGGTGCCGGACTCAGCCTGTCCACGCGCCGAGGACGATGAGCAGATCGTCAGTCCCAACCTGGCCGTCTCCATTGAGATCTGCGGGACAGACCGGGTCACACAGACCCCATGATCCGATGATCAGGAGCAGATCATCGGTCCCGATCTGACCGTCGCCGTTGACATCACCCGGAACTGAGTCGATCGGTCGCAGGATGGCTGCTCGGTTGTCCTGATCGTCCCAGGCCATAGACGTGGCGATCCATCCGTTTTCGTTGACTCCTCGAGCGTTCCGAAACTGGGCATTCTCACTGTTGTTGATCACCAGATCGTCCAGCAACACAAACTCACCGTCTATCCATGCGCAGCCGTGGTACTGAATGCCCGCCACTGAAGGAGGGCCCCATGCCTTACCGACAACCCAGCCCGATTCGTTGATGTCATAGGCAAAGGCCTGCCAGCCTTCCGGCTCGCCGAGGTATTCCATGCCTCCTGATTGCGACCACTTGAGTGCGTGATATGTGCCGTCTTCGTTCGCGCCCCAACCACAGGCGACGCGTTGTTCGTTGATGTCGGTCGCCCGTGCACCGCCGCCTTCGGGGGCCTCGAGTTCAATGATGGCGTTAACGTTTCCGTTGGGCACGACAAAGCCTCTCATCTTGCCAGACTCAAGACGCGCAAACCCGACCACATCGTTCAGCTCGTTTACCGCGAGGCACTGTGACTCTGTTCCACCGAAAGGCTCGACCTGCCGCATTTCGCCTTCGATCCAGATGCATCCGCGGATGTTGTAGGGCACGGTTCCAACGAGCCCGACGGCGGTCCCGCTGTCATTGATATCCAGTGCCTGTCCATAGTCACCGCTCGCCCACGCCGGAACGCCGAGGTCTTGCGTGCCACCTTCTGGCGTCCACTTGTAGGGATGGAATGTCGCCCCACTCGTCGCCGTGGCATATCCCACAACGTGCCCGTGCGCATTCATGGCGAAGCCCCATGTGTTGCCCCCGTTGGGTGCATTGAGCGGCTGGATGTTGTGCATCTCCGTGCCGTCCCAGTAGAACGCATGCTGCGAGAGACCATTGGGCGCGGTCCCCTGGCCACACGCGGTGTTCGCTTCACTGATGTCGTGAGCACCACACGGCCCGGTTCCAAACGTCCCGATCTCGACAATCTCGAACTGTGGGACCGTGCCAGCCACTACGACACACACCATTGTCACTGCGATCATGCTCTTGCTCCTATCTTGTGAGGCTACGACATCGAGCCCACAACCGACAGGCGAAAGCGGAAACACACATCCGCAGTCCCCTTTGCCCTGCAAGAAACGCGTTTGAGGCCCCGTGGGACGTCGGGACTGCTCAGCCACACTTAGGCTTCGCCCGGAACCATGACTTCCGCATCCACCCGGCGGGCCTTTCTCGCTTGCCTCACCGAGTCCGCTGAATAGGTGAGGACAGCCGCCCAGATGAAGCAGAAGGCGATGAGTCGATCAGTGCCAAATGACTCACCGAACACCCAGACGGCCAGCAGTAACTGCCCCGTCGGCGCGATGTACTGAAGCATGCCCATTGTTGTCAGCTGGAGCCGCTTGGCTCCGCCGGCAAACAGCACCAGCGGTACGGCAGTCACCACGCCGCCCAGCAGGAGGAGAGTCGACACCCACCAGGGCCCGGCAAGCACTGCATTGCCGTGGGCAACATGATCAAGCCAGAGCAGGATGCACATGAGTGGAGAAAGCAGCATCATCTCCACGGTCAACCCTGCAGCCGGCGACGCAGCGACCTGCTTGCGAACGAGCCCATACAGCGCAAAGGACGTAGCCAGCGCCAGCGAAATCCATGGAAGACCGCCAATCCGCCACGCAAGCACAGATACGCCCACGATCGCCAATGCCACGGCCACCCACTGAGGACCACGCATGCGCTCCCCAAGAACAATCCGCCCCAACGCAACCCACACGAGCGGGTTGATGTAGTAGCCGAGGCTCGCCTCGCTCAAGCGATTGTCAATCACCGACCAGACGAACACCACCCAGTTGACTGAGATAAGCACCGCCGACACGGCGAGCAGTCCCAGCACCCGCTTGTTGCCCAGAATCGCTCGCAGTTCGCCCAGCCGACCGGTCGCCCACAGCAGCAGGCCCATGGCCGGAATGCCCGACAATACTCGCCATGCCAGCAGTTCCCCGACGGGCACCTGATCCACCACGCTGTAGTACAGCGGAGTGGCAACGGCCCACCATGCGTAGGCGGCCACGGCCATCGCGACGCCTGCCGCTGCCCGCGCGTTGAGATGCGTGTCGTGCCCTTCCAAGGTGAGGGAGGATATCGTGCGGTTCATGACGGCATCGCTTCCATCCGGCGTCACCATCACTCAGCCCGCAACTGGATTGGCGGCTGCATGCGAGCCGATCCTCCGCAGCCTGCCGGCGTGGTTCGGGATCGAGTCCTCGATTGTCGAATACGTTGAACGCATCGAGCAACTACCCACCGTGCTCGCCCTGCACGAAGAGACCGCCATCGGCTTCATCACGATTGAGCAGCACTTCCCATCCTCGAGCGAATTGCATGTTCTGGGCGTGCGACCCGAGTGGAGGCGCCAGGGGATTGGGGCTGCACTGCTCACGCAAGCCGAGGTCCATGCCAGGCGGACAGGCGCACGGTTTCTTCAGGTCAAGACGCTCTCATCCCGGCGGGCATGTGAGCACTACGAGCAAACGCGCATGTGGTACGAGGCCATGGGTTTCGCGCCGCTGACAGAGCTTCCCACACTCTGGGATAAAGACAACCCATGCCTCCAACTGATCAAGGTGCTTGACTGACTCGCCCCGGCGGTCGCCTCCCGGCCCCTTCCCGCCCCGACAGCGCATCGCCCAGATCAGTCCGCGCAGCCTCGACGATCTCAAGCATTCGGGCCATCACTTCGGGATGCGCCAACTGCACATCAGTCGTCTCGTGCGGGTCCTCACACAGGTCGTAGAGCGCGAGCGACTGCGGCATCCCGTAGGTGTACTTCGCAGGCGTGCCATCTTTCCCCGCCGGCCGTCCCTCGAGCGATCGGTACCCGTGCGGCAGATGAAGCTTCCATCGGCCCATGCGAACCGCTTGCAGCTCATTTGTGCGGTAGTAGGACAGAAAGACGTCTCGCGAGGGCGGCCCCGTTCCCGTGATCACCGCCGTCGCGTCACGGCCGTCCAGATGCGGTGGCGTATCGGCGCCAATCGCCGCCGCCAGTGTCGGCAGCAGGTCCACGGTCCCCCATGGCGCGTCGCTCACCCCCCCCGCCGGGACATGCCCCGGCCATCTGATGATGCACGGCACCCGAACGCCACCTTCGAATGTCGTGCCCTTGCCTTCTCGCAATCCACCGGTGGTTCCGGCATGGTCGCCGTAGGAGAGCCATGGTCCGTTGTCACTTGCAAAGACAACGATCGTGCGATCTGAGAGTTCGTGGTCATCGAGCGCGTCGAGTACCTGCCCCACGCTCCAATCCAGTTCCTGCATGACATCACCGTAAGCCCCCTGTTCGCTCGACCCCTTCCACTTTGGTCCACAGGCGAGGGGCACGTGCGGCTGCGGATGGGCGAGGTACAACAAGAACGGCCGCTCATGGTGTTCCTGGACAAACTGCACGGCCCGATCCGTGAACCTGCTCGTAAGTGGATCCTGCCGATCGATCGCGCTGATACGCTCAATGGTCTTCTCGCCCTCAATGAGCGGCAGTGGCGGCCACTCCTTCGGTCGCTCCGGGTGGCCGGGCCACATGTCGTTGGAGTAGGGAATACCGAAGAACAAATCAAAGCCGTGCCGCATCGGAAGAAACTCGGGTTGGTGCCCGAGATGCCACTTGCCGATGGCAGCGGTCGCATAGCCTCGCTGTTTGCAGAGCTCCGCAAGCGTCGTTTCATCGGGGTTGATCCCAACCGAACTCCACGGGCCAAGCGCCCCGTGAATGCCAATGCGATTGGGCCAGCACCCGGTCATGAGCGCCGCTCGTGAGGCAGAACACACCGGCTGCGCTACAGAGAACTGAGTGAACCGCGTCCCCTCGCGTTCCATCCGTTCCAGGTTCGGCATCTTCCACCCGGTGGAACCTTGCGAGGGGAGATCACCCCAACCCATGTCATCCACAAAGACGATGACGATGTTCGGAGGCGTCTGCGGCGGATCTGGAACAGACACCCCCAGGACGGCGATCAGCAGCATGGATGTCGACATGCAGAGAGCCTACCCTCGACAACGCCTGGGCCGTCCCAAGGTTGTTGTTTTTGCTAACCCCAGGCAGCAATCTGCATGAGCAGATCAAAGACGTCAACGAGTCCGCTTCCATTCAGGTCTGCGGTGGAATGGACGCTCCCCCAGGCATCGACCATGATCAACAGGTCATCTGTACCAACGGTGCCATCAGCATCGAGATCCCCCAATCGAGGCGCGACCGGCCCAAGCCCGACTGATGCGCCGACATTCAGACGACCGGCGCCCAAGAGGCCCTCGTACCCCGGATTGCCCCCATCAATGGGGGCGGCGCCATCGGACAGAATGCTTCGAATCCCCTCAATCGTCGATGGGGCTGCTTCCCACTCTGGATGTTGCGCACAAATGGCGGCCACTGCACCCGAAACAAGCGGCACCCCCACACTGGTGCCCTCCCAGGCGCCAAACGCGCCATCTGGAAGTGTGCTGATCATCGATCGCTCAAGTACAGGCTGCCCATCGGCCGTCCAGATCGTGACTGCAGGCGCCGCAATTGCCAGGTGCTCGTGGAAGTTTGAGAAGGAAGCCCTCACATCGACGTCATCGACTGCTGCCACGCCGATGACCGCCGCCTCTTCAGACATCGCCGGAAACTCCTCGGGCTCTGTTCGATCACAGTTCCCTGCGGCGGCCACGACGACAATCCCTCTCGAGGCCGCCTCCTCCAGAGCCACTTCGACGATGTCAGAATCATCTGTAGACCCGAGGCTCAAGTTGATGACTTCAACTCCTCGATCAATGGCGTACCAGATTCCGCAGGCGAGCGCCCATGAATCGCCCCGGCCCTCAGGGTCCAGGACCCGGACCGGAAGGATGCGGGCATCAGGCGCGACGAGCGCCACAAGTCCGGCCACGAAGGTTCCATGCCCTGCCATCTCGTCGACTTGTCCGTCGCCATCCAGATCCTGCCCTGGTGCCTCATCAACAGGGAAGGCATCACCATCGACGAAGTCCCACCCTGGCAACACCCGCTGCTCGAGGACATCATGGGCGTCGGCCACTCCCGTATCCAGAATCGCCACCACAGTTCCAGATCCGCCGGACTTCTGATGCGCCGAAGTGATCCCGAGTGTCTGCACTGAAAACTGAGACTTGTAGGCATTCAGATCGTTGATGCCATCAACAAAGGTACTTCCTGTACCTCCTTCAGGTGCCTCGTCGGCGCTGAGAAACTCAAGCCAGGTCGCCAGACCCGGATGCCCATGCTCAATGGACTCTTCAAACAACTCCCACTCCACCTCGGTCCAGGACGCAGGGACATGCACCTGAACGTAATGGAACCCCCGCACCTGCTCGTGATCCAGTTGGGTCCAGGAGACCTCCGGCCAGTCGACCTGAATGGCCGCCAGCAAATCCCCTGGCAGCGCGCCATCGGCCAACTGAAACATCACCCGATCAAGTTCCTTGTCGGAGGGAAGATCACAGGGGTGGGCAACGGCTCGGATCGCCATCCCGGCGGCGAAGAGCCCGCCGACCGTGGCGGCCGCTGCGACTCGATGAGACCGCTTCATGAGTTGACTCCAGCAAAGACAAACGAAGCCCAATGCGCGGGGTGGGGTTTGGATGACAGAGTCTCCATCTGCGCCTCTCGCAAGGCCGAGACATAGCCACCGACTCCATTCTGGGCGTGAGCATGAAAAGATTCAAGAAGGAAACTGGCGGTAGCGTCGGAAACACGCCACATCGATGCCAGCAGCCCCGATGCCCCAGCGGAGAGGAATCCATGGAAGAGCCCTGTTGGCTCATCCCCACGCCCTCCTCTGAGAGGACCGCTCTCACAGGAACTAAGGATGACGAGATCGGCCGAGAGCTTCATCGACTGCACGTCATGAAGTGAGAGCCATCGATCCGCCATACGAATGCCGCTGGCGCCAACGTGGGCGGCCATGAATCGACCATGACCGCATAGATGGAGCACCGAGGCGTCGGGCGCGGCCTGTTGCACGGCCTGGACGGTTGCATCGTCCCCAGCCAGAAGTGTCGTTCCCGGACCGAGCATCGACGCAGTGTGCGCCGCCTCGCGTTGAATCCCAGGGAGACCCTCGGATTGGCCTGCCACCACCAGCGGACCGCCGCGCGCAGGAGTGCGACTGCGAGAACGAAGGTGAATCAAAAGGGATGTGCTTGGGATGTACTGAGTCTCCTGTCGCGTCACCAGCCAGTCGATTCCGTCATGCAGAGCGTGGAAGGGGACCATATGGAGCACACTTTGTGGCACAACGATGAGTCGACCTGCCTGAGCCACCTCATCTCCCAGTGGCCGAATCAGGATGTCATACAGCGCTGCGAGCGGGCAAGTCGTCTTCTCAACAAGCCGACTCAGGCGGCGATGCGACACTCCGCGATGCCCGACGGCCCGCGCAATCTGGAAGCGAAGCGATTCCATAAGGCTGGTGATCTGGTCCGTCGATCCAATCCGACGCACCAGTCGAAGTCCCTCTCCCGAAACGACGAATGCAAAAACTTCGCCGTCGAGGATTGAATACTGAATCAGCGCTTCAGTATCCCCTAACTGACGCTGCACATCCTGCACGTTCAGACCCAGCGACCGAGTCAACGGAACGGCTGCCGCGGAGGACTCTCCTATCTCGAGTTGCTCAAGCGCAGTTTCCGCTTCCTGTAGATCGGAGCGCCACGACTCGGCATTGAAGTCTGCTCCGTCCAGCGCATCAGCGATCCTGCTGTACATCACGCTCAGACGCTCTCTGGCCTCCAACGCTAGGTCGACCGATGCCCGCTCATGGTGCGGGGTCGTCGGAGCCATCAGATCACCTCTCTGAATCTGATCGAGCAGCACCCTGCTCCGCATACGGTCAGCGATCTCGAATGCCCGGACATCAGCCGAGCCACGTGGATGGTCAAGTAGGACACGCAGCGCGTCCTCATACATCGCTCGATGCGTAAGTCCGAGCCCGGAGCGGCAGCGGTCCGCCTGGACCGTGCCACGCAGACGTTCAACCTGCTCGATCGCCTCAGACAGCGCCGCAAAGGCCAAACCGAGCCGTCCCTGGCTCGCTCGCATCGTCCCACGAAGATGGAGGATCCGGGCCAACATCGGGGGCACGTCAAATCTCCGCGCCAACACCTCGGCGGCATCAAGTTCACAGGCCGCCTGAGCCACGTCACTCGACATGCAGGACTCAGCAAGCACGATGCGGCACTCGATTTCCCGAAGAGGACGCCCGGCAAGAACGGCCATCGCCGCGTGGGCAAGCCGCCTGGACTCGCCGAATCGCCCCTGCCTGGACGCAACACGTGCGGGGTCGAGGTCGAGTTCCGCCCGAAGTGTCTGGTGCCCCAGGTCTGCGTGGGCCGTCGCAGCGGCAGCCAACATCGTCGATGCCCGCGAGACGTCTCCGGCGGCCAATGCCGCCCTCCCGAGACCACGCCGCGCGCGGGCCGCCTCCACCTGAAGGCCAGCCTCATCGAGAATCGGAAGGACTTCTTCGAAAGCGGCGCAGGCCGAGGAAGCCAGCCCGACTGACGCGATGGCCTCGGCTCGCTCAGCGAGGAGGCGTGCCATGTGCCCCGATGCATCGGTGTCCTTCAACCGAACACGCGCGGTTTCAAACCAGCGAAGCGCATCGCCAAGATGTCCCTGTCTGGCAGCCAGATCCGCCAGGTTGCCCTCCGCGATCGCCGCTGTCAGAGACGCGCCAGCCTGTTCAAATGCCTCCCGGGCTTTCAGAAACGCCGCTTCAGCACCAGTCACATCATCAAGGGCCAGGAGCGACTCGCCCAGATTGTTCTCCAGATGCCCGAGCACCGCTGGCTCGTTCGCCAACGGCGTTCGAGCGCGAGTCAAGCACTCGACGGCCTGATTCGGTTGGTCAAGGTGCTGATACACCACGCCGAGGTTGATGTCCGCGCGAGCAGCCATGGCATCCAGACCCATCGACTCAAATCGGCGGCGGGCGGCGAGCCCCGCGGAGGCTGCATCATCCAATCGACCCATCTCGGTCAATGCGTGCATGGATGCCAGCCGCGCACGCCCCGCTTCTTCAAACAACTCCGCAGCTTCCGCCACTCTCACGGCGTCTTGTGCCGTCGCCAATGCCTTGTCGTAGGAACTCTCCCACGCAAAGGCCCTGCTCAGCGCCCGGCGAGACCGCGCCTGGTGCGCAGGCGTGCCGCACGCATCCGCGATGTCCACAACGATCCGGCCCCCTCGAACGGCCGCGGGAACGTCCTGCATCGCCAACTGACCGATCGCCTCGATCGAATCATCCAACTCGTCACGCGAGAGCGTTGCGGGCATAGCGCCAGCCTCGACTGAGGCGATCATCGCGCAGATGCGGTCAAACATGGTCGCTTCCAGGCTCACGCGAGTTCCACCGGCTCCAGATGAAGGTTTTGATCTGGAGATCCAATGCGAATGGCCCACCTGCCAGATGGGACCTCGATCACAAACTGGCCAAACCCATCCAGAGAGGCTGTTTCAATGACCTGCTGATCACGAGTATCCAGAACGCGAACTTCCAGCCCGGCGACTGGCGTGTCTGCCATGACCTCGCCACGGACCACCCATGCAGTGACCGCCCCTGTCAGGGGATCAAGCTCAACTGGTTCAGCGACGACATCGACGTCAAGATCGTCCGCTTCCCATGCCAGATGGACTGCCTGGCCTGCCTCTCCGCGCACGGCCAGAGGCATCGTTCGGTCATCGTGGACCAACCGTGCGACGGCCGACTCCAGCCCATTCAAGATCCCGGTCAGGCTGTCTACTGCGGCGTTGAACGAGGACACTGGCCACGCGTGGCTGACATGCCGTGGGATCGATCTGGCTCGCGCCAGCGCGCGCCCCGATGGCTCGATCCCGCTCGACTCTCTCGAGAGTGACTCCACGTCCGACCACAGGGCCGCCACCGCCCGTGCCTGCAGAAGTCCCTCGGGGGGGCACCACTGCACAGGATCGTCAAAGGCCTCTCCGCTGGCCCATGCCAGGACCCGCTCGTACTGTTCGTCAGTTAGTCGCATCAACACATCTCCAATGCTGCTCAGCCTGTCAGGCCGAGCCGCGCCAAAATTGACTCCAGCTTGCGAAAGCACCGTCCGCGGGTCGGCCCCAGACTCCCAACCGGCAACCCGAGACGGTCCGCCACATCTGCATATCGTTCGCCGTCAGAACGATTGAAGATCGCCACCAGAAGCCCACGGCATGGCTCCCCGAGTTGGTCCAGCCCCCGCTGCACCAGCAACTGCCGCTCCAGGCGATCCACTTCATCAGGGTCGAGCTGTCGTGGCTCCTCGACGGACTCCACAGATTGAGGCGCCTTGGCATGAACCTGCCACATCCGCCAGCACTCCCTCATGGCAGTCGTCAGCAGCCAACTTCGAATCGCCCCCGGATCCCGAAGCCGACCCAGATACCGCCACGCTGATTCCATGGTGTGCTGGAGCACTTCCTCCGAGTCAGCATCCGAAAGCCCCCGGGCGCCGGGCCGCTGCATATACGAGACGCCCAAACCGGCTGACGAACTCACCCCAGGCCATCTCGGCCTCGGGCCCTCCGGCGCGACAGGCCGCGACCAGATCAGCGTCTTCCATCGCCTGAATGTCGGTCTGGCTGGTCAAGATCGTCACCTGTCGCACGCTCCGAGCATAGGCCACCATCCAACCAACCGGATGAAGCCGCTATGGAGCCGAGGCGCGTCCCCTCGTCTCAGATACAGGGCATGCCGATCTTTTTGAAAGTTGTCAGAGAACGGTGGATTCTGCGTATTCGTTCCCCTGGCGAGCATCTCCTCCCCTTTGGCCCCGCGCGACGGGCCAACTGAACAGACTGCCCGCTTTTTGGGCCGGGATGGCCGCCTTGGCACTTCCGAAACATCGTCCGGCAACAGATTAGGAGAGATTGCCTCATGACCAACCGTCACTAATCCACGACTCCGCGAACCGTGATGTCCCTCGGGCTGTTTGCAGCCCTGCTGCCTGCAGGCGGGGCATTCGCTGGCGTGCTGGAGTCACCGACCACCCTTGAATTCAGCAACTCCGAGGCGATGCTCGAGACGGCCTCGGCCGGCACGCTGGATTTCGAGACCTGGGCGGCACGGCAGGCGGTGAACCCGCTCGCCATGCTCGATGACCCGGACGGAGACGACGACGACTCCGATGACGAAGACTCCGACGAGGACGACTCCGCCCATGCAGCCGCCTCAGCCGACGC
>CAYQJN010000006.1:0-41054 GCA_964417845.1 uncultured Isosphaeraceae bacterium
TAGGTGACCGCTTCGATGAACGTCGGGCGATTCTCAGTGCGGGCTCGCGCTGCGGCATCCCGGACCACCTTGACCATCGCGAAGATGTCATTGCCATCCACCTGCACGCTGTGCATGCCGTAGGCCAGGCCTCGCTGGGCAATGGTCGGAGCGGAGCACTGGATGCGAGTGGGAACCGAAATCGCCCATGAGTTGTTCTGGCAGACGAACACGACGGGAAGGTCGAGGTTCGCTGCAAAGTTCATCGCCTCATGAAAGTCGCCCTCGCTCGTGGCGCCATCACCAAAGAAGGTGCAGGCGATTCCGCCATCGCCTCGGTACTTGGACGCCCAGGCCAATCCGGTGGCATGAAGCATCTGTGTGCCGATCGGAATCGCCAGAGGCGTGGCTTTGACGGGGATGTCATTGCCGCGTTCGTCGCCCATCCAGTGAAGCAGGATCTTCTCAGGATCGACGCCACGCCAGAAGAGCCCGGCATTCTCGCGATAGCAGGTGACCAGCCAGTCTTCGTCTTCCAGTGCGTAGGCGGCTCCAAGAGACGTCGCCTCCTGGCCACGATTCTCCGGATAGGTGCCCATCCTGCCCGATCGCTGTAACTTGAACGCGATCTCGTCAAAGTGGCGGCACAGGGTCATGTGCCGATACAACTTGACGACATCGGCGTCGGGGATCAGGCCCTCACCGAGTTGCTCATCGAACACACCGTGCTCGTCGAGGATCGAGACACGCTCGATCTTCGTCTGAAATGCGCAGTCAACCGGCATGGACGGTCTCCTTCCCGCTCACGGGACCTTCGAGAAAGCGTTTCTTGGCCAGGGCGACAGCGGCATGATGCGTCGATGGCATTGATGTCGAGGACTCGAGGATCTCCATGGTGGTGTCCTCGATCAATTCGTTTCGGCGATCCAGTTCCTCACGCGACATGCCCAACCACAGTCCGGCGAGCCAGATCAGCCCGCCTGCGTTGACGACGAAGTCAGGGGCGTACAGCACGTCGTTGCCCTTGAGCGTCGCACCATCTCGCTCCGGATCGACCAGGATGTTGTTGGCAGCGCCGCAGACTATGCCGGTGCGGAGCTTCCGAATCTCCTTCGGACCGATGACGGCTCCCAGAGCGCATGGTGCGAGGATGTCGCACTCCGCACCCAGAATTCCATCGGTATCTGCGGCGATGGCACCAAAGGTCTCAACAGCCTCCGTTACTCGATCCGGCAGAATGTCTGCCACCATCAGGTTTGCACCGGCTGTGTGAAGAATGCGACAGAGGTCCATCCCCACGTGTCCGAGCCCTTGAACGGCGACGGTCAGCCCATCAAAGTCAGCGTGTCCGTGCTTTTGGCGGAGACATGCCCTCATTCCGTTGAATGTGCCTCGCGCCGTGAATGGGGAGGGATCTCCACCACTGGAGACCGTTTCGCCACCCATGACGTGGGATGTTTCCATGGCCATCCAGTCCACGAACTGTGTGTCAACGCCGACGTCCTCTGCAGCGATGTAGTCGCCCGAGAACGTATTGACAAAGCGACCCATGGCACGTGCCTCTCCTTCGGTCCGGGGACTGTGCTGCGAAGGCAGCAGGATGACACTCTTGGCGCCGCCCATCGGCAGGTTGGCGCAGGCAGCCTTGTAGGACATTCCTTCGGAAAGGCGAAGCACGTCGAAGAGCGCTTCTTCCTCCGTGGCATAGTGCCACCTGCGGGTGCCACCGAGCGCCGATCCGAGGCGAGTGGAGTGAATGGCAATGATCGCGCGCAGGCCTGTCTCTTCGTCGTGGTGAAAGCACACACGCTCGTGGCCCCGGTCGATCATCTGTCCAAACGTATTCATGGTGGTCCTTCCTCCTTGATTGGTCCCGCTCAGGCCTGCCCACCGAACACTGCCTGGAACTCCTCAGCCATGGACCCGCTTCCGAACTGCGGAATGAACTCGTCGTCTGTGGCCAGCCCGTGCCCCCGCGCTTCATCAACCGGGCTCGACTCCGGAATGAAGTAGTCGCTGTGCTTCATGGCTGGCAACTCACTCCACGCCGCGTCTGCGCACCGCTGCATCGTTTCGTCTGTGTTCTCCCGGAGTTCCCTGAGTTCTCGCCGGATCTCGTGGGCGCCCATGGCCATGCAATGGTCCACGATGGCCCGGTCATGCAGGAGCGCAGCGCCGTCAAGGCCATTCCTGAGATCACGATCAAACTTTGAGAGGACGCATGTCATCGCATGCAACCAGATGACCGACCAGCTGAGGCGGCGCTGAATCATCTGCCGGGTGACGAGTTGCTCGTCGTGCTCTTTGAAGGCCATCTTGACCTGGTGGCTGAACTCTCGCGTCAGTGACTCCAGTTCATCAGCGTGCGGCCTGAGCGATTCGTGCAATCCCGTGATTGATGGGGCTGGAGGCCTGATTCCAAGGAACAACTGAGCGCCAATCTTCATCGCATCACCCATGTGCCTGACCGGTGCCGCCTTGACACCCAGCATCCATTCGCCGAGTTGCTTGGATCCATAGGCAAACACGAATGAATGCATGACCTCATTGGCACCTTCGACGATGACATTGATGCGTGAGTCGCGCCACAGGCGCTCGACCGCGTTCTCCGTCATGTAGCCCTCGCCGCCCATGATCTGCAATGCGTTGTCGCAGGTTCGGAATCCCAGTTCCGAACAGAAGACCTTGCAGATGGCGGTCTCCAGCATGATGTCTTCATCGCCTCGATCGATGATGCCTGTCGTCATGTAGAGCATCGCGTCCATGGCGTAGCAATAGGCAGCCATGGTGGCGAGGCGATCCCTGACGAGATCGAACTCACCGAGCGGGCGATCAAACTGGTACCGCGTCTGAGACCACTTGAGCGCCTGTTTGTAGGCAGTCCATCCGGCGCCGACCATGCCGGCGGAGAGGGTGCATCGCCCATAATTCAGGCAGGTCAGCGCGACATTGAGTCCGCGTCCTTCCTTGTGAAGGAGGTTCGCCCGCGGGATCTTCACGTTGGTGAATCGGATTCGCGCCTGCCAGGTGCCTCGAATGCCGCACTTGGCGCGGTTGCGGCTGAAGATGTCCACGCCTTCCATGTCTGGTGTGACGATCAGCGCGGACACCTTGTCCTTCTCCTTGCCGGAGCGAGGATCAACGATACGCTGCTTGGCCATGACGGTGAACATGCCCGAAAGCGCGCCGGAAGTGGCCCACTTCTTCTCGCCATTAAGGATGTAGTGCTCGCCGTCCTCGGTGACCTCGCATCGCGTCTCCTGACCTCCGGCATCGCATCCGACGTTCGGCTCGGAGAGGCAGAAGGCGCTCAGCATGTCGCGAGAGATTCGAGGCAGCCAGTATCGCTTCTGCTCTTCAGTACCGAAGAGGCTGATCGCACCACAGCCGATGGACTGGTGCGCGGAGACCATGACGGCGGTGGATCCGCAGGAACGACCGATACGCTCAAGCACACGGTTGTACGAAGTGATTCCGAATCCGCCGCCACCGTACTCCTGGGGCACGATCATGCCCATCACGCCAATATCGAAGAGCCGCTTGATCGCCCAGTGGGGGATCTCCTGATCGCGATCGATCTCGGTCGAGGGGTGTGCGTTCTGGAGGTACTCATCCAGTTCGGCGAGCAACTGATCGCAGCGGGCGACCTCGTCGGCGGACACCTCCGGAAACGGGAACACCAGCTCTTCGCGGTAGTTCCCCCAAAAGAGGTTCTTGATGAACCCCATGGTTTCCGGATCGGGCCCGAGCATTTCCTCTGCGGCCTTGATCTGCTTCTTGTCTTTGTCTGAGACGTTCTTCAGGCTGTCTGCGAGCGATGGCTTTGTCGTCATGCGTCTGATCCTGTGAAGGGTCCGAGGGGGTCAGCCCCTGGAGAAGAATTCCTGCAAGCGAGCGCGCGTATGTTCCGTGTTTCGGAGAGATACCAGCCCTTCGCGTTCCATGGAAAGTCCGGAGTCAATGCCGTCCTTGACGCCGGTGGCCACACAGTGTGCGACGACCCCGGCGGCCTCATCTGAGTCGGGATCGTGCCGGATGTGATCCACTTCGGCCAGGAGCATCTCCTCGTCACACGTCGCGATAGTGCGCGGCAGCGACTCGGGGTCAAGCGTGCCCGCCAGCGTGAGAGCGGCGTCCTGCACGTCATCTGCAGCGTCGACGACATGATCAACGAGGTCTTCCGGCATCCCATCGCTCATGAATGGTCGCCCGTGCGCGATGGCGGGGAGACTGACCGACGGCTCGACCCGGGCTGGAAGCAATTGGGTGCCACCCCATCCGGGCACCAATCCAAGCGATGCCTCGGGCAGGCCGATGGGGTACGGCTTGCCACGCATCGACGATCGGCTTGCCACCATGCCGTGGCAGTGCATCGCCAGTTCCAATCCGCCTCCAAGTGTGGCACCGGTGATGGCGGCAACCACCGGGAACGGAAGGGCGGCAATTCTGCCGAAGACACGCTGTCCGTCCGCGAGGTAGGCATCCAGCGCGTCATCATCGAGTCCGTCAATCTCCTTGAGATCGGCGCCGGCAATCCACACACGCTCATCACGGCTTCTGATGATCAGGCAGGTTGGCGGATCCGACTCCACTGCGTCGATCGATGCGTCAAGCCTCGCCAGGGTGATCCGGTCCATGACCACGACGGCCTGGTGAGGTGCTTCTACCCACAAGACCGCGGCGCCCTCAGCGGTGCGGTCGATCGGGAAGGACGTCGTCGGGGTGGTGGTAGTCATCGCTGGCTCCGGTGGGGACTCGGGAGGCGGGGGCGGCCTCGGGTGGAGACAGCCACGATCCCGGCCTCGAAGGGCTGAGTTGTCTCAGTCGCTGCAGGCCGGGTGGGGGGCTCGCGAGCGGCTCAAAGGAGCCTTAATGGCTCCGTCCACCGCTATAACAGACACCTGGAGGTCCGTGTTAGAGCGTGGCCCCCCATGGTAGCAGAAAGCGGGATTCCGTTGGCGATCCACGCCTCATCCCACAGGGGGCGAAAAAGGCCGGATCAGGCCCCGTAGAGGGGGCGGAGGCGAGCCTGGGCCTCCTCGCCGGCGATGACCTCAGCCGAGCGCCTGGCACCGCGTTCCAGTGTTTCAAGGTCGCCTGAGCCGTCGAGTTCATTGAGCCACTGCTTGGTGACCGCGATCGCGGCCTGGCCGCCCGCTGCCAGTGCGGCGGCCATCTCCATGGCGGTCTGGTCAAGATCCTTCAACGGGACGAGACGGTCGACCAGCCCAAGTGTCTCCGCGACTTCCCCGGTGTGCGTTCCGCCCTGCAGCAGCAAGGCGCGGGCGGGCCCTGCCCCGATCCGCCGCACCAGCCAGGGGGCCACGACGGCAGGGCAGACGCCCAGCGTCACCTCCGGGTACCCGAGCCTGGCCTCGGGATGTGTGATGGTCAGGTCAGTGACGGCCGCCAGGCCGCAACCGCCCCCGACGGCGGCACCCTGGACACGGGCGATGGTGGGAAAGGGGAGTGTCCGGATCCGCCACGTGGCCCGCGCGAGTCCAAGGAGCATGCCCGCCATGGCCTCAGCATCATCCAGAACGCCGCGAAGATCCATGCCTGCGCAGAAGGACTTGCCTCGGCCACCCAGAATCAAGGCTCGAATCGACTGATCCGACTCGACGGCATCGATGGCGGCGTGCAGGTCTTCGATCAACTCCGGAGACAACGCGTTGCGCTTCTCGGGGCGATTGAGTTCCATGGTGACGATGTCGGCTTCGCGGATGGTCTCGACCAGTGGCATGCCGGGGAGGATACGTCAGTTCCACGGGGTGCCGATGAAGTCGCGGAGCGCCTGCCCCGGGTTCTCGTGCCGGAGCAGATGCTCGCCAATCAGGAACCGCCGGACGCCATGTTCGATGAGCCGCTGAATGTCCTCATGGGAGCGGATTCCCGATTCGGTCACGAGGATGTCCCGGTGCTCTTCAACCATGTCGAGCATGCGGATGGTGTGGGCGATGTCGGTGGTCATCGTGCGAAGGTTGCGGTTGTTGATCCCCAGCAGCATGTAGCCGGGATGTGGGAATCCGATGTGCCGCCGAACCCGAAGCAGGTTCTCCATGTCATGTACCTCCACGAGCGCCGTCAGATCGAGCTCGTGCGAGAGGATGAGCATGTCCATGAGTTGCCCCTCAGAGAGGCACTCTGAGATCAGGAGGACCGCATCGGCCCCTGCGGCCCGGGCCTCCCAGATCTGCCAGGCATCAATGAGGAAATCTTTCTGGAGGACGGGGATCCTGACGGATTCCTTGATGGCTCGGATCGTATCGAGTGATCCGCCAAAGAAATGCGCGTCAGTCAGGCAGGAAATCGCCGCAGCCCCGGCGTTTTCGTACTGTAGGGCGATGGAGACCGGATCGAATGGCGAGCGAATCTCGCCAGCTGACGGGCTGCGGCGTTTGACTTCCGCAATCACATTGACGCCGCCGGGACCCAGTTCCGTGGCGATCGCAGCGAAGAAGTTGCGGGGTGGTGGTGCAGCGGCCACTTCCTCGCGCAATTGCTCGAGCGGGCGAACGGCTCGTCGCGACTCGATTTCCTGTCGCTTGTGCTCAACGATGGCATTCAGTGTGATTGGCGTGCTCATGGTGGTGCGGCCCGCGCTTGGCGGGGAAACGGACAGGGTAGCCACCGCTGGCGAGCGGGTTTCGATCGAGCAGACCACCTATTCGTGGTGGCCGCTGCTGGTTGGAGGGCTCGCCGCGGCGGTGTTCGCCGGCTCCGGGTGGTGGCGGCTTCGCCGCGTTCCGGTACGGCCCTGGCGATTCGGACCGGGAACTGGCCTGGCGACCTTCCTGCTGGCTGCGCTCTGCGGCATGATCGTCTCACTGGTCGTCGCGCAGGTGGCGGGCGTGCGCCTTGACGGCGACCTGTCGCTCGTTGAGGTATTGCCAATCATGGCTGGGGCTTGGGCCGGGCAGATTCTGGGGGCCTCAGCGCTGCCATTGGTGCGCCGGATGGTGGAGGGTGGTCCGGCACACGATCGCACGATGCCCCGCAAGGGATCCGTGGTTCCGGATCGGAGGCGATCCCGTCTGGCGGCGGCAGGCGTTGGTGTATTCGGATTGATCCTGTTCTGGCCGATGACGATTGCGGCCGCGATGCTGGCTGGTGTGGTCTGGCAGCAGTTCACGGGGGAGCAGCCCTCGGTCGTGGCGCACGACATGTTGGCGGACCTGATCAATATGCCACCGTCCATGCTGCGCCAGGTCAGTGTGGCGACGCTGATCGTGATGCCAGCTGTGGTCGAAGAGGTTTTGTATCGCGGACTCCTCCAGGAGTCCTTCCGGCGAGCGAGGCTCTTCAGTTCAGGAGCACCATGGCAGTCGATTGTGTTGGCGAGCCTCGTCTTCACGGCCTTCCATGTCGGCTCGGTCGATCCCCACGGGCTCGCTGGACTGTTTGTGCTCTCGCTGGGGTTCGGCTGGGCGTACGCACGGACCGGTCGACTGACGGCGTCAATCACCATGCACATGGCGTTCAATGCGGGCAACATCGTGCTCTCCGTTCCATGGTGAATCGGCTCGGTATGCTCTGCGTCCCATGAGCACCCGACTTCGAATACTGACCGGCGACACACCTACAGGCAACCTGCACATCGGCCACTGGGTCGGGTCGGTTCGACGCCGTGTGGAGCTTCAGGCGAGTCACGAGTGCTATTTTCTGATCGCCAACCTGCATGCGTACACCACCCGGGCCGACGATCCTCAGGCCGTACATCGGGACTGCATCGAGGTGGCGAGGGATGCGCTGGCGATGGGTGTGGATCCCGACAAGGCGGCCATCTTCCTTCAGAGCGAAGTGCCCGCGCTCGCGGAGCTCACCTATCTGTTTGCCATGCTGCTCCCATTCAACCGTGTGATGCGAAACCCGACGCTCAAAGACGAACTACAGGTGAAGGGTCTCGCGGACAACTACTCGTTCGGGTTTCCGCTCTACACGGTCGGACAAACCGCTGACATCCTGGCGTTCCGAGCGCACAGCGTTCCGGTTGGAGAGGATCAGGTGCCCCACCTCGAGTTGACGCGAGAGGTTGCCCGCCGGTTCAACAAGATGTATTGCGGCGTGGCGGACAAGGCGCCTGATGAGGATCATGAAGCGCTGGGCGGCGTCTTCCCCATCCCGGTCGCTGATGTCGGCAAGGTTGGACGGCTGGTCGGGACTGACGGTCAGAACAAGATGAGTAAGTCGCTCGGAAACGCGATCCATGTGATCGACACGCCGAAGCAGGTGAAGAAGAAGATCGGCAAGATCTATACGGGTCAGGACAGCCGCCAGCCCACTGATCCTGGAATCATCGATCCGGAGAAGAACCCGCTGTTTCAATACCTCGATGTGTTCGTCGATGATGACGCGACCAAGGCGGACATTCGAGATCGGTATGAGCGTGGCGACAACATCGGCGATGGTGAGGTCAAGATGCTCGTTGCTGATGCGATCAACGCCTTACTTGATCCGATGCGTGAGCGGAGAGTCGCTTACGAGGATGATGCGGCTGTGCTGAAAGTGCTTCGCGCGGGCACTGCGCGAGCCATCGAGTCTACGGAGAAGACGCTCGCGATGGCGAAGGACGCGGCAGGAACAGGCTTCTTCCCTCGCACGCTCAAGATCTGATCCACAAATGGCTTGTGGCGGAGCGTCGGTGATCTGACCGATACAACCATCCGGCATGGACGCCCCCGAGAGAGATTGCTGCCCCTTTGTTGACCTTGGTCATCCCTCGTGTGGGGATCGATTCCAGCTCAACAGCCTGAATGAGGCATTAGGCACGTGTTTCTCGGACGGCTTCAGGTCCTGCCGGGCGCACGCCGCGCTCTCGCGGCAGTTTGGTGAGTCTCCGCCCGGGCCTGTCCCGGTCGTCATTACGGTGCATGCTCATGGTCGCCAGCAGCGGCTTCGACCAACCGGTACGTGACTTTTTGACCTGGCTCCGCGTGGAGGGTGGTCTGTCGGAGTCGACGTTGTCGGCCTACGCACTGGATTTGCGAGACCTGGCGGCGGATCTGCAGGAGGCAGGTCTACGCGAGTTGGGCGAGGTTGGTCCACGCCATCTTGCAGGGCATGTGCAGTCCCTCCATCGCGGGCGAGGCATGCAGCCAAGCAGCATCGCCAGGCATCTGTCGACCATACGAATGTTCTTCAAGTGGCTTGAAGCAGAGCGAAGGATTGACCGCAGTCCTGCGGGACCATTGGTGCCGCCGACGCAGTGGAAGCGGCTTCCCGGAGTGCTTACTCCGAAGCAGATGCGGCAACTCATCGAATCGGCCGTGCCGGGCTCGAGCAGGTTGTGGCAGCGAGACCGAGCGCTGCTTGAGACGATGTACGCAGCAGGGCTCAGAGCAAGCGAGGTCTGCAGCCTCGGAACCGGCGATTGGAAGCGGGATCTCGAAGTGCTGCTGGTGACAGGAAAGGGCGACAAGCAACGACTGGTCCCGATCGGAGAACAGGCGATTCGCGCGCTGTCGCAGTACGTCGAGGACCTGCGGCCCGGGCTTGCAAAGTGGGAAGATGGGCGGGACGCCAACGCGTTATTCCTGTCCAACACGGGCCGGCCTCTGGAGCGTGTCGCCGTGTGGCAGATCATCAGGCGGTGCGCTGAGCGGGCCGGGTTGGAACGTGTGCATCCACACATGCTCAGGCACAGTTTCGCTACCCACATGCTTGCGGGCGGCGCCGATCTGAGAGTCGTCCAGGAACTGCTTGGGCACGCTGACATTGGAACGACTCAGATCTATACCCACATCGATCGATCACATCTGCGTGATGTCGTTGATCGGCATCTGAAACGAACGAGGCAGGCGGGTTGAGCCTGAGCATTTGCCTCACGCCGCGAGGACGGTAGGATCATCCCTCGGATGAGACGCCTCCTGAGAATTCTGCTGTTCATCGGCTTGACGGCCCGCTTGGGTGCTGCCGACTCCACGGGTCCAACCGAATTCGCGGTTGCAGGCATCGGCCCCATCGTGACGCCGATGGCCTTCCACGCCTTCCTAGATGACCTCCAACTGGAGCCGGGGCAGCGTGAGGCGGCGCGGTTTCTTCTGGAGGATTACGGAAACGAAATGCGAGGCGTGCTGGAGGCGCTCCGCACTCGTCAGGCAGAAGACCGTGCCCGCCTTGATCAGGCACTTTCGGGGACTCTGCGACTGAAGCCGGACGAGCTCAGATCGCTTCGAATCTCACTTCAATCTGCGGTGGCCGAGGCGTGCAGCGTGGCGGATCAGCACGTCGATCGGATGGTCGAGTGGGCCATCCTGCTGTCGACTGCCTCGGATGAACAACAGCATCGTGCCATCGGTCGGCTCCATCGCACGCTGTATCTGGATGGCGTGGATCGGTCGGCACTTGTGGACATTTCGCATCTCGCCCAAGAGGCCGTTCACGAAGAGTTGGCCGGCGTCGACCCTTCTGCCGTGGATGCCGCACTGGGGACCTATGCCGCGTCGATTGCGGGGCTGGCCAGAGCGGACGCGTTGGCGCATCGTGCGGCGCGGTTCGATGATGGTGCCGCGGCCATTCGCGGAGATCAACAAGCTCGGATTGAACTGCAGCGGGAGTCCGCGGCGAGATGGTCAGCCCGGATGCAACTTCAGGACACCGCGGTCGAGGCCGTCGCTGCGCTGCTCTCTCCAGAAGCTGCGGATGTGTGGCGACTTCGAACCTCGGGGCGTTTGTTTCCCAGCATTTACGAGCCGATCGAAGCAGAACGGGCGTCGAAGTGGATCAAGGACAATGGTTCGTTTGCGCAGGGACGGGCGGCATCGACGTGTCTCAAGGAACGTCTTTCGAAACTGGAGTCGTTGCGGCGTGAGGCAGAGTCCCTGCTGCGTGAGGGTCGCCGCGCTGGAGTCGACCTCGACCACGAGGCGTCCGCGCACGTTGAATCGGCGATAGACCTTCGCATGCGATATCTGCGCAACTCCGGAGAGCGGTCAGTTCTCGTTCAGGAGATGCTCGACTGTGTGCTGCGCCCATTGACCGAAGGACAGCGGGCAGCGGTGGATCGGATCCTCAGAACCGGTCAGTGAGATACCAACGATCGAGAACGGACCGCCAGTCCTCGGCTGACGATACGCCGATGAACTCTCGCCTGACGGCCTCCGCATCAGGATGATGCACCGAGAAGCGGATTCCGAACTTGCGCATCATGCGGGAGGCACCCTGTTCGCCATGCATGGCCATGCAGAGACGAAAGTGGTCAAGCAGCGCTTCACGCTGTTCACTCAGTGTCGGCGGTGTGGGCTGGATGCCTTCCATGACTTGTCTGGCCTGGCGGAAGATCCATGGGTTTCCGATGCATCCGCGCGCGACACTCACGGCGTGCACACCGGTGTCACGCATCATCCGGAAGATGTCAGCAACCTCAAACACGTCGCCACTTCCGAAAACAACATGAGCGGGGAATCGTCTTGTGAGTTCACGAAGGAACGGCCAGTGTGATGGACCGACGTACTTCTGCTTGACAGTGCGGCCGTGGACGGTTGCCCACGCGAATCCGATCTCGTAGGCACCGTCAAAGATCCTGTCAAAGTTGATCGCCATCTCGGGTGTGTCATCCCAGGCGCGGCGCAACTTGACGGTGCATGGAATGTCACTCGGCACAGCGTCCCGTACAGCGCCGAGTACCTGAAGGGCCTCATCGGGTGCTGTCAGAAAGTGTCCTCCGCGCTTTCTGCGGCTGATCTTCTTGACAGGGCACGCGAGGTTGACATCCACGACATCGTGGCCAAGTTCGACGAGCAGCGCCGCGGCACGGCCCATCTCATCGGGGTCTGTGCCCATGACCTGGCCTGCGACCGGGTGATCCTCAAGACCAGCCAGCCGATTCTCCTCCGGATCACCCAGGCCACACGCCTCCTTCAGAATGTCCGGATCCTCCCGCGTGCGACCCTTCCCACCACTCAGGAGCGTGCGGTCGAGCAACGCTTCGGTGACGCAGTAGGGACACCCATGCCTCCGTGCAATGAGCCGCATGGCCGCATCGGAGTATCCCGCGAGTCCTGCCTGAAAGAACGGTGCATCGAATCCCGGCACCGTCTGCGGAATGCGCGGGTCCTGTTCAACGGCCGCGGCGAATGCCAGGAGCGGCTCATCGCAGCGAAGATCGGGCCGCTCGGTGGAAGGGGTGTGGGTCGACATGACAGTCGCACAGTGTCCCCAGAGACAGGGCCTGGATCAAGCGGAGATCGATGGTGCGGGTGGCCAGTGGCATCGTGATACGATGGGGGCCATGATTCGACGCATGATCGTCATCGCGGCGGTGGCTCTGACAGGTTCGGGGTGCCATCATGCCGACTTCAACCCCGCGCTGGCCCGTTCACCGTATCCCTACGAACTTCACACCACAGAGACGGCGCAGGCGGAAGTCTTCCGGGACGGCACCTCGATTTCCATTGTCAATGCGACGGCGAATTCCTGGATGTCACCAATCATCTGGGTCAATCAGCAGTACAGCATGCCTGTTTCGGAACTCAGTGCCGGCCAGACGCTCGCCCTCGATCTTCGGCAGTTCCGCGATGACCTCGGCGAGACGTTCCCTGCCGGTGGACTCTTCGCGACCCGCAAGACGATGCCGGTTCGGCTCGTCGAGTTGCAGGCGGCGCCTGGCGAGCCGCTCATCGGACTTGTCGCCATTCGCCGCGTGGACTACGAGTAGCGCAGGCGGCGTTCCCACCGCTCAAAGGTCAGATCGAACCGATTCCTCTCATCGGCACCGTGTTCTGACGCGCTGACCCGGCTCCACATCGCAGGATCAAGTGCAGGGAATGACGTATCACCATCGACCGATGTGTGCACCACTGTGCGTTCCACCGCATCTGCGTGTGCGAGAAACCGCTGATAGACCTCTCCTCCGCCGATCACCATGACTACTGCGCCATCGGACGTGCAGTCAATGGCTTCCTCGACGCTGTGCACGGTTGTGACGCCAGTGTGCTTCCAGGATCGGTCACGGGTCATCACGATGTTGATGCGGCCCGGGAGTGGCTTCCCGATGGAGTCAAACGTGCGCCTTCCCATGACGATGGGATGCCCCATCGTCATGTGTTTGAACCGCTCCAGATCGGCTGGCAGATGCCATGGCATGTCGCCATCACGACCGATGATGTTGTTGTCGGACACCGCCACCACAAGCACGATCTGGCGATTCAAGAGCATCGTCAGACGGCCACAGGGGCCGAAATGCGCGGGTGCGGATCGTATCCATGCACCGTGACGTCCGACTCTGCGAATTCGAACAGATTATCGACAGCCGGATTGAGTGTCAGGGTCGGCAGTGACCGGGGTTGTCGGCCGAGTTGCGTCTCAACCTGTTCGAAGTGATTGCTGTAAATGTGCGCATCCCCGAAGGTGTGGACGAACTCCCCGGGCTTCAAGCCGGTCACCTGGGCAAGCATGCAGGTGAGAAGCGCATAGGACGCGATATTGAACGGGACCCCGAGAAAGAGGTCAGCGCTTCGCTGATACAACTGGCAGGACAGGTGCCCGTTGGCGACGTAGAACTGAAACAGCGCGTGGCATGGCGCCAATGCCATGTCGCCCAGTTCTCCGACATTCCACGCGGAGATGATCATCCTCCGGCTTTCCGGCTGTGTGCGAAGAAGGTCGATCAGTGTTCCGATCTGATCATGAGTGTGACCATCGGCACCACGCCAAGATCGCCACTGCGATCCATACACCGGACCGAGGTCACCTCGCTCGTCTGCCCACTCATCCCAGATGGTGACACCGTGCTCGTGCAGCCAGCCCACATTGGTGTCACCACGCAAGAACCAGAGTAACTCAGCAACGATCGACTTCATGTGGACCTTCTTCGTCGTGACCAGCGGAAACGACGAGGACAGGTCGAACCTCAACTGCCGGCCGAACACGCTTCTGGTACCGGTTCCGGTTCGATCGCTTCGGTCAACACCGTTGGACTGCACGTCACGAAGGAGGGCGAGGTACTGCTCCATGGGTGGCCATCGTAGCAGGCGGCATGTCGGGGCTGGTTCGCCGGGTTGCCGCCACGAGCGCTTGAGTGCACGGCTGTTGAGGCGCCTCGAGGATCTGATCGGCGTCACCAGTCTCGATGATTCCCCCGTTGGCCATCACGGCGATGCGATCGCACAGGAATCTGGCAACGCCCAGATCATGGGTGATGAAGAGCAGGGCGAGGTGACGCCGCTCTTGAAGCCGCATCAGGAGATTCAGGATCTTCGCCTGAACGGACACATCGAGGGCTGATGTCGGTTCATCGCACACCAGGAGCGATGGCCGCGAAGCCAGCGCGCGGGCAATGCAGATGCGTTGTCGCTGCCCGCCGGAGAACTCGTGCGGCCAACGCGTCAGTGCTTCGGCGGGGAGTCCGCACTGATCGGCCAGATCCCCAGCCTGCTTGAAGGCTTCCGCCCGGGTGGCCAGCCGGGGGACCAGAAGAGGCTCGTCAATGAGATCGCGCACCCGCATGCGTCCGTTGAGTGACCCGCCGGGAGCCTGAAACCCCATCTGCATATGACGCCGATAGCGGCGCAGCTCGCCGCGGGTCAGTGATGCGAGGTCGGTGCCATCGACGAGAACGCGACCGGCTGTGGGACGTATCAAGCGAACTGCCGCGCGGGCGCAGGTCGTCTTTCCGCATCCGGAACTTCCAACGAGGGCGACGGACTCGCCCTGTTGCACGGACAGCGTGACATCATGCACAATCGTCCGCAGCCGACCAGATTGATGCGCGGGAAGATCAACCCTCAGGTTCTCAAGTTGAAGTGCTGGATGCATCAGCGATCATTGGTTGGCCAATCGGCCAGCATGGGTGTCCAGACGCGATCGGCTGCCGGGTCGCCGCGGCGCCATCCGCCGAGTTCCACGCGAGTCCCCGGCGTGTAGGTTGCCAGGATCGACCGAAGCTGGTCGACGGTGTCAATAGACTTGCCGTTGATGGTCGCAATCACGTCGCCCGGTCGGAGTCCGGCGCGCGCGGCCGGCGTTTCGGAATGCACAATGTGCACCACCGCCCCCCGGGGAGGCGTCTCAGAGTCGCTCAGATACTCCCGCCCCATGGCAGCGAAGGGGCGGCTCTGAAGGCCCTTGGGGTCGTCAGATAGCAACCGCACCACATCAGAGACGCGTTCATCTCCCGTCACGGGAAATGTACGTTCGATGTCGATTTCGCCGGATGCAGAGATGGCGTCCACCAGCGACCGCGCCGCGTGTGGCGTCTCGCCGCCAACCGACCAGACGATGTCTCCGCGACGCAGGTCCGTGCGCCCGCCGTCGGCAACCACCAGGCCGCCGCGGCCAGCACCCGGCCCGATCATGGCGGAGAGTGGGGCGTCCAGATCAAGTAGATTGACGCCCAGAAAGCCCCTCGCCACGCTGCCACTGTCGATCAGTTGCGGCACCACAGATTCAATCATGGGCAGAGGCACCGCCAGCGCGACTCCGGCGAAGCGGTCGTCTTCACCGGTCATTCCGGATGACGCGGCGATCGAAGAACTCATGCCGACAATATGCCCGAGATGGTTGGTCATCGGCCCGCCGCTGCTGCCGGGATTGATGGGCGCGTCGACCTGTAGCAGGTTCTCGTAGCCCACCCCGAATCCGCCGAGCGTGTGTGTGTTGCGGCCCAGGCCGGAGACGACCCCACTGGTGACCGAGAACCGAAAGTCGAGTGGTGATCCAAACGCAAACACCAGGTCACCCTGCTGGATTGGCGGGCCAACTGATCTGGTGGCCGGGATGGTGCGACCGGGGTCGATCTGAAGGACGGCGATGTCGGTCCTGGGATCCGACGCCACGACGTGGCCACGACGAACGGTGCCATCGTGCAGCTGCACGTTCAGTTGATCGGCGGCGTTGACGACGTGACGCGCCGTGACAACATGCCCTGCGTCATCCCAGATCCATCCGCTTCCGGTCGCCGTGGCACCGGCAAAGCCAGCGTGTGGTCGTATCGTCGATTCGATGTGGACGACGGAAGGCCGTACGAAAGTGGCCAGATCACGTTGTGCCCGGCTGAGTTCAGCAAGGATCGCCGGACTCCCATCGCTTCCGCTGAGCCGGTGGGCCGCTTCCACGACTGCGGTCTGCGTCCGCTGAAAGTCGAGTTGCCGCTGCCCCCATTGCACGACGATCACGATGACCAATGCCGCAATGAGCAGCATCAGTGTCGGGACGAGCGTCCTGACAGGATGCTGGTGTCCGCTCACGAGGTCGCCGATGACTCGTCGAGCATCTTGTAGGGATGCTCACCAGGCATGCCCTGCGACACCTTGTCTCGCCAGCGTGTGGCGGCCTCCTTGATTGAGACGCCCACATCCAGCACCGGCTGTGCAAACGCCGGCTGCCAGTCGCTCAAGCCAAAAACATCCTGAGTCACAACGATCTGCCCGTGGCACGCAGGCCCAGCGCCGCATCCGATGACAGGCACGCTGGTGCGTTGAACGATCTCGTCAGCCACTTCAGCAGGTGTGGCTTCCACGAGAATCAGGCAGGCACCGGCATCCTCCAGACGAATGGCATCTTCAACCACTTTGGACGCCTCGGCGCGTGTGCGACCGGCGGCGCGGTATCCGCCATCGTGTTTCGCCCGTTGAGGCCGCGAGCCAACGTGTGCGCACACCGGAATGCCCGCGCGATTCATTTGCGAGACCAGCCCGGTGAAGGTGCCATCCACTTCGAGCTTCACAGCGTCCGCGGTGCCTTCAGTCAGAAATCGACCGGCGTTGCGAATGCCCTCAGCCTCGTCAGCCTGATAGGACATGAACGGCATGTCGCCCATGACGAATGTCTGAGGCGCTCCGCGTTTGACGGCAGCGGTCAGCGTGAGCAGGAAGTCCAGCGGCGCATGAATGGTGCCGGGAAGTCCAAGGACCATTTCCGCGGCCGTGTCTCCAACCAGCAGGAGCGGAATACCCGCTCGTTGGAGGTGCCGCGCCGTGATGGCGTCATAGGCCGTGAGACACGCAAACCGGTCGCCCTCGGTTGCCATTCGCTGCAACGTGCGGAGTGTGACGGGCTTGGGTTGATCGTTGGCCATCGGTGGAGTATCGCTCCCCTCGGGACTCGAGGCAAGCGGCCTTCTAGAAGGGGAGTGCGAGTTTGTGGGGTTCGGCCGGGTCGGGGAGACCGTCTGCACTGGCCAATTGCGGCTTCGTCAGAATCGTGCGGAGTCGCTCAAGATGCTTGATGGCTGCCTCGCGGCGGGCGAAGGTGATTCGATCGATTCCGCTGCGAACCTCCTGCATCCGAAAGAACGCCTCCTGTTGATTCGATGGGGATTCCCGCTCGGTGATGATCAGCGCCACGGCCTCATCGGTGGCGGTCCACCAGCCGTCGTCGTGCTCGCTTCGAAGCATGGCGATGGCGCCGCGCTGCTCGTCGGTGAGATCATCCAAGTCGGCAGCGCGGTCGTACAGGCGATCAAATGCGCCTCCGACGACGAAATCCGGGAAGGCTGCTTCGAGCCACACGCGTCGCAGGTGATCGGAATCAGTCGTTGCTGCGATGGCGGCGTCTATCACTGTCTGTGTGAGCGAGGCGAGTTCAGACTTTCGCTCGGCGAGCGACTGCTGCAGCCCCTCGACCCTCATGGCGGCCTCGAGATCGATGTTCATCTGCCCACCACCCTCGGCGGCTGAGATCATGGCCTGCATCCCCTCGTCCAGCTCGGTGGCGGCTTCCGACACGCGGGCGTGCAGATCCGTAGCGGGGCCATGCCAATCGCGAATCTCGGCGCGGGCCGCGGCGTGATCCTGATCCGAGAGTCCTGCGGTTTCAACAACGTCAAGCAAGTCCACTCGCCAGCGATCGTCGGGGATTCCGACCAGCTCGACACTAGCCGACATCATGCCGCCGCCTTCCATGAGCGACCTCGTTCGTGACAGCCGCCACGGCTCCAGGAGCGATGCATCGCCAGCCAGCGTCTCGGCGCCCGCAAAGAACGCCGCATCGAGTTCGTCCAGTCCTTCCCGGGAGATCGGCTTCATCATGAGCATGCCGACGCGCATGGCTTCCATCTGGTCGAGGGCTTCACCTGAAGCCATCCTGTCCTGTAGTTCATCCCTCATGGCCTTGCGGTCTGTGACGCGCGCGTCTTCTAGGGCTGCCCGAGCCGTATCGTGCTGTTCGTGGAGTGCCGCAAGGTGCGCGCGGCCAGTCTCGTCCAGGTCGAGATCCCGCGAGATGCCGTTGATCGTCGTCTGGTTGATGGCGGGTATCGACATGGCCTTGGCCATGCGGCCTGAGAACGGGTCGCTCGACGACACCGTCGCCGACACGACGACGGCGCCGGAGTCCTCTCCGTCGCCGTCTGAGGTGACCATGACGGTCGCCGAGGACTGGACCCTTTCAGCCGGTATCGACTCCCGCTCGTCATCGGCGAACTGTGCGAGCAGGTCATCGACGCCGTTGGGCGTGAGGGCACCGATTTGTTCGAGTGTCTGATCATGGAGCGTGTTCCATCGCGATCGAACGGCGTCAAGGCGTTCGCCATGGGAGACTGAGACGGCGAGCGACCCATCTTCCGCAGTGGCCATCATCCCACTGAGCATGTCGTCCTGATCCTGCCACTCCGCGGCGAGGGCTTCGATGAGCAGTGGCACAGCTTGCTGGTGCCAGTCCTGCTGGATGAGTTTCATTTCGGCCAGGGCTTCATCGCTCACGCGGCCTCTACGGGCAGCGCGGATGGCTGCTTCGACGCGGTTCTGAAGCCGGCGGCCACCCCCAGCGTCTAGGACCGCCTCGAAGCGGAATTCTGCTGGAAGGGCGTCAGCCAGTTCCTGCAGGCCGCTCAGGATGTGCGTGCCGACGCGGTCTGCATGCGGTCGCACGATCTGGGCATTGGCTGCTTGCGCCTCGCGAAAGACGTTGATCAGTTCCTCGATCTCCTCCGGAGCTGGTGGATTCTCCGGCGAGAAGTCCTTCTGGCGGGCATTGAGCGTGGCGATGGACTCCACAAAGGCGAGTCCCGCTGAATCCTGCGATTTGGCCCATGCCTGGAGCAGCGTGGTGTATCTCTCCTCCCACTGTGTGATGAGGGCATGAACGGACGCCTGTGATGCTTCATCGAGTTCCTGCCAGGGCACGGCGTCTCGCAGTTCCGCCGTTTGCAGATGGATGGCGGAGATGGCCGGGGCGGACTGATTGGCCAGCCTGTCTCGCTCGCGGCGCAATCGAACCACTTCCAGCCCGTCCAGCTGGGTATCACCGAAGATGCCGGCGAGTCGATCGAACAGCGCGTCATCGATGGCTGCGACTTCCCGGCGAAGCGACTTGGTGCGATTGAGGTTGCTTCGCGCCTTCTCGGGATCGTCTGTGGCGATGGCGCCAAAACCCTTGGTGTCCTTCAGGTACTCGGCCATGGCGCCTTCTCGAAGGGAACCAAACTGGAGGAGGTAGGCATCGTGTGCCTCGGCGGCCCGCTCCAGTTGAGCCTCCGAGAGTGACACCATGGAGAGCCGGTCTCGAAGGACCGGCCAACTCATGGGCTCTGAGAATGGGCTCCCCAGCCCCTGGCCAAAGGCCGGAGCTGCCATTCCCAGGACGATGGTGACAGCGGCGATCAAAGTGCGCATCCGGCTGATCCTCCTCAGTGCTCTGCTGGAGGCCCTGGATCCTCCGACACCATGATAGATACGGTCTCGACTGTGCAGGATTTCACGAGTGAACTACGAGGGAGGCGGGATCCCGCGGTGGTATCCTGCCTCTCCATGAGCAGACTTGTGAGCCCCCCCTCGTCGTTCATCGAACTCGACCCCAAGACTCTGGAGCCCACCCGCATGTCCGACGACCACTCGGAACGACGGGTCCGCGATGCCGCCGCGCAGTTTGGAGATCGGTACGGCATCCTGACCTTTACCGGTGAGAATGTCCGTCGCCGTTTGTCGCCGTCGGCAGTGCAGCGACTCGAGCGCACGCTGCAGCGAGGCGAGCGACTTGATCCGGCCATTGCCGACGAAGTGGCCAACGCCATGAAAGACTGGGCGATCGACAATGGCTGCACGCACTATTGCCATTGGTTTCAGCCGCTCACGGGATCGACCGCCGAAAAGCACGACTCATTCCTGAGTATCGACGGCAACGGGCAGCCCATCACGGAATTCTCCGGTGACCAGTTGATACAAGCGGAGCCCGATGCCAGTTCCTTTCCAAGTGGTGGCATTCGAGATACATGGGAAGCCCGCGGATACACGGCATGGGACCCGACAAGCCCCGCGTTCATCGTTCGCAATGGCGCTGAGCGCACGCTCTGTGTGCCGACGTGTTTCGTGTCCTGGACCGGGGAGTCGCTCGATCAGAAGACACCGTTGCTCCGGAGCGATGAGGCACTGAGCCGACAGGCGATGCGTGTGCTGAGACTGTTCGGTAGTGCCGATGGCGTGAGTGGTGTGACGACGACACTGGGCGTTGAGCAGGAGTACTTTCTGGTCGACGAGAGCCTGGCGGAGATGCGGCCAGACATCCTCCTGTGCGGTCGAACGCTGATGGGATCGGATTCTCCGAAGGGCCATCAACTCGACGATCACTACTTTGGCTCCATTCCTCGCAAGGTGCAGGCCTTCATGGCCGATGTCGAACAGCGGCTCTATGAGCTCGGCATTCCTGCCAAGACGAGGCACAACGAGGTGGCGCCGCGCCAGTTCGAGATTGCGCCCCTGTTCGAGCGCTCAAATGTGGCGAGTGATCATCAGATGCTCACCATGAGTGTGCTGGAACGTGTTGCGCGGATGCACGGCATGCGCTGCCTGATCCACGAGAAGCCCTTCAAGGGAATCAATGGGACGGGCAAGCACAACAACTGGTCGATGACGACCGATACCGGCCACAACCTGCTCAATCCCGGCAAGGCTGGAGAGAGCAACCTGCAGTTCCTGACCTTTGTGTGCGCGGTTGTCCGAGCATTGGACCTGCATGCGGACATACTTCGCGCTTCAGTGGCGAATGCGGGCAATGACCACCGGCTTGGTGCCAACGAAGCACCACCGGCAATACTCAGTATCTACACGGGCGATGAACTTGGTCGCGTGCTGGACAAACTGGCGGCGGGAGAGACATCTGAGTTCGAAGCAAGCTCTCAGATCGATCTTGGAACGACCGCTGTGCCGCACCTCCAACGCCATGCCGGAGACCGCAATCGCACCAGCCCGTTTGCATTCATCGGAAATCGATTTGAATTCAGGGCAGTCGGTGGGACGGCCAGCGTGGCGTGGCCCAATGCCGTTCTGAACACGATCATCACAGAGTCGCTTGACTGGATTGCGTCTGAGATGGAGAAGCATATCGACGGCAATGGTTCGATCGAAGCTTCCGCGATCGATGTGCTTGGCCGCGTCGTACGAGATCACCGGAGAGTCATCTTCAACGGCGACAACTACTCCGCGGAATGGCACGAAGAAGCAGCGCGTCGCGGGCTTCCGATTCTTCGGGGCACGGCCGATGCGCTTCCGGCGTTTCGGCGGGACGGCGTCCGAGAGATGTTCCAGAAGTATGGTGTCATGAGCGGCGCCGAAGTCGATGCCCGTGTGGATGTGTTGTTTGAGACCTACAACCATGTCATGGGAATCGAAGCGCGGACGATGCTGCAGATGATTGACACGCTCGTCCTCCCTGCAGCGATCAGATACCAGACCGAACTCGCCTCGGCGCTGGCGGCAACGCAGGCGGTGGGAGTGGACTGTCCGGCGACCGGCGGTCGATTGCATGATCTGGTCCAGGCAGTGACCGGCCTCGAAGAGGCAGCCAGTGAGATCCGTGAGGCGATGACGCATGAAGGCGAGGGGCCCGATGTGCACGCCCGCTGCATTCAGGATCGACTGATTCCGTCGATGGAGAAGGCCCGCACCTGGTGCGATGTCATCGAGTCGAGCGTCTCAGCGGACGTGTGGCAACTGCCGACGTACACCGATCTGCTCTTCGACTGAGCGGCGAGGTCGTGCCATCAAAGGTCGCTGTTCCGCTGTGATGAGCGAGATGAGGTGCCCGGTCACGTGGAGGGGTTCTGCCGACCTTGAGCGGCCACAGCGGCCTCCGCGGCTTCAATGGCGGCTGCATCGCCAAGATACTTGCGACCGCGGACTGTCATGTCGTCTTCGAATTCGTACACCATGGGGACACCGGTTGGGATATTGAGCCCGGTGATGTCCGCGTCGGAGATTCCGTCCAGGTGTTTGACGAGCGCTCGAAGTGAGTTGCCGTGCGCCGCGATGATCAGCCGTTCCCCCGCTGCGACGCGTGGTTGTACGACGTCGTCCCAATAGGGCACGACACGGTTCACTGTGTCCTTGAGGCACTCGCCGACGGGAAGAACGTCGCGGGGGATGTTGTCGTAGCGGCGGTCCTGTCCCGGGAAGTTGGGGTCAGTCTGATCGATTGGCGGTGGAGGCGTGTCATAGGAGCGGCGCCAGATGTGCACCTGATCCTCACCGTGCCTCGCGGCTGTTTCAGCCTTGTCGAGCCCTTGGAGCGCTCCGTAGTGGCGCTCATTGAGTTGCCACGCGCGCGTGACGGGGACCCAGCACTGATTGGTCTCATGGAGGACATACCAAAGCGTCCTGATGGCTCGCTTGAGCACACTGGTGTAGGCCGCGTCAAACTCAAAGCCCTCGGCATGGAGGAGTTCGCCTGCAGCCTTGGCTTCGGACTCTCCTCTTGAAGAGAGATCCTGATCGACCCAGCCAGTGAAGCGGTTCTCAAGGTTCCATTGGCTTTGCCCGTGCCGAATGCAGACAAGTGTTTTCATCGCGGCATGGTACCGAGGTCGCGTTCAGCCGAGATCGACAATGACTGGCGCGTGGTCGCTGCACGCAAGTCCGGCGGGTCGGTCAATGGTGGGGCCGGATGTGTTCCTGGATGCCCGGCCATTGGCCAGGAGATAGTCGATCCGCCACCCGCGATCGAGTTCGCGGGCCTGGCCCCGGTTGGACCACCAGGAGTATGGCCCGGGAACATCTCCAGCATCCTCGCGGATGAGGTCCGTCCATCCAGACTCCACGATTCCGTTCATCCATGCTCGTTCGTGAGGCAGAAATCCGCTGGTGTTCTGGTTCGACTTCCAGTGGAAGATGTCCCGCTCATCACGCGCGATGTTCAGGTCGCCGCCGATGATGACCGGCCTTCGACGTCGAGTCAGCGTGGTCGTCCAGGGCTTGAACGCCCGCATCCACGTTTGCTTCCTGACCTGGGCCTCGTCGCTGGAAGAGCCGCTGGGAAGGTAGACGCACACCAAGTCTGCGCCATCGATGTCGACTCGCAGCGCACGTCCTTCTGGATCCGGGGCGGCGTTGATCCCAGTCTCCGTCCGTCGTATCGGCCGGCGCGAGAACACGGCGGTACCTGCGTATCCGGCCTTTTCGGCCGGATTCCATGCGGCATGCCACTCGTCGAAGTAGTGGCCATCGGTGAGCTGATCCGGGCGGCAGCGAATCTCCTGCAGCATGACGACATCGGGATCGATCTGATCGATCCATGCGTCAATGCCCTTCCGAATCGCCGCCCGGAGCCCGTTCACATTCCAGCTCAGGATGCGCATGCCATGCATGCTACTACGGCCTCTTCCGGCGATTCCTACACTCTGCACTCACCGAATGAGAGGAGATCTTGATCATGCTGTGTATATGCTTCAGTCTTGCACTCTCTGCCGGTGCGTCGCATCCGGAGCCGCGGCTGGCGCCGGTCGTTTCTGTCGAGCATGGCGTGACGCGCGTCGATCCATATGCGTGGATGCGTGACCGCGAGAGCCCGGAAGTGCTTCAACATCTTCACGACGAGAACGCCTATGCCGAGGTCATGACCGAGCACCTCGCGCCGCTCAGGGAGGCACTGTATGCGGAGTACATCGGTCGCATGGTGGAGGATGACGCCGAGGTGCCCTGGATGGGGGAGGATGGGTGGACGTATTGGACGCGTACGGAGAAGGGCAAGGACTACCCGGTGGTGATGCGCCGGAAGGGTGATGTTGAGCAGGTCGTGCTCGACGAGAATGAGCTCAGTGCTGCGCACGAGTACTACAGCGCGACCTATTGGGCGGTCAATCCTGCAGGAACCACACTGGCCTGGCTGGAAGACACGTCCGGATACGAACACGCGACGCTTCGTCTGCGCGATCTGGCCACAGGCGAGGACATCGACGAACCAATCGAACAGGTGGGGGCTTTCGATCTGGCGTGGCTTGACGATGACACGATTCTCTACACGCGGTATGACCAAGCCAGCCGTCCGGATAGCGTTCATCGACACGACCTTGGGTCGGATCCATCGGCGGATGTCGAGGTGGCCCGGGAGGACGACGGGTTGTTCTGGGTGGGAGTGGGGCGGCTCCGAGATGGTGCTGGCGTCGTGATCTCGATCGGATCTTCCTTGACCAGTGAGGCCCAATTCATTTCAGCGAGCGACCCAACCGCTTCGCCCGTGTCGATCCTCCCTCGCGTACTGGGCGTTGAGTATGACGTGGACCACCGGGATGGCGAGTTTCTGGTGAGGATCAATGACACTGGCAGGAACTTTCGCCTGGTGGGCATCTGTGATGATGCGCTGGGTCGCATCGACCGTGAGATCATCTCGCATGATCCGGACGTCTATCTCACAGGCGTGGCGGCCTTTGATGACTCGGTCGTGCTCTCTGAACGCCGTGGGGGGTACACGGCCCTTGAAGTGTTCGACCCTGCCACGGGTGAGCGACGCTCGATCACGCCGCCCGAGCGGGTTTCAACACTGAGCGTCTCGGGCGGGAATGAGGTGTTCGACGCAGGTGCGGTGCGGGTGTCCTACATGTCGCCCATCACGCCACCGCAGACGGTGGATGTTGATCTGGAAGATCTCTCCTGGAACGTACGCAAGAAGCGGGAGGTGCCAGGCTGGGATGCTCAGCGCTACGGCGTTACGCGTCTGGAGGTGCCGGCCCGGGATGGGACGAGGATCCCGGTCTCTGTCATGCATCCTGCGGATATGACCCTGGACGGGACCCATCCCCTGCTCCTCTACGGTTACGGAGCCTATGGATCATCGATGAATCCGTACTTCTCGACCACACGGCCGTCGATGGTGGACAGGGGGGTTGTCTTTGCCGTTGCACATGTGCGTGGTGGCGGTGAAATGGGCCGTGCGTGGTACGACGCGGGGAAGTTTCACGACAAACCGAATACCTTCACGGACTTCATTGATGTGGCTGAGGGCCTGGTTCAAGAGGGCTGGGCCGATCCCGCTCGGATCGCCATCGAAGGCGGGAGCGCCGGAGGCCTGCTCATTGGCGCGGTGTTGAACATGCGGCCGGATCTCTGGTGCGCGGCTCATGCGGCCGTTCCGTTTGTGGACGTGGTGAACACCATGCTTGACCCGACCATTCCACTCACGGTGCTTGAGTATGAGGAGTGGGGGGATCCGAGCGAGGAGGCCTACTACAAGACGATGCTGTCGTACTCGCCATACGACAATGTCGGCCCCAAGGGGTACCCGCCGACGCTTGTGACGGCCGGGCTGAACGACCCACGGGTGCAGTACTGGGAGCCAACGAAGTGGGTGGCCCGGCTTCGCGACTACACGACCAGCAAGGCGCCGGTCCTGCAACGCACCAACATGGGCGCAGGCCACGGCGGCGCGAGCGGTCGCTACGACCGATACCGCGAGGTCGCCTGGGAGGACGCCTTCCTCCTGCATCAACTCCTCCGACCCGACGGGTGATGTAAACAGTTGTCACAAAGCGGGTTACTGGCCCACCAGCCCAATGGACCATCACAACATTCTGTGCCACAAGCACTTAGCCGACCCGGCGGGTCGATGCTGGGGGAAGGCCCAGCCTGCTCGCCACAAATCGCTGCCATCGCGGCTCCCCGACTGGTGTGCCCTGCAGGACGGACTGGTCCAGAACCTCCCATTCGGCGGGCGTAGGGGCCTTGAGATCGAGCCCCCATGCATCGCTGAGTCTGGGAGTGGCCACGTCGTGCGGATTCGTGAGGCGTCGCGCACTTCCCCACACCCACTCTGGTGGTCGGTTGCACAGTCCTGCACGAACGGGGTTCCACGCGATGTAATTGTGCAACGTGTCGAGGTGGGGGCCGCTCTGTACGGGGACGACCTTGTACGGCCGCTGATAGACCGGACCTTCACCGAGGCACTCGTGGCGGGTTCTCCACCTCTTGGCATGCGTCCCAGTGAGCCAGTGCATGAATCGGGCAAGGTCTGGCTCCTCGTGCGTCATGAGAGACATGTGCCAGTGATTCGGGAGGATCGTCCACTCGAAGAGTTCGACCAGGAATCGATCAACGGCCTCTGCAAGTAGCCGTTGAAACTCCGCGTAGTCCACCGCCTCAAAGAACAGCGTCTGTCGGTCTACTCGTCGATTGAACACATGCAGGACTTCGCCTGCGTAGTTGGGTCGTGGGTGTGTCATGGCCGAAGCGTGCCATGGGTCAGCCCCTCAGCCGGCCAGTGCGGCGAAAACGCCTCACTCGACCCGACGGGTCGCACAACCTCCTCTATCGAGGGGACTTACGCCGCCACCGCATAGGCTGGAACGCGCAACAGGTTATGGGGCAGGTGGTTAGGTCACCCGTCGGGTCGGGTGGGTCGGCCGAAGCCGCACTTGTTGCGGATCGACTCGACGACGACGTAGAGCGTGGGCACGAGGAGTAGCGTGACGAATGTGGCCACGAGGATGCCGCCGAAGACGGTCGTACCGATGGAACGATTGCTCATCGCGCCTGCGCCGGTGGCGGTGACCAGTGGAAGTACGCCAATTCCGAACGCCAGCGCCGTCATGAGAATCGGTCGAAGACGGAGCGTTGCAGCGGTGATGGCAGAGTCGACGATGCCGCCGCCCGCATCACGATGCTGCTTCGCGAACTCGACCAGCAGAATCGAGTTCTTCGCCGCCAGTCCGATCAGCATGACCAGACCGATCTGCCCGTACACGTCCAGCGGATAGCCGCGGATCATCAGGAAGCCCAGCGCGCCCAGAATCCCCGGGGGCACGGCCATCAGGATCAGAATCGGAAGCGTCCAACTCTCGTACTGGGCTGCCAGGAACAGGAAGACCGCGACGAGCGCCAAGGCGAAGACATAGGGGGCCAGATTTCCGGCCTTGATCTCCTGATACGTCAGTCCGGACCACTCGTATCCGATGCCGTCGGGGAGTGCCTTCTCAAGGATGCGCTCCATCACGGTGATGGCCGTTCCGCTGCTGTAACCGGGCGCCGCGCCGCCATTGATTGGAATGGCGTTGTAGATGTTGTAGTGGGGAATGTTGTTGGCGCCTGTGATCCGACTTACGGTGGCGAATGAACCGAGCGGCACCATCGCCCCGTCGCGCGTTGGAATGCGCACCGCCAGGACATCTTCAGGTTCGGTCCGATACCGAGACTCAGCCTGAATCATGACCTGATACACGCGGCCGAATCTGTTGAAGTCGTTGATGTAGTACGAACCGAGCGCTGCTTGCATGGCGGTGAAGAGTGATCCAACATCTACATTGGATGCCTCGACCTTGGTTCGATCAATGTCGAGCCACAACTGCGGCACGTCGTTTCTGAAGGTCGTGTACACCTGAGACAGGTAGGTCTTGGCGGGCTCCTCGAAATTGGCGATGTACAACACCTTCTTGGCTGCGTCGTTGAGGGCATCCAGACCAAGGTTATTCAGGTCCTGCAGTTGCAGATTGAAACCGCCAACCGTACCGAGTCCTTGGATCGCAGGGGGATTGACAGCAAAGACGACCGCCTCGGGAATGTTGACGAAGGCCTCGTTGAGCTTCTCTTCGATCGCGGCAGCGGACTGCCCCTCTCCAGTGCGCTCATCCCACGGCTTGAGAATCGGGACCATGAAACCAGAGTTGATCTGACTGATGCTCGAGATGAAGTCATACCCTGCGATTTCGATGACCTCGACAATCTCGGGTACTTCCTGGCAGATCGCGTACACCTGCTTCTCAACGGCCAGCGTCCGTTCAAGTGTCGCGCCTGATGGCAATTGAACCGCAATGAAGAGGTAGCCTTGATCCTCATCGGGGACGAATGAAGTGGACGTCATCGTCAACAGACCGAACGTGGCGGTGAGGATTCCACCGAGAACCAGCACGGCGAGCCAGGCAACGCGGCTGAAGCCGTGGACGATCGATCCATAGGTGCGAGTCATCCAATGGATAAACGTATTGAATGGGCCAAACAGCTTCTTGAGCCATCCCTCGCCCATCTTGCGCTTCAGAATCAGCGCGCACATCGCCGGCGTCATCGTGAGCGACACAATGCTCGACAGCAGCACCGAGAATGCAATGGTCAATGCGAACTGGTTGTACAACTGTCCCGTGATACCGGGCATCATTGCGGCCGGTACGAAGACGGCGAGCAGCACGAGCGTCGTCGCAACGATAGGTCCTCGCACTTCCCGCATGGACTTGGACGTGATCTCTGAAATGGAGACATCGTCGTCGGCTTCCTCCATGCCCCGCTCGACATTCTCCACGACCACAATGGCGTCATCGACAACCAGTCCTACTGCCAGCACGAGTCCAAGCAGGGTGAGCATGTTGATGCTGAAATCGAATGCCAGCATGATGCCGAATGCGCCGATGATGGACACCGGAATGGCGATGACCGGGATCAGGGTGGCGCGAAAGGACTGCAGGAAGATGAATATCACGAGCACCACGAGGCCAACGGCCTCGAGGATCGTCCAAATGAGATCGGTGATGGATGCCATCACAAAGTCGGTGGCGTCGTAGCTGATCTTCCAGGTGATTCCTTCGGGAAGGTTGGTCTCCAACTGCTTCATGGTTGCCTCGACACCAGTCGCGACATCAAGGGCGTTGGCTGTAGTGAGTTGGAAGATGCCGAGCTGCGCGGCGGGTTGTCCATTCTGCATGCTGTCGCTGACGTAGCTTGCAGCACCCAGCTCCACCCGGGAGACGTCTTTCAGTCGTACTACTTCTCCGGGCGAGGCCCGCAAAATGATGTCACCAAACTGCTCCGCTGTCACCAACCGACCAAGCGTGTTGATCTGCATTTTGAATGCAGGGCTCTCAACAAGTGGCGGCACGCCGACCGATCCTGCGGCTACCTGTTGATTCTGGTCACTGATGGCCGTCACAATGTCTTCGGTCGAAATGCGATAGGTGGCCATCAGGTCGATGTCGAGCCAGATTCGCATGGCGTACTGACGTAAGCCAAAGTTCGTGACCTGCCCAACGCCTGCGACGCGGGCGAGTGGGTCGGTAATGTGGATGTCAGCGTAGTTGCTCAGATAAGCGCTGTCGTATCGCCCGTCCGGGGACAGGAGCGATACGACCGCCGTCATCTGGGTGGACTGTTTCGTGACCGTGACTCCGGTCCGCTGGACTTCTTCAGGGAGCCGGGCTTCCGCCTGCTGAACTCTGTTCTGGACGTCAACGGCACCGATGTTCTGGTCATAGCCGACTTCAAACGTCACGATGATGTTTGAAACACCGTCGTTGGTGCTCGCTGACGACATGTAGAGCATGCCCTCGACGCCGTTGATCTGCTCTTCAACCAACCGCGTGATGACGTTAGAAACAGTGTCGGCAGACGCGCCGCTGTAATTCGAAGTGACCGTCACCTGAGGCGGTGCTACCTGGGGGTATTGTGCGATCGGCAACACACCCATCGACACGCCCCCCGCGAGCATGATGATCAGCGAGATGACGGTCGCAAAGATCGGCCGCTTGATGAAGAAATCGATCATCAGTCGGACTTCTTCCCGTTCTCCGCGTCACTGGAGCCACCAGAGGATTGAGACGTGCTGGGTGGCGGCGTGCCCGGGGCTCGCGGAGGAGGTGCCGCCGAAATCCTGGTTCCGTTGAACCGGATCTTTTCGACGCCAGATTCAACGATGCGATCGCCAGCCTTCAAGCCAGACTTGAGAACCGCGGTGCCGTCCTCTTGCAGTTGTACGACGACTTTAGTTTCCGTCACCGTGTCATCATCCGCCACCTTCCAGACATACACCTCGCTTGCGACTTGCACCAGCGCCTTGCTCGGAATCGTGACGACGTTTTCGAGGACATCCATCGTGACGGTCGACTCACAATACTGTCCGGGAAGCAATTCGTAGCCGGTGTTGTCGACGTCCGTCCACATGCGAATGAGACTGGTGTCGGGGTTGGCCGAGTTGTCCACAAACGTGATCTGGCCGGTGCGCGTCCACGACTTCTCTCGCGGCACCGTCACCTCCGCCTGGAGGGGGGTGTCCTTCGTCCACTTGGCGAGGTACTCCGGAAACTCGTTGGCGCTTGGCGCGAAGTTGATCCGGATTGGATTGGCCGACACGATGGTGCACAGCGTGGCCTCATCTGTGGCCGGGCGAACCAGTGTGCCGGGGTCGACGGACGTGGCGCCGATGCGCCCCGCGATTGGAGCCCGAATCTCCGTGTACGACAGGTCCAGTTCGGCCTGGATCACCTGCGCTGCAGCCGCTTCAACATCGGCTTTGGCCACAGCAAGGTTGGCCTCGTACTGGTCGAACTCCTCTGCAGCAATGGCTCCTGACGCAACGAGGGGCGCGTTGCGGTCGACGATGATCTGTGCCAAAGCTTCCTGCGCTTCGGCCTGCGCGAGGGCGGCTCGAGCGGAGAGCAGCGAAGCTTCATAGGGGGCCTGCTGCAGGACGAAGAGCAGTTGGCCTTCATCCACGAAGTCACCCTGTTTGAACGTTCGTTGTTCAAGCCATCCCTCCACCCGTGCGATCACTTCGACTTGCCAGGGTGACGAAGCGATGGCTGGATAGGTTCGCTTGACGGGGAAGTTTCCGGTCGCGGCCTTGGTGGTGGTGACAGGAGTTGGCGGCGGCTCAGAATTCGTTGCCGTGGTCGAATCGCTGCAGCCGGCGAGTATGGCGACTCCCAGCCCCATCGACGACACAAATGCCTCGCGAATCATGAAGAACGCTCCTTAGACTCCGAGGCGAGTTCGGGCAGGACGCCACTGGTCCAGCCGCCTCCGATTGATCGATAGACTCCGACAAGCGACTCGGCGCACAAGCCCAGAGACTGCGCCAGCGAGTCCTCAACTGCCAACAGGGACTGCTGGGCGGTAAGCACATTCAGGAAGTCGGTGACGCCATGTTCATACTGTGACAACACCAAGTCGTAGGCCAACCGAGCCTCGTCGACGGCCTCAGCCAGTTCATCTCGTTGTCTGGCCGCAAAGACAAAGCCAACGAGCCCCGACTCGACTTCTCCAATGGCCTGGATCACAGTCTGTTCATAGGTGAGCAGCGCTTGCCTCGTAAGTGACTCTTGCTGGTTCACGATCGACTTCAACCGATCGCCATTGAAGATGTCCCATGCAAATGACGGACCTGCCGAGTAGGCCCGGCTGGACCATAGAAACAACTCGTTGAATGATGAAGCCCCGAAACCGAACTGGCCCGAAAGGGTGAGTTGGGGATAGAGGTTGGCCTCCGCTTCGCCGATACGGGCAGTGGCCGCGGCAAGCAGACGCTCCGCAGCGCGAATGTCGGGTCGCCTGCGGATGAGGTCGGCCGGGATTCCGACAGCCACGGCGTCGGGCGGAGTCGGAATGCTCCCAGCAGCTGGGAGCATCTCCGCCATCTCACCCGGTGTCGTGCCAAGGAGCACCGCGAGGCTGGCGATCTGATTCGACAGCAGCGAGGCGATCTCCGGAACGAGGGCCTCGTCAGTGGCCAGTTGCGCCGCAGCCTGCGCGACATTGGCCGCGGTGGTCGTTCCGGCGGCGTACTGCTGTTCGAGCAGGTCCAGCAGCTGCCGTTGAGACTCCAGATTCTGCTCAACAACCTCCAGTCGCGCCTGCAGGGTTCGAATGGCGATGTAGCCGATTGCCACCTCGGCGCGAATGGTGACCATGGCATAGCGCCAGTCCTCGACGACCGCTTGCAGATCACGCTGCGAGGCTTCGATTGATCTCGCAATGCGCCCGAACAGATCAATCTCCCAACTGGCGTCCAACCCAAGCACCCAGTTGTCTTCGGGATCTCCACCGAGTGTGAACCCGGGAATGCTGAAGTCGGTTTCCGGAGTTCGCTCCCGGCTGTACGACGCGACGGCGCTGATGTCGGGATAGAGCTCCGAGGCAGCGACGCCATAGAGCGCCTGATACTCGTCGATGCGTTCGGCCGCAATGCGCAGGTCGAAATTCTCAAGCGTGGCGTTGGCGATCAACGCGTTGAGCACCGGGTCATGGAAGCGGGTCCACCACGTGTCGGGCTCTGCCGGGGGCGTGTCCTCGCTGGACGAGGCCCATGCATAGGCGTCTGGGACCGGCATGTCAGGCGCGGCGTAGTCAGGTCCGACCTTGCAGCCAGCAATGCAGGCCGCGAGGCCACCGAAGAGTGTGAAAAGCTGCCTCATGTGAGGGCATGGGACCACACTGACGCGCCCTTTGCAAGCGACCACGAGGTCCGGAAAGGAGCATTCTGACGGCGATGGGTCATGCACTCCCCGGACGGTGCATCGCTCGATCCAGGTGCACGCCGAAGCGCGGCTACCACACGGGCATCGTCAATCAGGATCTGCCAGCAGCGGAGAAAGGTCCGTGTCCGACTCCACATCAACCGTGTCAAGACCAGCTCGAAACACTCGCGCCTCTCCGCCGATGAGGTGAACGCCGCCATCCTCGCAGCGCAGGAAGGCGCCTTCGCGGAGTCCTACCACCGGAAGGTCATTCATCTCGTGGTATTCGCGAAGTCGGTCGTCTCGGGTCTCGCCAAAGTGTTCGACGAAATCACCCTCTGAGGGACGAACCCAGGTCGATCCGAGGAAGTAGGGCGGGTTGACCTGAAATGACACGAGCCCAAGTGTTGCAAACGACTCCGGCCGAACGATCGGCATGTCGTTGGTCGTCTGCAATGTGGGGCACGCGACGTTGGTGCCTGCGCTGACGCCCATGTAGGGAACGCCATCGTCGACGACCCGGCTTTGAATCGCCCTCATGGCACCGGTCCGTTGCAACTCCCATGTCAATCGAAAGGTATTGCCTCCACCGACTGAGATGGCCTCGGCGTCATTGATGGCGGCCACGGGGTCGTCGAACTCGTGAATGCCGACTAATCGATATCCAGCATTAAGCCCTCGATCATTCATGGCAGCGATGTACGCATTGTGATCATCCAGTGCCCACGGAACGAAGAGAATCTCATTAACGTCGCCGAAGTGGCGTCGCGTCTCTTCGACATACCGTGCGACGCGCGCCTCGGTTCGGATTCCGCCGCTGCCAAGCAGTGCTCGCATGAACCGAGGATAGTGGAATCAGAAGTCGCGTGACCGAAGCCGCCAATCCGCTGCGAGCAGCATGATTCCACCTGCGAGGAGCAGCCCGCCGATCTGCCACCATGGCCACACGCCGTCTCGCATGTCCATGAAAACCCGGACATCGATGATCGTGAACAGGCTGAACTGGCCCAGCCCCTGCACCAGATAGAGGGCAAACGACACCAGGGCCACACCGACAACAACCGCTCCCGCAGTGAGTTGGTGTTCGGCCCAGCAGGACACAAGGGTGGTTAGGCAGATCAAGGTCCAGAGAAAGAGGCACATGTAGCCGGTGGCGCCTGCAAGAAGCGACCACGCTACGTGCTCGCCTACCGATTCGCTCAGCCAGCGTGCCGAGATGGATGTCAGGACGACGGGGCCGAGGACCAGCACGCACACCAGGGTGTGCCTGGCGGCGAGAACCCGACGTCGCGACACAGGCCTTGAGAAGAGAAACTCCGCCGTTCGCTGATCAGACTCTCTGGCAATGATGCCGCTTCCGATGAATGCAATGGCCCCAACGCCGAACAGACTGCACCCCTTGAACCACTGCTGCACGGCGAGGTATGGCCAGTATCCGGCATGCTCGATCGCACCGAGCAAGTCCTGGATGGCGTCGAATGGGACGAGCTTTGCGATGCCCGGGATATTGTCCCGGAATCGAGGCCAGTACAAAACCGCAGCGACCAGTGCGACTTCAAGGATGACCAGGTACCCCGCGGCGATCAACCACGTCTGCCGTAGAAACTGTCTCCAGAGACTCACGGCCATTCCCCTTCGTACAGGGCGCAAAACACTTCATCAAGAGCGACATCACCACTGCGAATAGACGCGATCGGGAGCCTTGAGAGGTGTTCAAGCATTGACTCAGGATGCTCCTCATGGAGCAGCGTCCAACTTCTTCCTTCGCCCTTCCATTCCCATCCGTCGCGCGTTGGAAGATCGTTGATCGCAACCGGTGTTCGAGTTGTGATGTGCACAACGCGTCCGGCCTCAGCGATGATGGATCCGGTCGCTCCCTCGCGGATGATCTCGCCTTTGCGGAGAAAGGCAACGCGGTCACAGAGTTGTTCGGTGCTGACGAGATCATGCGAAGAGCAGAGCACAGCGCGACCTCCGCAGGCGGCTTCCCTCAGAAGCGTGGCGGCGGTGCGGCGGGCATCGGGGTCAAACGCTTCCATCGGTTCGTCCAGAATGAGCAGGGGCGCGCCACTGGATAGTGCCTGCGCTAACAACACCTTGCGTTTCATGCCGTGGCTGAGCTCGCCGACTCGACGACGACGCGGAACACCGAGATCATCCAGCAGCGTCAGGCCCGCCTTCAGATCATGACCAGGATGGAATCGTGTGGCGAAGTCAAGCAACTCGGCAGCCCGCAGTCGGTGGTACAAGGCCGTTTCGCTTGGTGCGTAGCCGATGAGTTTGCGAGCGGCGAGCGGGCAGGTGATCGCATCGACACCCCCGACTCGAATATCGCCGGCGTCAGGGTGCGTAACGCCCAGGATGCACTTGAGGAGCGTAGTCTTGCCGGCTCCATTGGGGCCGGCGATCCCGACAATCTCGCCTCCCGCCACGTGCAGGCTTACACCGCTGAGGATCCTGGCCGGCCCATAGCTCTTCTCGATTCCATTGACGTCGAGCATGCCCATCAAACTACCGCGCCGTGACATCGGTACGCTCTCAACATGACCGTGAATTCTCGATGCCTCTGGTGCGGTGATGATCCTCAGTATGTGGCGTACCACGACGAGGAGTGGGGTGTTCCGGTGCGGGATGACGTGGCCGTCTTCAACAAACTGACGCTCGATACGTTCCATTCCGGCTTGTCATGGCTTGTTGTCCTTCGCAAGCGTGACGACATGATCCGCCTGCTTGACCTGGCTGCGCCCGAAGGGTTGGCTCGATGGACCCCCACACGGCTTGAACGGGTCATTCAGGACGCGCGCATCATTCGCAACCGAGCCAAGGTCGAGGCAGCCATCAACAACGCCAGGCGATTCTGCGACCTTCGGGGGGAAGGGCGATCATTCGCCGAGATCCTGTGGAGCCATGTTGATGGTGCCACCAAAGTCAATGCCTGGCGACGTGACGATCAGATTCCAGCCCGCACTCTGGAGGGGGATGCGATGGCCAGGGAGTTGAAGGGGCTCGGGTTCAAGTGGACCGGCCCGACCGTGTGCTACGCATTCATGCAGGCGGTGGGGATGGTCAATGATCATCTGGTGACCTGCGATCGCTACAGCACCTGCACCGCGGGCGAGGATGATCAGGGCTGAGTCCCCCTTGGCCGCCGCGCGGCCGGTCCCTCACACGCGAAGGGACGGCGGCGCCGAGGGTGCGTCAGGGAATTGATCGACTGCCAGCAAGTCCATGCCCGATAGGTGATACATGGGTTGGGCACTGGCGATTCATGGGGGGGCAGGCGCCGTGATCGATGCGCTGACGGAGTCACATCGGGTGGCTGTGGAGGCGTCATTGTCAGAGATGATCGACGCTGGCGCGGCCATGCTCGCCGACGGAGCTACTGCGCTTGATGTCGCGGAGTCCCTTGCGGTGATGCTTGAAGAATGCGAACTCTTCAATGCGGGACGCGGCGCCGTGCTCTCGGCGGCTGGAAGCCATGAACTCGAAGCCGCCATCATGGATGGTGCGACCGGGCGTGCCGGCGCGGTGTGCGGTCTGCGGACGATTCGAAATCCGATCCGACTCGCCCGCCAGATTCTGGAGCGGACCGATCACGTCTTCGTCGGTGGCCGCGGCGCCGAGGACCTGGGCCGCGCGTGGGATCTCGAGCGCGTGCCCAACGAATGGTTCACCACCGATCGCCGAATGCGGCAGTTGCAGGAGTTTCTGGCGGCGGACAAAGATGATCGCATGCACCATGCCACGATCGGTGCTGTCGCATGCGATCGAAACGGCCGGGTGGCCGCCGCCACTTCAACCGGAGGGACCACCGGGAAACTCCCGGGGCGTATCGGCGATGCGCCACTGGTTGCAGCCGGGACGTGGGCCGATGATCGCGTGGCCGTATCGGGCACAGGCATCGGAGAGCGGTTCATCCGCGCGGGGACAGCGCGAATGATCGCCGCTCGAGTCGAATTGCTGAATGAGTCGGTTCAAGCGGCCGCAGAGGCGGTGCTTGCATCCATGCCGCTGGCCTCCGGTGGCGTGATCGCAGTCGACTCGAACGGCGCATCGGCCCTGCCATTCACAAGCCAGGGCATGTATCGGGGATGGTCCTGTGAGACGGGCGACCGGGGCGTAGCAATCTGATAGGAATGGATCGATCTGTACATTGCCTCCAGAATCCGCGGGATGACCTTGCCTTGGGGCATCGGCGGTGGGACACTGCGGTTGGGCTCCTTGTGGTGGACGGAAAGGATGGATCGTGGTGAACGGCGCCAAAATCGGGGCACGGGGGACGCGAACGCGGCAACGGCTGATTGATGCCATGCTGGATCTTGTCAACGAGGGCGGTATGCCCGTCGCTGCGAGCGTGCGACAGATTGCGAGGCGTGCCGGCGTGACAGAGGCCGTGCTGTACCGCTACTTCCCGAACAAGGATGCCATGTTTCGCGAAGTGTGGGATGCCGCGCTGGCTCCGATGGTCGAGCAGAAGCGCGTGCTGTTGCAGGATTCCACTGGATCTCCAGTGGAGATTCTCAGAGATTGGATCCGGATTTCGTATGAGCACTTCGATCAGGATCCCGCTGCGTTTCACTACGTCTTTCTGAGTGAAGGCACTGCCGATTGGCGTGACGATCCTGCTTACTCGGTTCAGGGCGACCTCTTCGGAGATTGGCTCTCTCAGGTGATCCCGACGGAGTCCCTGAAACCGCTGTCCCACACACGGTCCAGGGATTACTTCGTGGCATTGCTCCTTTCGGTGCCGTGTCGGATTCGTCATGGTGGCCTTCAGGGACCTGCAACGGCATACGTCGACGAAACATTGGTCGGTGCATGCCGCCTGCTGGGATTGCCTGAGGAAAGCACTGGCGCTTGACACAGCGCGTACCATGGTGATGACCGTGCTTATCGCACGCCGCGCTCCATGGACCACTCAACACGATCAGCCACTCACGTCGGACGCGACGGCGCTCCCTAACCCGGAGCTCTACATTGGCAGGGACCTCGCGTGGCTCGACTTCAACGAGCGGGTTCTGGCGCAAGCTGAAGATGACACCCGACCGCTGTTTGACCGCATCCGGTTCCTGGGGATCTGCGAGAGCAATCTTGACGAGTTCTTCATGAAGCGCACGGCGCTTCTACGCCGCCGCATCGAACTTGGTCTGGAGAAAGCGACGCACGACGGATTATCGGTGCGACAGCAACTCACGGCGGCACGCGACAAAGTGACGCGTCTTCTGGATCGCCAGCGAACCGTGTGGCAATCAAGCATGCTGCCCTCATTGCACCGTGAGGGCATTCGGGTTACCCAGGTGGAGGACTTGCCTCGTCGGTATCAGGATCGAGTCGACGACTGGTTCCACCGGCATGTGTTTCCATTGTTGACACCATTGGCAGTGGATCCCGGCCACCCCTTTCCATTCATCTCCAACCTCTCACGAAACTTCGGTGTGCTGCTCGCGGAGCCAGGAGAGCAGGAGCCCAGGTTCGCCCGCGTCAAGATCCCGGATGCGGTTCCCTCGTGGGTCCGGGTTCCCGTCCATGGCGCTGTAGGTCCCATCTGCGATACCACGCCATGCCGCGTTGTGCGTGTGGCCGACATTGTTCGGCGGAACCTGGAGTCTATTTTTCCGGGCATGCAGATCGCCGCTGCGATGGAGTTTCGCCTCACCCGTGGCGTCGGGCTCGAAGGCGACGATGATGATGATGTGCAGGATCTCGCTGAGTGGGTGCGGGCGTCGCTTCGGCACCGTCGATTCGCCGAGGCCGTACGGCTCGAGGTAGGCTCGGACGGTGCACCGGCCATTGTGCAACTCCTCCTGGAGGAGCTGGATCTGGAACCCGAATCGCTGTACCAGCGAGGCACGCCGCTGGAATGGGGTGGACTGCTTGATCTGACCAGGTTTGACCGCCCCGATCTCTCGTCGCCCCGGTGGCAACCGATCGTGCCCAAACGACTGGCGGACGAGGATGAGCCGATCTTCGACGCGATTCGTCGTGGTGACATTCTGGTGAGCCATCCTTATGACTCGTTCCATGCCTCGGTGGAGCGGTTCATTGCAGAAGCGGCAGCGGATCCAAACGTTGTGGCGATCAAGCAGTGCCTCTACCGGACGGAGCCAGATTCGCCGTTCATCCACAGCCTGCTCGCGGCGGCGGAGGCTGGGAAGCAGGTCACATGTCTCGTCGAGTTGCGGGCCCGGTTTGATGAGCATCGCAACCTCCAACTCACGCGAACACTTGAAAAGCACGGTGTTCATGTGGCATACGGCGTTGTGGGTCTCAAGACGCACGCCAAATGTTCGCTTGTGATTCGAAGAGAGGGTGGCGTCTACCGCGCCTATGCGCACATCGGAACCGGAAACTATCACCCCGGCACCGCCAATCTCTACAGCGATTGCGGACTCCTCACGTGTGATAAGGAGATCACCGAGGACATTCTTCAGGTGTTCAATTACCTCACTGGACGATCAAGGCACCGGGAGTACGAGCGTCTGCTCGTGGCGCCAGTCACGATGAAGTCCACGCTGCTCAGTTGCATTGAGCGAGAGATTGAACACGTTGAGCACGGTCGTCCTGCACGCATCATCGCCAAGATGAACCAACTTGAGGATCCGGACATGATGCGGGCGATCATCGCAGCGTCTCAGGCCGGCGTTCCGGTGGATCTCATCGTGCGGGGCTTTTGCTGCCTGAGGGCCGGCGTTCCCGGAATGACCGAGAACGTCCGTATCAGATCGGTCATTGGCGACTTTCTTGAGCACGCGCGCATTTTCCACTTTGCCGCAGGTTCGTCTGACGCGCTCCTAGGAGACTGGTTCATTGGATCGGCAGACTGGATGAAGCGCAATCTCTCGCAGCGGGTAGAAGTCGTGACGCCCATTCAGGATCGAGAGTCCAGAAAGCGGCTCAACCGAATACTGACGGTCAACCTGCGTGATGGTCGAGACGCCTGGAATCTGCAGGCGGACGGCACGTGGCAGCGTTCTTCGGCGCCAGAGGACGCGCCTGAAGATGGTCCGGAACGCCTTGGGACGTTCGCGACGCTGCGTCGTGACGCCATGCGAGCGCAGGTCGACGCCATGGCGGATACCAAGGCGCGGTCTACCGCGATTCGGGAGTTGCGGGTCCGCGAAGAGCCCACAGGGGAAAAGCCCGCGATCGGCGGCGTGGAGCGGATCGCTGGAATGGCGCTTCTCGAAGCACCGTGGCGGACGGCGTCGGAGACCGGTCGGCGCGTTCACATCTCGCCTTCGTTGACGCGGTCAACGGGGCGGCGGCTTTCCGAAAGCGGCATGATCGACATCGTTCGTATTGGTCGAGTTGTCGTGTGGATTCCGACCCCGGCACTTGCTGCGGCCATCGGTGGTCCACTCTCGCTGCTACAGGGAGCGCATCAGGATGTCGAATGGCTGACCCGCCGGATTGCCAGAGCGCTTCGACTGCAGGGGTGGCGAGTTCGAACACCCAGGCGCAGCGCGTTCGATCTGGTGGCGGAGTCGGATGATGGCCAACGGCATGGTTGGCTGATCAAGCGGGATCGACGTGGTGCGGGCAGTGCGCTACGGGGGACGCTCGATGGTCCGATCGGTGCAGTGCACGCGGTCGGATTGGATGCGGGCATTGTGGACGTGCTTCGGAAGGGGCGATCGGCACTCCCGTCTTCGGAACGCATGCGGATCACCGTGCACACGCTTGGCTCGATCCTTCGGCAAACGGCTATCGAGGATCAGGAGTGAACCCTCGGACACTCCTGTTGATGCGACACGCGAAGTCGTCCTGGACGCACGCGGTTGATGATCACGATCGACCACTCAACAAGCGTGGACTCCGCGACGCTCCCACCATGGCCAATCGGCTGGCGGACCTGGACCTGGTGCCGGACCTGGTGCTCGCCTCGACTGCCGTCAGGGCGCGAACGACCGCGGAGATGGTGCACGAGGCAATTGCCGCGGGGGCCTCACTGACGCTCGACTCTTCGCTCTATCTGCCTTCAGTTGACGACATTACAGAGGCGCTGGCATGTTTGGCGGGTGAGTCACGATGTGTCCTGCTCGTCGCGCACAATCCCGGCGTGACAAGCGCGGTGCACGCATTCTCCAGAGCGCATGAAGAAATGCCCACCGCCGCCGTGGCCGTCATTGATTTCGAGATTGAGGCGTGGGCGGATCTTCTTGTACGGGCCGAGGGCACACTTCGAGGTGTCCATCGTCCGATGCGGGCGTGGGAGGATTCCTGATCCTGAGCGAGGCGCTCAGGCAGAATCGTGATCCGCACCGATCGGCGCGTAGTACTCCAGATACCAGTCAACGAAGCGGTTGACCCCTTCCTCGATCGGCGTCGTGGGTCGATAGCCCAGATCTCGCTCAAGGTCGGTCGTGTCGGCCCACGTCGCGACCACGTCCCCGGGCTGCATCGGGAGCATGTTCTTGGTGGCGGTGCGTCCGAGTCTGGCTTCGAGCACCTCGATGAATCGCATCAGATTGACCGGCGAGCCATTGCCGATGTTGTACACCCGCCACGGGGCGTGGCTCCGCGAGGGATCCGGATTGGCGGAGTCATAGGCCGGATCGGGCTCGGCGACTCGATCCACCGCCCGGACGACGCCTTCGACGATGTCATCGACATACGTGAAGTCGCGTTCGTGGTTTCCGTGGTTGAAGATGTCGATCGCGCGGCCTTCGAGAATCGCCTTGGTGAACTTGAAGAGCGCCATGTCCGGGCGGCCCCATGGGCCATAGAC